>DASZCG010000107.1:0-21888 GCA_035943355.1 Gemmatimonadales bacterium
CGGAGGACGAAGTCGTTTACATGGGCGAAGAACTGACTCATGGCGACCACAGCGGGTTCGATTTCCACGACGCGGACGCGCTCCATCGTGGGAGCGTCTGCCGCGACGCGCGTCGTGACGCCGCTGCCCAGGCCGATGACCAGGGCAGAGCGCGCGGTCGGACGCGCCGCCAGGGGCGCGATGCCGAGCATCACCTGCGTCTCCATGTCCACGTCGTCGGAGGCGTCCGCCTTGCCGTTGATCGACAGACCACGGCCGACATTGCTGTCCCACACTGAGACCGCCGCGTTCCGGCCCTCGCGAAACGCGATCTGGCGCGCGCCGCGGTGTCTCAGAAACCCGCGCCGATCGGCAGCCGTCCTCAGTTCCCGCCCGTAAATCGCCGGCCCGAGATCCAGGCGTGCGGTGTCCCAGCGCGGCGCGAACAACGCGGCGCTCAGCCCGATGCCCGAGAGAAAAGCGGCTCCGAGGATCCGCGAGCGGAGGGGGTGCCTCCCAGCTTCGGGGGCCAACGACCGACTGGCGCCGAGGATCAGCACGATCGCCGCGCCCGTGCTGAGGAACGTCCCCACACGCAGAGTCGCCTGGGTTCCGATGGCGCTGATCAATACGAATCCCGTCAGCGCAGCTCCGATGACACTGCCGATCGTGTTGACGGCGTAGGCCCGCCCGACGTCCGAACCACGGGCCTCGCCCGGGGGCGCGCTGAGGTCTGTGAGGAGGGGGAAAGTCATTCCCATCCCGATGGCCGGGATGAGGACAACCGCGCCGACGGGGACCAGTAGCCAGATGAGCCGCTCCACCGGCCCCGTGGCCGGATCGGCGAACACGCGGAGCAAGTACTCCGGCAACCACGTCACCGATAGGAAAACGAGCCCCGAGCCGGCGGCCACGATCCCTTGCGCCAATGCAGCGTCGGCCACCGAGCGAGACCGCGATCTGCCTGGGCCGCTCACGAGCGCCCCGCCGATCCCGAGCCCTGCGAGGAACACCGTGACGATGAGGGTAAAGGCGTACGTCGAACCGGCAACGAGCAGAACCAGGACGCGTGTCCACGCGATCTCGGCGAGCAGCGAGGCGAACGCGGTCGTGACCAGCAGCGCGAACGCGGCTCGAGGCATCCACGGCGGTACCCGCCCAAGATCGATCTGCGCCGGGGCGGCGACCGGCTGGTGGATGGGATCGACAGAGCGCGCGAGGATCAGTGCAGCGACAGCCAAACCGGCGTTTACCGCCGCGGCGCCCCACAGGCTGGCGCGGATTCCGGCATGCTCAATGAGGAAGAATCCCGCGGTGGCTGCGCCCAGCATCGCACCCAGCGTGTTCGCCGCGTAGAAGCGGCTCAGCACGGACTCCAACCGTGTCCGGTCCGCCGCCGTCACGGCTCGCGTCAACGCCGGCAGGGTCCCGCCCATGAGCGTGGTCGGTACGAGGAGCACCAGCGAGGCAAGTCCGAAGCGCAACGCGACGCCTGCTCCCGGGACTTGCCCGGAGATCATGAGAGCCAGGTAGGTGCGATGCGCCAGGTCGAGGACGTATGGCGAGCCGACCCCGCAAATCGCAATGCCGATCTCGAGCCAACCGTAGAGCTCGGCGGGCCGCCGGTGACGATCGGCGTGCCTCCCCAGCCACCACGCTCCCAGGCCGAGCCCACCGAGAAACGCGCAGACGACCGTCGTGACGGACTCGATCGTGGACCCGAAGGACTGATAGAGTAGCCGGACCCAGAGCAATTGATAGACGAGGCCTGTCGCACCAGAGAGGAAAAACAGGACCCCGAACACGCGGGCCGAACTAGCGCGCAGGGGTTGGCCCTCGCCGCCTGGCTGTGGCCAGAGACACGACAGGACTAGCGACGCACACCCGTGCCTCCCGGCGGGGGGGCAGGCCTCGCCGACTTCACATACGTACGGATCGTGAACTGGGCGAGCAGCAACCCCCCGAGCGTATCGCCGAGTAAGCGCTGCGCGGCCGGAGTCGCCGGCGCGAGCACGAGCTCCTGGGGCACCACGATCCGCGAAAGCGACGCGATATCGGAGATATACTCGCCGATTTGGTCGTAATGGCCGAACACCTCGAGGCGCGTCCGGTCCGTATCGAAGGGCGTCCCACGCTCCTGCCCCTGGGGCTGGATTTTTCCGACGATCACGCCCCGCCGTTTCGCGCTGCTCGAAATATTGTCGATCAGTGTGAACAGCTCGTTGCGCTCCGGGACCAGCCGCCGCATCACCGCGAGGGCCCCGCGGTCTCGCTCCACGGCGTTTAAGAGGTCCTCGATGCTTCCGCCGGCGAGATCACGCTTCGCCGCGGCAACGATGCGCTCGAGACTGTCGGCCGCGACGCGGGTGGTCGCCAATCGCGCATTCCGAGGGCTTTGAACCTTGGTCCAAAAGAAATATCCCCCCGCGACACCCACGAGGATGAGCAACGCCATGACCTGGCTGCGCTGATCCGTTGGCAGGAGCGCCATGCTTACTGTGCCGCCTGTACGAACGGAACCGTTCGGATGTACACGGAATCCGCGACTCGGTAGCGCACGGTCACGTTGAACGCTATCACGGGCCTGTCAAGCTCGATCACCGTTTGTGAGCTGGACGGCGTCACGTCGGTCAGCCATGGCGACGCCCCCAACTGGCGCAGGAAGGTCGTGTACGCCTGAATGTCGACCGTACGCCCTTCGATCGCGACGCGAACGATGAGTTCACCCGCCGAATCGACCGGGGCAACCGTGGGCGCCCCTGGAGTGCCCGGCACCGGAGCCCTTTCGGTCGGTTGGATTTCCGTGATCCAGGTGTACGGCGGCAGCGCCTTGCTTACCTGATCAAGAACATGCGCCCAGACGTAGCGATCGGCGTCGATGGCCCGGATGACGCGAATCTCCGAGACTAGGGAGTCGCGGATCCTCTCGACTTGGTGCTTTCTCGCGATCACGACGTCGTAGCGACGCTTTTCGGTGGTGACGGCTTCCAACCGCGCCTCGGTTGCCCGCAGTCGCGTCGAGGTCACCAAGAAGAACGACGCCCCCCCCCCGCCCACGACCAGCCAGGTGGCTACCGCACCGATCAGCCAGGGATCCCTGATCTGACTGACAAACGTGCGCAGACTGGGCAGTGCAAACGAAAGGCCCGCGCGTGCGGCAGTCTTCTTTTTGCCTGGGAGCAGATTGATTGCAATCATGTCGTCTGCCCTGGGGGTCCCAAGACTAGGTGGTCAAGCGACGAACAAGCCTCGAACATACTTTAGGCCAAGCAATATAACTCTTTCCGTGTCAAGTACTTATTGGCATGAATGGCAACGCGAGCCGAGGCCATCGGCTCGCGTGACGGACGTAACTATTTATATCACCGATACTTAGTAATCAATAGAGCGCCGTCCAACTACGCGACCGCAGTGCCGACACGCCGGACGGAACCTGCGCGAATGCTTTCGACATGGCGCAGGACGAATAATTCGCGATGATGTCCCACACGTCCTGCCAAGCGTTGTTCTGGTTCTTCACCTGCATGCCGCCGTACAGATAAAAGTGGTGTGTCGAGTCGGGGAGCGGTGCCAGGGCACCTTGGATCATGACGAGCCCGGCGAAGGTGAAATCCAGTAGCGTCGCGTCACCATCCACGAGGAGGACCCCCTGACCCTGATAACTCCCGTTGACGTGCAGGTCACCGGTGATGTGGACGATGGGGAAATAGTCCGCGCAGGCGCCGGTGGGAGCGAGAGGCGAGCCCCAGTTCGTGGAGATGGTGGTGTTGCAGACGCCGCCGCTGATCACCGGAGCGGGCGCGTACGTGCCGCCCGGCAGTGTGATGCTCGCCATCGCGGCCAACTGACTGTAGCTGATCCCCGAGTTTCCCGCCGTGTCCATGCTGGCTTTGTGCAGTGTGGTGTCTTGTGACCACGATGGGGTCCCGAGGATGTTCTTAGAGCTCTTCCCGGTGAATGATGAGGTATCATTCGTCGTGAAGCCTGGAATCGCAGAGCCGGTAGTGCACCCGGTCCAACCGGGCGGAATCACATCGACCCCGCTGACTTTGTAACCACCGCGAAAGCCGCCGCTCCCGCCCGACGTGGCAAACGTGGCATCGAGAGGCGGGGCCGACGGGATTGACCGCACGAGCAGACCGACCCGCTGCCGGGCTCCACGACCACCACGGCTGAGTGTGTCGCCGCCTACCACGTCGAGAAGCCACTGGCTGGAGGTGACGCGATACACAGTCCCGCCGTAGGAGCCAAGGCCCGGGATGTTCGTTCTGGAGATTGTCGCGGTGCTGTTGGTGATCGGGTACATCGCCAGGGACTTCCAGCTGGTGGACTGGAAGTTGCGCACCTGCTCGGCCACCCCCTCCTCGGTCACTCCAAATGCCTGCTGAACCCGGCGGTGGTTCTCAGCCGAGCGCTGATCCTGCGTCGCCACGAACAGCGCGCCAGAAACCATCGCACCGACGATCACCAGCACAACGATGGCCATCCCGAGCGCCATGCCCTGCTCGTCGGACAACATCCGCTTCATGCGACTCCTCCGGTTGCGCGCCGCTGTAGGCAAACACTGGACCCAAGCTAGGGAATGTCCCTACGCCAATGCCGCTTGGGCAACAGTCATGCCAAAGACCAATCCACGAGCTAACTACTTGGGTTAACTAGAGATTCGCGTTGATGCGCATATCTGGTGAACCACCTAGGTGGGCGCAAAACAACGGCACACTCGCCAAAACGCCCAACCCCCGCATTAGTGCAGTCTGCTCTTGCATTTTGCCAGAGGCTTTCCAATACTGAGCCCCCATGCGTTGGCTGAGCGTCAAATCGCAGGGGTCCGCGATTCCGACCGCGACCACGCTCCTCCGGTTCGTCTACGTAGGCCGGATGTGCCTGGCGATCGCCATTTACGTCACGACCGCGCTCAAAATCCGCGTCGCGGCACCCCTCGACATCCTCGTCACCTCTCTGCTGCTCGTCACCGCGGCCACGGTGACCCTGGCGGCGTACTGGCATACGCATTTCCGTCGCAAGCTCCCCGGACCGACCTTCCTCTATCTCCAGGCTCTTTTTGACGTCACACTGATCACCGTCGTCGTCCATATGACGGGCGGCGCTGAGAGCGACCTCGCCAGCCTGTACGTCATCCTCATCGCCGTCACGGCGCTGCTCATGCCGCCGGCCAACGCGGGCCTGGTGACCGTGTTCGCCGGGCTCGTCTACTTCGCCGACGTGTTCTGGGGCCACGGCGCCGTCGTCGCCCCCAGCCTCTGGGTGCAACTGGGCGTCTTTGTACTTGTCGCTGTGGTCACTGCCTACGTGGCCAGCCGGGTGAACGTGATGGGCGCCGCGCACGAAGCGCTCGCTGCGGAAGTCCGCCAGGTACAGCTCGAGGCCGATGACGTGCTGCGCAACATCCGCACGGGCGTGATCACCGTCGATGCCGACGGGAGGTTGCTGTACGCCAATCCTGCCTCCGAGGAAATCCTTGGGATCAAGGCGCGGGAGTGGCTCGGCCGGGCGGTGATGCCGGAGTTCGCGCGACTCGCCCCGGAGTTTTGGGCGGCCGTGACGTCCACCGCGCGCCGCGGCGTTCGACTCATGCGCGTCGAGGCGACGGTGCACCGGCCCGATCGCACCTTTCCCATCGGCGTGACGACGACGACGCTCGACGGCCCTCCAGGAGCCCCGCCGCGCGTCTCCGCGATCTTTACCGATATCTCGGATTCGAAGCGGCTCGAAGAGTTGCACCTGCGCGCCGAACGGCTCGAAGCGGTGGCGGAGCTCTCCTCGAGTCTGGCGCACGAGATCAAGAACCCGCTCGCCTCGATTCGCAGCTCGGTGGAGCAGTTGTCCCGTTCCTCGCGGTCCAATCCGGACGAGAAGTTCCTCGCCAATCTCATTGTTCGCGAGAGCGACCGGCTGTCGCGGCTCCTGTCGGAGTTCCTGGACTTCTCGCGCGTGCGCGTCACCGAGTACCGCACGGTGGATCTGCGTCAGGTCGCCGAGGCCGCGATCCGGCTCGTGCGCCAGCATCCCGATTGCAGCGCGGGCGTGAAGATCTCACTGGAAGGCACGGCGACACCTATGGAAGGCGACGAAGACCTGTTGCACCGCGTCGTATCGAATCTCGTGCTCAACGCCGTGCAGGCCGCCGGCAATCGCGCGCAGGTCACCGTGCGCACCGGCCGCGCCGGCCTCAACGAAGTCCCTGGCGGGGCAGGCATCGAGAATCCCGTCGCACTGCTCGTGATCGACAACGGGCCGGGGATCCCCGACGAGGTGCAGCACCGGCTGTTTGAGCCCTTCTCCACGGGCCGCGTCGGTGGGACTGGACTGGGTCTCGCCATCGTGCAGCGCGCTGTTGAAGCCCATCGCGGGATCGTGCTCGTGGACAGTGAAGCAGGAAAGGGCACGACGTTTAGGATCTACTTCCCAGCCGCCCGTCGCAAGGAGGAGGCTGCCTGATGAATCCACCTTCCGCCGCCGCGCCTTCGATACTGGTCATCGATGACGAGCAGGGAATTCTCGAGACGCTCCGGATCCTGCTCAAGAACGAGGGGTTCGACGTCACGACCGCCCAGGGTGGCAAGGCCGGCCTCGAGCAGCTCACAGCCTCCGCGCCCGACATCGTCCTGACCGACCTCAAGATGCCCGGTGTCACCGGCATCGAGATCCTGTCGGCAGTGCGCGGGCAGGACCCCGAAACACCCGTCATTCTGATGACTGCGCAGGCCTCGCTGCAGACGGCCATTCAGGCCGTCAATGAGGGCGCTTTCTACTATATCCAGAAGCCCTTCTCCAACGACGACATGGTGGCGATCTGCCGCCGCGCCGCCGAACACCGCCGCCTCCGGGCCGAGAACAAGCAGCTCAAGCAGGAGATCCGCCGCCGCGAGCAATCCGGCAAGGTCAAGCCGCTTGGCAAATCGCGTCTCTTTAGTGACGTGCTGCGGCTGGCCGAGCAGGTCGCGCCGACCGAGAGCACGGTGCTGATCCAGGGAGAGTCGGGGACCGGTAAGGAAGTCATCGCCCGCTACCTCCACGAGCTGTCGGCCCGGGCCGAGGGTCCCTTCCTGTCGCTCAACTGCGGCGCGCTGCCCGAGAGCCTGCTCGAGTCCGAGCTGTTCGGTCACGTCAAAGGCTCGTTCACGGGCGCGGTGCGCGACAAGCAAGGACTGTTCGCGGCCGCGCGGGGGGGCACGTTCTTTCTCGACGAAATCGGCGAGATGTCGCCCGCGACCCAGGTGAAGCTGCTCCGCGTGCTCCAGGAACGCGAAGCGATTCCCGTCGGCGGCACCGAAGCCATTCCGGTGGACGTGCGCGTCGTGGCGGCGACGAACCGCGATCTGGAAGACGACATCAAGCGCGGCCGCTTCCGCACTGATCTTTACTACCGGCTCAACGTCATCAACATTCACCTGCCGCCGCTGCGCGACCGCCGCGACGATATCCCGATCTTCGTCAAGGAATTCCTCGTCCACATCGCCGCCGAGCGCGGCGAAGGGCCGAAGACGCTGGCGCCCGAAGCCGAGGAAGTGATCCTCGCCTACGATTGGCCCGGCAACGTCCGCGAGCTGGAGAACGCGCTCGAGCGGGCGGTCACGCTCACCAAGGGCGACGTCATTCCGCGCAGCGCGATTCCCGACAAAGTCAGCGAGCGCAAGGCGGAGCCGCTCGTCGCCGAGCGGTCGCACAAGAATCCGTCGCTCGATGTCATCGAGCAGGCCTACATCACGTGGGTGCTGCACAGCGAAGGCGGCAACAAGACCCGGGCGGCCGAAGTCCTCGGGATCGATCCATCCACGCTGTACCGAAAGCTGAGTCGCTACGAGGGTTTGACTGCCGGAGCGGAGCCCAATAACCACCGGGGCGAGTGATCCGGTCGGCGCGGAAACGCTTGATCGCCTGGCCGAGGCAGTCCGCTACAATGGCTGGATGTTCGAGCGCATCCGTCCCTGGATCGGCGCCCGCGTGCTCGAGATCGGCTCGGGGATCGGCACGCTGTCCGCCTTCCTGGTCGATCGTGCCCGCCTCGTGCTCACCGACACGCGCGCCGAATACCTCGACCGCCTGCGCCAGCGCTTCGCCGGGCGCACCAACGTATCCGTCGCGCGTCTCTACCTGCCGAATGACCACGGTGCCGTCGCGGGCCAGCGGTTCGACACCGTCATCTGCCTCAACGTGCTCGAGCACGTGGACGACGACCTCGGCTCGCTCGCGGCCATTCGCAAGCTGCTCGAGCCTGCGGGCCGGCTCGTCCTGCTCGTACCAGCGCTGCCGGCGCTGTACGGCCCGATCGACCAGGCGCTCGGACACCACCGCCGTTACACGCGCCCCGCGCTTGAGTCGAAGTTCACACGCGCCGGATTTCGCGTGGCCCACATCGAGTACTTCAACCTCGCCGGCGTTCCGGGTTGGTGGTTTGCCGGGCGCGTGTTGCGGCGCCGAGTGATTCCCGCCGGCTCGCTCAAGCTGTACGACGCCCTCGTGCCGCTCTTCAAGCTCGAGCGGCTGCTTCCCTGGCGCGTCGGGCAATCGCTGATCGCGATCGGTGAGGCGGACTGATGGTCAGCCCCCCCCCTCCCCCCCCCAGCGCCTCTCGCAACCTGTTGGTGTCCGTGGTCGTGCCGGCCTACAATGAGGCCGAGACGGTGGAAGTGGCATTGCGGCGGGTGCGCAGCGTGCCGCTGCGGCTCGAGATCATCGTCGTCAATGACGCCTCCACCGACGGCACGGGCGAGATCCTGGAGAAACTGGCGACCGCCGGTCTGGTGGACCGCGTCGTTCACCACGCGAAGAACCGCGGCAAAGGCGCCGCGATTCGGAGCGGCGTCGCGGCGGCGACCGGTGACGCCCTGGTCGTTCAGGATGCCGATCTGGAGTATGACCCGGCCGATCTGCCCGCCTTGATCAAGCCGATCAGCGAGGGAAAGGCCGATGCGGTCTACGGATCCCGCTTTCAGGGAGGTCCGCATCGCGTGCTCTATTTCTGGCACTACGCCGGCAACCGCTTCCTGACGCTGCTGTCCAACATGTTCACCAACCTGAACCTCACCGATCTCGAGACGTGCTACAAGCTCGTGCGGATGGACCTGATCAAGCGGCTGCCGCTCAAGTCCAATCGGTTCGGATTCGAAGTCGAGATCACCGCGCGTCTCGCCCAGGCGCACGCGCGGATCTGGGAGCTGCCGATTTCCTACAGCGGCCGCACCTACGCGGAGGGAAAGAAAATCACCTGGCGTGACGGCGTCGCGGCCCTGTTCCATATCATACGGTACAACCTGTTCGTCCCTCGCAACTCCACCGGTTGGCGCTCGCCGGCGAAGTAAAGGGCGGGTATCTCGCGGCGGCCGTGGCACTCGCCGTCGGCATCCTCGCGCTCAACCAGGCACTCGTCGGCGTCTTCTATGACGACGGGCTGTATGCCGGCCTGGCGACCGCGCTGTCGAGCGGCCTCGGGTACGTGCACCCCAACCTGCCCGGCGCGCCTGCCGCGGTGCATTACCCGCCGGTCTATCCCCTTGTGCTCGCGCCGTTCTTTGGCGTGCTCTCCGTCAATGGTGCGGCAATCGCCGCCAAAGTCCTCAATGCACTCCTCGGCGCCGCTGCGGCCGGTCTCATCGCCTGGCACTCGACCAAAACCGAGATCCTCGGACCTGGCGCGCCCCGCTGGCTTGCTTCTGTCATAGTCGGCGGCGCAGCGATCGCCATCCCGGTTCTGGCCACACAGACTGTGCTGTTTGCCGAGCCGCTATTCGCCGTGCTGCTCGCCGTGGTCATCGTATTTGCGGACCGCGGCGACCGGCCCTGGATTGTGGGGATCGCCGCCGCACTCGCCTTGCTCACGCGCTCCATTGGAATTTCCGGCGCCGCCGGTGTCGCGGCGTTTCTGCTCACTCGCGGTGCGTCGCGCCAGGTGTTCATCGCCGTGCTGGCGCCGGTGATTGTGGTGGGTATGGCATGGGCGGTGTGGGTGGAGACGCATCAGCATGCGATCGATCCGGAACTCGCGCTCGGTTACGGCAACTACTCCGCGCACCTGAGCCAGGCAGGTCTCTCAGCGATTGCGGTGAACGTCCCGGACCTCTCGCGGCCGCTCGAGGTGATCACGCTGGGATGGATTCCGGTGCATTGGTTGTTCGATGTCTTTGCGACGATCGCCCTCGGTATCGGCGTGTACGGGCTGGCGCTGCTCGCGCGTCGCTCGGCGATCGGCCTGTCGCTGATTTTCTACCTGCTCATTCTCGCCGCCTGGCCTCACCCACCCGATCGATTCTTGTGGGCGGTGCTCCCCTGGCTGGGATTGGCATGGGCCGCCGGCGGGCTCGAGCTGTGGCGCCGCTGGCCGCGCCTGCGCATCCCGCTGGCGCTGTTGGTCGCGCTGATCGCGGGCGGGTACCTCTACTATGAGGCGCGTGGGTTTGCCGGCCGGTGGTGGGACGCGCAGGCCCGCAACATCTCGGCAAATTTTGCCGAGCTGCTGCCCGTCGTGGCGAACCTGCCGGCATCGGCTGTGGTCGCGACCGACGATGAAGCGCTCGTCTGGCTCTACACCCGCCGGCAGAGCGTCCCGCTGTACCTCGAGCGCTACCACGGCCGCGAGCTGATCAAGCCGACTCCTGCCGAGCAGCTTGCCTATCTGAGAAGGATGGGCGTGACACACTTGCTGCTCGCGAGTTCCAGCTCTCCGTCCGCGGGCCAGCTGAAGGACCTGATTAACGCCTACCCCTGGTTGGTGACCGCGCTGTATCGCTGGTCGGACGGCCGCTGGCTGTTCGCCGTGAACCGTGGACAGTAGAGACCGCCGCCTCTACCTCGCCGTCGCGGTTAGCGCGCTCGTTCCGCACGCCCTCGCGCTGTGGAACGGCTTCGCCATGGACGATCTCTACATCATCGTCTGGAATCCGCTGGTGCATTCGATCAGCGGTGTGTGGCGCGCGTTCGCGGCGCCGTACTGGCCGCCCGATCTCGGCGGTCAGATGTACCGGCCGCTCTCGCTCGCCACGTATGCCATCGACTGGGCGATTGCCGGCAATCACCCGGCCTGGTTTCACGCGGTCAATCTGCTGTGGCACGCCGGTGTGGCGGTGGCGGTGGCGGCGCTCACCCTTCGTCTGCCCTCTCCCGCAGGGATAGGGGGACAGGGGGGGGGAGTCAGGACTGCCGGGCTCATCGCGGGGTTGCTGTTCGCGGTCCATCCCGTGCATGTCGAAGCGATCGCGAACGTGATCGGCCGGGGCGAGTTGATGGCCGCGCTCGGCGTCTGCCTCGCCGTCTACGCGGCCGTGATCAAGGACAGCATCGCGTGGAGCGCGCTGGCACTGGCCGGCGCGCTGCTGAGCAAAGAGAACGCGGCGGTCGCTCCCGGCCTCATCGCCTGGGCCTGGATGGTGGGGCTGAGCCGGCCACCGCGCGCCCGTATGCTGGCGTACGGGGGCAGCTGGTTCGCGATCATCGCGGTCTACGTAGCGCTGCGAGCCACGGTGCTGCAACCGTACGAGCGACTGCACGCCATCGCTCCGGTGTTTCTGGGCGAAAGCTTTCTCGACGGACGGCTGACGGCGATTGCGGCGCTGTGGGATGTGCTGCGTCTCCTCATCCTGCCGATCACGCTCCGAGTCGATTATTCACCGGCCGAGCGAACGATCGTGCACAGCCTGCTGGACGGCAGGTTCGTTCTTGGGTTTGCGACCCTGGCGCTGTGGGCGGGGCTGCTCGTGTTCGCGTGGCGGCGTGGACGGCGGGTCGAGGCCTTCGGACTTGGCTGGGTCGCGATCGCGTTCCTGCCCGTCGCCAATCTGCTCTTCTCGACCGGCGTGCTGATGGCCGAGCGGACGTTGTATCTGCCGTCGGTTGGCTTGGCCCTCGCGTTGGGTGCCGCGTTGCCGCAGCTCCGGGCCGATCGGCTTCGCCTGGTCCTCGGTGTGCTCGTCCTCGCGGGAGCCATTCGCTCGGCGGTGCGCGTGCCCGTCTGGCGAGACGATGTTTCTGTGACCGTGAGTATGCTCGAGGATTCGCCGCGGTCATACCGCGGTCACGCGCGCGTGGCGGCGCTGTATCAGAGCCATCGCCAGCCGGAGCGCGCGATGGCCGAGTTGCGCACCGCCATGCGCACGTACGATCGCGATCCGACGCTGTTCATCGCCGGCGCCGACGCGGCGTTCACCTTGGGCCAGCCGCGTCTCGCCGACGCGATGCTGGCTCGTGCGGAGCAGCTTTGCTTCCGCTGCGCGGGTTCCTATCGCACGCAGGCGCTTGCCGCCCGAGCTCGAGGGGACAGCGCTGTGGCCGATTCATTGCTGGCGCGCGCACGATGAAGCGCGAGCTGATCGTGGTCTTCATTGCCGCGGTGGTATTGTATCTGCCGGCGTCACGGTACGGCTTCGTCCAGGACGACCGCGCTATCATCGCCTCGAATCCCGCCGCTCATTCCATCGGCGCCGCGCTCGGCGCGTTCGAGGATCCCTACTGGCCACGGGAATCGGGCGCCGGGCTCTACCGGCCTGTGACGATTCTCAGCTATGCCGTCGACTGGACGATCTCCGGTGGCCGTGCCGGTTGGCTGCACGTCATGAACGCGCTGTGGCATGGCCTGGCGACCGTGCTGTTCGTGTGTGTCATCGCGCGCTGGCTGCCGCCGGTCGCGGCTACCGGTGCGGGCCTCGTCTTTGCGTGGCACCCGGTGCACGTCGAGGCGGTCGCGAGTCTGGTGGGCCGGGCGGAGTTGCTCGCTGCCGTCGGGATTTTGGGGGCGATCCTCGCCGCGCGGCGCGGCTGGTGGATTGGCGCAGTGGTGTGCGCAGCGCTGGCGATGCTCAGTAAAGAGCACGGTGTCGTTGTTGGTGTCGTCATACTGTTCGATAAGTGGCTAGAGGCCTCGCCCCCAGGAGGGGCGCAGCATGCTGCGCCCCTAAAGCGGGGTGAGATCTGGTTCTGGGTCGCGATCGCCACCGTGACCATCGGCTACCTCGTCGCCTGGAGTCTCATTGGCCGTGCCGGTGCGAGTGATACCGCAGCCGTGCTTTTCGGGCGAGGGTTCTTCGGTCGTTGGGCAATTGCGCTCCCCGCGGTGCTGCGCGCTGCCGTCTTGCTGTCTTGGCCCGTCTCGTTGTCCTCCGACTACAGCCCACGCGTGATCCCCGCGTACAGTGGAATGTCGCTCGCTGCCACCCTCGGTCTCTGCATCGCGATCGCGGTGCCGATCATCATGGTCCGCTGTCGTCGCCGTGCGCCGCTCATCTCCTTCGCCACCGGACTTGCTGCGCTGTCGTACCTGCCGACGTCGAACCTGTTGTTTCCGTCGGGCGTCATTCTCGCCGAGCGAAATCTCTATTTGGCCGTCGCGGTCCCGGCGGCGATGCTAGGAGTCGCCGCTGCCTGGCTCGAGGCCAAGCGCGGCTTGCGGCCGGCGATCGTGGCGATTGGGGTTCTGGCAGCCGCCTGTGGTACGCGTTCGTTGGTGCGTCTGCCCGCGTGGCGTGACAATCGGGCGCAGCTGCTCACGCTGCTCGAGGAGCATCCGGAGTCATATCGCGCTCATGCGTCCGCTGCGGCTGTCTCTGCCGGTCTCGGCGACACGGCCGGCGCGCGGCGGCAATACGAAGCAGCCGACTCGTTGTTCGCCGGCGATCCCTATCTTACCGCGGCGCATGCCATCTTCCTGCTCGACCGCGGCGATACGGCCGGCGCCGCGCCTCTCGTTGCGCGTCTGCGCACACCAGCGGAGAGTGCCCCCAATCGAGCGGTGTGGCGCGCGAGATTCCTGTTCGAGCTGCGCCGCGGTGATCGGAAAGGGGCTACCGTTATGGCGGACTCTGCGAAACGCTACTACCCAAGCGACTCCGCATGGTATCGCCCGTACTTGCAATGAGTTAGCAACAAAGTTGCGTCCGGCGTGGCGTCTTGCAAAAAGCCTGAGTTTCTCATGCTTTTCGGGGGGTCAGTGAACACCGACGCCGTGCTTTAAGTCACTGCTCCAGCGCGAGATACATCGGTATGTCCATCAAAAGGCATGATTCGTGCCTACATTGGCAGCCGGAATGATGATGTGTCCGTGTCTCAGATCCTTACAAGGGGGTAGTTCAGATGAACCGCAAGGGTTTCACACTGATCGAACTTCTGATCGTAGTCGTGATCATTGGTATTTTGGCCGCGATCGCGATCCCCAAGTTCGCAAACACGAAGGAGAAGGCGTATCTGGCGTCGATGAAGTCGGACCTGCGGAACCTCGTGACCGCTGAAGAGGCGTATTTTGCCGACTCGGTCAAGTACACGAGCAACCTGGGTACGGCCTACGCGACGACCAGCGGCGTGGTTGGCCCCACCATCGCGGTGACGGCTGACGGCTGGACGGCCAATGTGTCGCACACGACGACTACGAAGACGTGTTCGATTTACGTTGGTTCGACGTCGCTTGCGCCGGCCAACAAAGAAGGCGAGCCGAAGTGCCAATAAGGCTTTTGGCCTGAGGCACGGAGAGCGGCGGGGAGAAATCCCCGCCGCTTTTTTTCGCAAAGCTGGCGCGTTATGTTGGCCGCATGACTCTTTCACTCGACGGTCGTCGTCTCTACGTCGCAGTGGCCGCGTGCGCTGTGGTCGTCTATCTCGGCGCGTTGTGGAATCGCTTCGCGTTTGACGACGTCACGCTCATCGCGCTCAATCCGCTCGTTCACTCCGCATCCGGCATTTGGCAAGCTTTTGGCGAGCCCTACTGGCCCGGTAATTTCTCGGGCGCAATGTACCGGCCTCTCTCTGTTGCAACGTTCACTGTCGACTGGATCGCCGGCGGAGGGGGGCCGGCAGGGTTCCACGCCGTCAATATCGTCGTGCACGCCGCGGCGAGCGTCGCCGTGGCGATGTTGGCCCGCCGCTGGTCTGGTGATCGCGCGGCGCTGTTTGCAGGCTTGGTCTTCGCCGTCCATCCGGTTCATGTGGAGGCTGTCGCCAACATCGTGGGACGAAACGAGCTGCTGGCGGCGCTGTTTGCGCTCCTGGCGGTGTATGCGGCTGTAGTACGAGGGAGCGTCTGGTTGACCGCGGCCGCGATGGCTGGTGGTGTCCTGAGCAAAGAGAACGCAGCGGTCGCACCCGCGCTCATCGTCGCGGCGTGGGCGGCGGGACTAAGCCCTTGGCCTGCCCGCCGGCGCTTGATCGCGTTCGGTGCAAGCTGGGTGGTAGTGGGTATCGCGTACGCCGCAGTGCGTTGGGTGGTTCTACATCCGTACCAAGGCTTTAGCGCCCTCGCGCCGCAGTTTCTCGGGCAGAGTCCCGTCGCGGTTCGGCTAACAGCCATCGGGGCTCTCAGTGACGTCGCGAGGCTGCTCCTGTTTCCCGCACACCTGCAAGCGGACTATTCGCCCAATGAGCGAGTTACCATTGCGACGCCCGCGAACGCCTTGTTCGTCGCAGGCCTCTGTTGCGCTGCCGTATGGGTTGCGCTGATCGTGCTCGAGTGGCGACGCGGCCGGCGCGTTGAGGCATACGGGTTGACGTTCGTGGCGATTGCGTACCTCCCGGTGGCCAATTTGCTCTTCCCACACCAGGTCGTCGTCGCGGAGCGTCTCCTGTATCTGCCCTCGGCGGGCCTGGCAATTGCGCTCGGCGCGTGGGTCGCGCGTCTCCAAACTCGCCTCTTTGCCGCCGCGACGGCGCTCGTGATGCTGGCGGGCGGCACTCGGTCGGCGCTGCGGGTACCGGTTTGGCGGGACAACCGCAGCGCAACGCTCAGCCTCATCGAAGATGCCCCGAATTCATACCGAACCTGGGACTATGCGGGTTGGGAGTTCTTATGGGCCAATCAGCCGCGACGAGCGCTCGAGGCGTTTGAACGGGCCGGCGCGATTTACGGGATCGACGCGCGCGTCTACGTTGCAGCCGCGCACATGGCGTATGTGTTGGGGTCTCCGTCGCATGCTGACTCACTGCTGGCGCGCGCCGATTCCGCGTGTCCGCACTGTCCCACGATGTACCGGAACCAGGCCGGTGCGGCCAGAATCCGCGGCGACACTCTGGCGGCAAGAATGCTCCTGCTGCACGCGGAGCGCGTAGCATTGCCTGTGCCATCGAGCGTTCCACACTCATCGCGCTTCTAGGCGCCCCCCCCCCCACCCACCCCGTGACTATAGAAGGAGCGTGTCCCATGGCTTCCCCCACGTAGTGCATATTGTTGCACCGTGATCATCCCACACAGCGATCCCCCCAAAGCCAAGCCGGCGCTGCGCGCCGAGCTGCTGTTCTACCTCACATTCCTCGTCGCCTTCGCGCTGCTCATCGGCGTCGCGACGTCGCTGCTCACGCTGGCTATGGCGCCCGAAAGTGGCGTTGCCATCATCGTCGTCCTCATCGCTGTCGAAGTCACCATCTTCGTGCTCTACGGCCGCTCGCTGGTCAGCCGGCTCGTGCTTGGGCCGCTTGATCGCGTGGTCCGGACCGCCGATGCCGTAGCGGAGGGCGACCTGGCCGCCCGCGCTCCCGACGCCGCTACTCGTGATTTCGCGACGCTCGCCGAGCGCCTCAACCGCATGACCGAGCGCCTGCTCGACGCCCAAAGCCAGCTGGTGCGGTCCGAGAAGCTCGCGAGCATTGGCCGGCTCGCCGCCGGTGTCGCCCACGAGGTCGGCAATCCACTGGGCGCGGTCGGCACCTACATCGAGGTGTTGCGCCGGCGCGGCGCCGATCAGGAAGTCACCGAGGGCATGTCGCGCGAGCTCGAGCGGCTGGACCGCATCGTGCGCAGTCTGCTCGATTATGCGCGGCCGCACGAAGACCCTCTCGTTCCCGTCGACCCCGACCGCATCGTCCGCGGCGCGTTCGAGCTGTTGCGTGCGCAAGGCGCGTTCCGCCAGGTGCGCGCCGAAACCGACTTAGGCATGCACGTGCCGGAGGTTCTCGGTCGCGCGCACGTGCTGGAGCAGACACTCGTCAACCTGCTGCTGAATGCCGTGGATGCCGCACCGTCCGGCGGATCGATTATCATCGGCGCGCGGCGCTGGGCGTACGAACCGGCTCAATCGCCCCCCAAGCGCGCCACCGACCCGAGTCACGTACGATTTCCTCGGGTCACCGAGCGCCGGCCCGCTCGCATCGAGTTCGCCGCCGGTCAACCCGGGGCACTGATCTTCGTGGCCGACTCTGGGCCCGGCGTCGCACCCGAGGACCGTGAGAAGATCTTCGAGCCCTTCTACACCACCAAGGCGCCGGGGCGGGGCACCGGCCTCGGCTTGGCGATCGTCGCCCGTGCGGTGCACGAAATGGGCGGTGTCGTGTGGGTGGATGGCGCCCGGGAAGGCGGGGCCGCCTTCAAGCTCTTCTTTCCGATCGCGCTGCGCTGATGAAACGGGTCCTGGTTATCGACGACGAGCCGGGTCTGCGTCAAAGCCTCGGCCTCCTGCTTACTGATGCGGGCTACGTGGTCACGTCGGAGCAGGACGGCCGGCGCGGACTCGACCGCGCCATCGCCGGGCCGTTCGACTTGGTCCTCTGCGATGTGCGCATGCCCGAAATGGATGGCCTCACATTCCTGCGCCATTACCGCCAACGGGGGGGCAGCGCACTCGTCATCGTCATGAGCGCCTACGGTGGGGAGGATGCGGCGATCGCAGCGATGCAGGAAGGGGCCTACGACTATATCCCCAAGCCGTTCCGTCCCGATGAGGTCGTCCTCACGCTGCGCAAGGCGGAAGAGCGGGAGCGACTGCGGCAGGAAGTGGCTGGGCTACGAGCACAACTGGCGACGGGCCCCGCCGAGCGTGGTCTGGTCGCCGAGAGTGGCGCGATGCGGCGGGCGCTTGGACTCGTGGCGCGCGTCGCCGAGCACAACACCACGGTGCTGATCACGGGCGAAAGCGGGACCGGGAAAGAGGTGATCGCCCGCGCGATTCATCGCGCCAGCCCGCGCGCGGCCAGGGCGTTCGTTGGCATCAACTGCGCCGCGATCCCGGAATCCTTGCTCGAATCAGAGCTCTTCGGTCACGTGCGTGGTGCGTTCACCGGCGCGAGTGCGGACAAGACCGGACTGTTCGAGGCGGCGAACGGCGGCACACTCCTGTTGGATGAGATTGGGGAGCTGCCGATCGGCCTCCAGGCGAAGCTGTTGCGCGTGCTCCAGGAGGGCGAAATCCGCCGCGTCGGTGATCAGAAGACGCGGAAGGTGGACGTGCGGGTGTTGGCCGCCACGGCGCGCGATCTCGCTGCGGAAACACGAGCCGGGCGCTTCCGCGAAGATCTCTTCTACCGGATCAACGTGGTCGCCATCGAGCTGCCGCCGTTGCGGGAGCGGCGGGAGGACATCGCTCCGCTCGCGCGCCATTTCGCGGCGCAGCTCGCGAAGCGTTTCGGCCGGCAGCTGGTGTTGAGCGATGACACCGTCGCCTGGCTCGCAGCCCAGGAGTGGCCGGGCAACGTGCGAGAGCTCGAGAATGCGATCGAGCGCGCGGCGGTGCTGTCGGGAAAGGAAGCACCGGAGCCGGCGGATTTCGCCGCCACACCGCGCACCGCGGCTGCCGCAGCGGTCGGCACCCTCGCGGACCTCGTCGGCGCCACGGAGCGTCAGGCGATCGTCGCGGCGCTCAAACAGGCCAACGGCAATCGGCGCGAAGCCGCCAAGAGCCTCGGCGTCAGCCTCAGAACGATGTTCTACAAGATCGATCGATACGGGATCAGTTAGTGCAAGATTCTGCACTGATGAAACGTTCTGCAGTACTGGTTCGCGGGCCCCGAAGTACGTAAGACGTATCGTCGTAGCGACTTAGCGCCAGGCACGCTTCCTGTACTGGAAGCCCCGCAACGGAGGCTAAATGGGCAACAAGGGCTTCAGCGCCATCGAACTGATCGTCGTGCTCGTCCTGATCAGCGTGATAGCCGCGATCGGGTTTCCGCGGCTGCGCGACGGGCTCGAGAAGCAGAATGTGCGCAGCTCCAAGGCGCTGATCGCCACGTTGGCGGCGACGGCGCGCGGCACGGCGATTCAGCGCGGCTGCCCGGCAACGCTGAATCTGACCGGTGACAGCGTCTGGGTCACCGCGTGCGGCGTGAACCCGCCTGCGGCAAACGTGCAAGTCGGCACAAAGAAGCTGGTGGGCAGGGAATTCAACGTGCAGCTCAATCCGAGCGTGGCCAATGTGGTCTACGATCCGCGTGGCATCGCGACGGATTTCCAGTCCCGAACGATCCGCGTCATCGGTCCGCATTACCAGGATTCGGTCGTGATCAATGAGGTCGGGAAGGTGACCAAGCAATGAACACCATCAAGCAGCGGCGCGGCTTCACGATCATCGAAGTTATGATCGCGCTCGTCGTGCTGACGGTCGGCGTGCTCGGCATGGTGACGACCGCGGCGATGGTCACGCGCATGATCGCGCGCGGCCAACGGTCGGCGTCGGCGTCGGCGTTTGCCGCGCGGCGGGTCGAGCGAATGCGGCTTGCCGCCTGCATCGATCTGCAACGCACCAATGGCCAGGACACGTTGTATCGCGGCTCGCAGTGGGTGGCGATCAATCGCTGGACGTTTACCGATCTGGGCAACCTGAATTACCGGCTGAAAAACGTGTCGACGTATCGGACCGTGAAGAACAAGGTGCGCAGCGATTCCACGGAGACTACGATTTCATGCAACACATTCCTATGAGCCGCCACGCCCGCGGTTTCACGGTGCTGGAGGTGCTCGTTGCGCTGGTACTGCTGGGTCTCGTCAGCGCGGCGTTGTATCGCGTGCTGGTGAACAACCAGCGCCTCTACATGGCGCAGACGGAGCGCATCGATTTGTCGCAGAATATCCGCGCCGCCGCCGCCATCTTGCCCGCGGAATTCCGCGAGCTCGATGCGTCGGAAGGCGATATCGCGGCGATGTCGGCAGACAGCATCCAGATCCGCGGGATGCGGTGGCTGGGTTTCCTGTGTGCGGTGCCCCCACTGGGTGGCGCGCTCAACGGAGTCGGCCTGATCATTCGCGGCGGTGCGCCGGGCCAGCCGCTGTTCTTCGGAGCGCGGGGAATCAATCCGACCGATGAGGTGATGGTCTATTACGACGGGAATCAGGCGTCGCGCGCCGATGACTTTTGGGCACAGGCGTCCGTCACGGCGGCTCCCAATGGCCAAAACTGCACGGACGGCACCAACGGCCAGCGCATCATCACCAACATCAACCTGCTGGGGCTGGGGGCAAACGTCGCCGGAGCGATCACCATGGGCGCGCCGGTGCGCGGCTACGAGCGCGTCACCTACAAGCTCTATCAGTCGACCGACGGGTTGTGGTACATCGGCTTTCGACCGTTCGGCCAGACGATGCAGCCGCTGATCGGGCCGGTACTCCCGAACGGGCTGACGCTGCAGTACTACAACGTGAACGGCATCGCAACGGCCGTTCCCAACCAGGTCGCGCGGATCGATATCACCGTCCGCGCCAGAACGACGTCGGCGGTGCGGCGCGGTGGACAAGCCGCTGCGCAGGTGGTGGTGGACAGCATCGTGACGAGCGTGGCACTGCGCAATAACCGGCGGTTCTAGGACCGACCGGCAACCCATGAAGGACGGAGCTATGAAACGGATTCTGCGGGACGAGCGCGGCATGGCGCTCGCAGTGGCGATCTTCGCCCTGGTCGTCGTCGGGGCGCTGGTCGCGGGCGCGTTCTTCGCCGGCACCCAGGAACAGCGAGTCGGGGAAAACCAGCGGCGGGTGCAGACCTCGTTCGGCGTCGCAGAAGCCGGCGCCCAGGAGCGGGTCCTCAGCTGGGATCCCGCGACGATGAACAAGCGACCGTTGTATTGCAACTGCGCGGGCGGCGATTCAGTGGCGATCGGGCCGGATCTCCCGACGCCCAACGGCACCGGCTCGTACGGAGGCTACAGCTACAAGGTCGGCCCGAACCTCTTCCTGATCGATGTGACGGGTCGCGATCGGAACAGCGCGGCCGGTGTGATCGCCGGCGGCGGTGGCGCGCGCCAGCGCATCGGCATGATCGCGCGTATCGCGCCCATCGACTTCGGTATCAGGGCATCCCTCACGACGCAGGGTACCGTCAGTATGGGTGGTAACGCAACGGTCAATGGCACGGACCAAGTCCCGGCCGGTTGGGCGAGCTGCGATCCCCCGGGGCCGTCGCAGGCGGGAGTCCGGGACCAGGGCGGAAACGTAACCGAGAGCGGGAACGCGAACGTGACGGGCACGCCACCGGTCGTGAACGACCAAACGATCAACAGCAACACGTTCACCACGTTCGGTGGCGCGACGTACGCACAGCTCGCGGCGAGGGCCACCATCACGATCCCCGAGGGGAACTACTCGACTGATCCGGTCACTGCCGGCGGCAACTGCGACAAGACCGTGCTGACCAATTGGGGCGACGGCATGAACCAGGGTCAGCCGTGCAGTAACTATTTCCCGATCATTCACGCAACCGGGACGATCACGTTGAATAACACCCAGGGTCAGGGCATTCTGCTCGTGGACGGCGACGTGAACGTCCAGGGGTCGTATCAATTCTTCGGGATCGTCATCATTCAGGGCGACCTGAAAACCGCCGGTGGTGGTACGACCGACGCGCACTTCTGGGGCGGCGTGATGGCCAAGAACGCCGACCTCTCTGATCAAAGCCTGAGCGGTAACGCGACATTGAATTTCTCGAGCTGCGCCATCCTGACGGTGCTGCAGGCGCAGAGCCCGATTTCGATGATGCGCTCGCGGGGGTGGGTACAGCTGTTCTAGTCGATCGCCATTGGTCGACCGCTCCCTGGCGCCCTGACACATAAATCGTGAGCCGGCCGGTTCCCTCCGGCCGGCTCGCGCCGCGCCCCGAGGGCGCGAGGTAGATGAAGGCGTCGCCGGCCCAATCCCGACGCATTGAACCGCTCGATCCCAAACAGCAGCGGACCAGGCCTCGCCGAACTTCCATAGGTGCAACATCTTAGCCGCTTTACCGG
>DASZCG010000108.1:0-17076 GCA_035943355.1 Gemmatimonadales bacterium
CCGCTGGCGCATTCGCCAGCGGGCCGTTTGCGTGTCAAGTTAGAGTATTCTCTTCACGAGGAATCGCTTGATGAACCGGCGTGAAATGCTGCTCGTGCTCGCCGGGACGGCTGCGCTCCCCGATCAGCTCCTCGCGGTCGGACGCACCGTCCACAAGAGGGTTCGCGCCGGAACGCTGCGCGCGCTGACTCCCCACCAGAATGAGACCGTCGCGACCATTGCCGAGCTGATCATCCCGAAAACCGACACGCCGGGTGCCCGAGACGCGGGCGTCCCGGCGTTCATCGACGTGATGCTCGCCGACTGGGGCGACGACGATCAGCGCCAGATGGTCACCGCCGGACTGGCGAATGTGGACGAGCGCAGCCGCACCGCGTTCGGGAAACCCTTCGTCGGCTGTACGTCCGAGCAGCAATCCGAGATCCTCGAGGACCTCGACTACGAGCTCGCGCGCCTCCGCGACACGAAGAGCGACACGTCGAAGAATTTCTTCCAGGCGATGAAGTGGCTGACGTTGACCGGCTACTACACCTCGGAAATCGGCGCGACGGCGGAGCTCCACTACCGCGTCGTGCCGGGCCGCTACGAACCCTGCTACCCTCTCGAGCAGCAATGAAGACCTACGACGCGATCGTCATCGGATCGGGCATGTCCGGCGGGTGGGCGGCCAAGGAGCTGACTGAGCGGGGTCTCGAGACCCTCGTGCTCGAAGCGGGCCGGCCGATTATTCCGGAGAAAGACTACGTCGAGCACGTGCCGATGTGGGAGATGAAATACCGCGGCATGGGCGACCGGAAGATGCTCGCCAAGAACCAGCCGATTCAGCAGCAATGCTATGCCTGCGATGAGATGGCCTCGAAGTTTTTTGTCAACGATCTCGAGAATCCCTACACCACTCCCGACGGCAAGCCGTTCTCCTGGATCCGTGGGCGCCAGGTCGGTGGCCGGTCGATCATGTGGGGACGGCAGGTGTACCGCTGGAGCGATCTCGATTTCGAGGCGAATGCGCGCGAAGGCGTCGGCGTGGATTGGCCGATTCGCTACGCCGACATCGCGCCGTGGTACGACCACGTCGAGAAGTTCGTCGGCATCAGCGGACAGGCGGAAGGGCTGCCGCAATTGCCCGACGGGCAGTTCCTCAAGCCGATGGCGCTGAACTGCGTCGAGCAGACGGTGCGCGAGGCGGTCAATAAAGCGTGGCCGGGCGAGCGCGTCGTCACGATCGGCCGTTGCGCCGTGTTGACCGAAGCGCACAACGGGCGCGCCGCGTGCCACTACTGTGGGCCGTGCCACCGCGGCTGTATCACGCGGTCGTATTTCTCGAGCGTGAACGCGACGCTCCCGGCCGCGCAGGCGACGGGGCGGCTGACCCTGCGTCCCTACAGCGTCGTCCAGAGCATCACGTACGACCGGAAGACGGGGCGCGCGACGGGCGTGCGGGTCATCGATGCGCAGACCAAGCACGCGATCGAGTTCAAGGCGCGCATCGTGTTCCTCTGCGCGTCGACGATCGAATCGGCGCGGATTCTGCTGCTCTCGGGGATCGCCAACTCGAGCGGGCAGGTCGGCAAGAACCTGATGGATCACATCATGGGCGGCGGGGCCAACGGCCGGATCGACGGCCCCGCCGATCGCGACACCATCGGCAACCGGCCCAATGGCATCTACGTGCCCCGCTTCCGCAACATCGGCAAGGGCAAGTCGTCGTTCGTGCGCGGCTACGGCTTCCAGGGCGGCGGCGGCCGGTCGGACTGGGGTCGCGGGGTGGAGGAAGCGGGCTTCGGCGCCGATTTCAAGAAGTCGCTGCGGAAGCCGGGCCCCTGGGGCTTCAGCTTCTACGGTTTCGGCGAGATGCTGCCGAACGAGGCGAACACCGTCGAGCTCGACAAAGAGAAGAAAGACGCCTGGGGCATTCCCGCCGCGCGGATCAGCTGCGCCTATGGCGCCAACGAGAAAGCGCTGGTCCACGACATGTCGATCACCGCCGCGGAGATGCTCGCCGAGGCCGGCGCGCACGACATTCAGCCGTACACGAGCGATAACCCGCCCGGACTCGTCATTCACGAGATGGGCACGGCGCGCATGGGCAAGGATGCCAAGACGTCGGTGCTCAATGCCCACAACCAGTGCTGGGATGTCCCGAATCTGTTCGTCACCGACGGTGCCTGCATGGCGTCGACGGCGTGTCAGAATCCCTCAATCACCTACATGGCGCTCACGGCGCGCGCCGCAGCGTACGCCGTCGACGCCATGAAACGCAACGAGCTGTAACCAGAGGAGGCAGGATGGATCGCCGGGAATTCGCACAGAGTCTGGCAGCCGTGGGCGTCGCGATCGCCGGCAACGGCGCGTTTCGGATCGCGCGCGCGGCGAAGATCGACAAAGTGGGACTGCAGCTCTACACCGTCCGCGACCTGATGAAGGCCGACGTCGAGGGCACGCTCGCCCATGTGGCAGAGATCGGCTATAAGGAAGTCGAGTTCGCCGGCTACTTCACGCATTCGCCGGCCGAGATCAAAGCGATGCTCGACCGACACGGACTCTCGGCACCCTCTACGCACATCGCGTTCGAGAGCGACGATCAATGGAAAGCGGCGCTCGACGCGGCCAAGACGATCGGGCATGAGTACATCGTCATGCCGTGGATTCCCGCGGAGCGCCGCAAGACGCTCGACGACTGGAAGAATTTCGCACAGGTCTTCAACCACGCGGGGCAGGCGGCGCACGACGCCGGGATCCAGTTCGCCTACCACAACCACGATTTCGAGTTCCCGAAGATGGACGGCCAGGTGCCCTACGACGTGCTGCTGCACAGCACCGATCCCAACCTCGTGAAGCTCGAGATCGACCTCTATTGGATCACCAAGGCCGGGCAAGACCCGCTCGACTACTTCGCGCGCTGGCCCGGCCGCGTCCCGCTCGTGCACGTGAAGGATTCCGCGGGTGCGCCCGAGCACAAGATGGCCGACGTGGGGCAGGGAAAGATCGACTGGAAGCGGATCTTCGCGAAGCGCGATCAGGCGGGGATCAAGCACTTCTTCGTCGAACACGATCAGCCGCCGCAGCCGTTCGACGACATTACGGCGAGCTACAAGTACCTGAGCCAGCTGCAATTCTAGAACGCCGTGACTGAGCGCCGCGATTTTCTCAAAGCGTCGAGTGCGCTGCTGTCGGGTCTTGCGTTTGCGACAGGACGGTTGGACCCCGGGCGCGAGCCCGGGGTTCACAGGCAGGCAAACCCTCCCAGCCTCAAGCAGTCCGCGAGCCGCTGGTGCTATCGCAACATCGCGCTGCCGGATCTCTGCAAGGCCGGCAAGGCGATGGGCCTCGTGGGGATCGATCTGCTGGCGCCAGACGATTGGCCAGTCGTCCAGCAGAACGGGCTCGTCTGTTCGATGGGCTACGCGGCGATCCGCGACGACTTCATCCCGCGCGGCTTCAACGACCCCGCCAACCACGACTTGCTGGTCGGCGAGCTGGAGCAAGCACTCCCGATCGCCGCCCAGCGCGGCGTGCCGAACCTCATCGCCATGTTCGGCAATCGCCAGGGCCGGACCGACGAACAAGCCACCCAGGCGTGCATCGTCGGTCTGCGCCGCATCGCACCTGCGGCCGAGAAGGCTGGGGTCACGATCTGCGTGGAGCTGCTGAACAGCAAAGTCGACCACAAAGACTATCAGGGCGACCGCACGGCGTTCGGCGCCAACATCATTGAGGGCGTCGGCTCCCCCCGGGTGAAGCTGCTCTACGACATCTACCACATGCAGATAATGGAAGGCGACGTCATCCGTACCATCCGCCAGCACGCCGCCCACATCGGGCACTTTCATACCGGTGGGGTGCCGGGCCGGCATGAGTTGGATGACACGCAGGAGCTGAACTACAAGGCGATCGCGCACGCCATCGCCGACACCGGCTTCCCCGGCTTCATGGCGCACGAGTTCGTGCCCACGCGCGACCCGCTGACCTCACTGAAGCAGGCCGTGGAGGTGTGCACCGTCTAGGCGTTGACGTTTGGGACGCCTGCAGGGTCTAGTGGGAGCATATGCTCCCTCAAAATGCCCGCCCGCTTGCCAGGCTCGTCCTGCTGAACCTGCTCATTGCCTTCATTGTGTCCCGCGTGCTCAGCGTTCTCATCATGCTCCACAAGATGCCGGATGTGTACCTCCACGTCCGCGGCACGCATGTCCATCACTTGAACTATGGCATCTTCCTGCTCGCAGGCGTCGGCGCCTGGCTTCTGTTCACGCCGGGTCCGGCCGCACCGGCGGCGGCCATGATGTACGGCATCGGGCTCGGTCTCACCTTCGACGAGTTCGGGATGTGGCTGCATCTGAACGGCGACTACTGGCAACGAGCGAGCTTTGACGCGGTGATCGTGCTGGCCGTAGCCCTGGGGCTCGCTGGCTTTGCGCCGCCGGTCAACCGCTGGCGGCGGCGACAGTTTGCCACCGCACTCCTCCTCCTCCTCTTGCTGGTCGGCACGATTCGCCTCGCCGCGAAAGTGCAGCCGCGGATCCAGCGGTGGAGCGCTGCGGACTCCACGAGCGTGGAAGGGGGCGGGGGCCCGAGAGAGGCTTACCAAATCCGTCCCTGAAGTCCGTCGCAGGCTATACTGTCGTTCATGTCGTTTCCCGTCCCGCTCCGCACCGAGCCCCTCGAAGCTCCTCCTCGGAGGTGAGCGTGGCATCCAGTCGGGTAGAGCTCGTGCTCGGTATCGTGATCGGGTTGGTCGTGGCCTGGCTGTACTTCCTGGTCTGGAAGCTTCGCTACACTCGCGCGATCCGGGAGGATGCCGTGCAGCGCAGCCTCGCGGTGACCGCCGGCAAGGTGCATGAGCAGCTCGTTCCGTATCTCCCGGAATTCGGCTTCAATCCGAAGGACGCGCGTTTTCTGGGAAGTCCGGTCGATCTCGTGGTATTCGACGGCCTCTCAGCGGGCGACGTACAGCGTGTGGTATTTCTCGAAGTCAAAACCGGCGGCGCCCCGCTGACCGAGCGGGAGAAACAGGTGCGTGCGGTGATCGAGGCGCGCCAGGTTGCGTGGGCTGAGCTGCGGCTGGCGCGGCATTAGTCCTTTGCACCGTTGGACTTAGAAGATTTGCTACATTGGTACCTCCTCGAACCAGGAAGCGCACATGCGGAGCATCTTCTGGGGCGTGGTCATCATTGCCATCGGCCTGTTACGTGGCGATTCGGTCTTCCGCGGTGATTTCACCGTGCTCACCGTCGCGTTTGACGCGCTGGGCGCGTTCTTCATTATCCGAGGGTTGTTGACGCTCAAACGCGGCGCAGCGGCGGCCCCCGCGGCCCCGGCGGCCCCGGCGCCCCCGGCGGCGGCGCCTCCGGGGCGGTCTCCGCAGCTGCACTGAGCGGTGGCGCTTTTTGTTTTCTATGCGTAGGCATGATTCGCAGACTCAATTACCTTCACATCATGGCCAAACGCCGCCAGACCTACGAAGCCGACGAGATCACCGTCACGTTCGATCCCGACGTGTGCATTCACTCCGGGGTCTGTCTCATGGGCTTGCCGGATGTGTTCGATGTGAAGCGCAAGCGGTGGATTCGTCCTGAGCTGCAGCCACCCGCTGCGGTCGCCGCCCAGGTGCTGCGCTGTCCCTCGGGCGCGTTGCAGTTCGTCCGCAAGACGAAGTGATCGCCCATGCCAACCTATGAATACAAATGCCCGAAGGGGCACCTATTCGAGCGGTCGGTTCCCCGGATAACCAGCCAGCGCTACGCCAAATGTCCCGTCTGCGGCAAGCGCGCGGAGCGACAGATCTCCGGCGGCGGCGGCATAGTCTTCAAGGGGTCGGGCTTCTATCAGACCGACTACAAGCGGGCCGCCGAGAAGCCGGAGCAGGCGGACGCGGCGGAGAAAGGCGAGAAGTCCGAGAAGCCCGCGGCGCCCACGAAGAAGAAAGACTCCAGCACCGACAAGTGAAGGCTCCCGAGACGATCCGTGCGGCGCTGGCTCAGGCGGCATCACGACTCGGCGCGTCGGATGTGGACGTGGTCGTCGAGCGCCCGCGGGATCCCACCCACGGCGACCTTGCCACCAACCTCGCGCTGACACTGGCGAAGCTGCTCGGGGAGAAACCCCGTGCCATCGCCGAGCGCCTGGTTGCCAATGTCGAGCTGCCGTCGGGCTTCGTCCGCAAGATGGAAATCGCCGGCCCGGGGTTCATCAACTTCTTCCTCGCCGAAGCGCAGGTCGTGGGGGCGCTGCCGGCCATTCTTGCGGCAGGATCGATGTACGGGCGGAGCGACGTGGGGCAGGGTCGCCCCGTCAACGTCGAGTTCGTGTCGGCGAATCCCACCGGTCCGCTCCACGTTGGCCACGGCCGTCAGGCGGCACTGGGCGACGCCATTGCGTCGCTGCTCGAATGGACCGGTTGGCGCGTGACGCGCGAGTTCTACTACAACGACGGCGGCGGGCAGATCACGAATCTCGCGCGCAGCGTGCAGGCCCGCATTGTGCAGCTGCGGGGGGGCGGGGGGGGGCGCAGCGTGGCAATCCCCGAGGGGGGCTATCACGGAGAATACATTCGCGAGATCGCCGAACGCTACGTCGCCGCCCATCCCCACGACTCCGACGGCACCGATCTCGAGGCGATCCGCCGCTTTGCGGTCGATGCGCTCCGCGAAGAGCAAGATCACGATCTCCAGGCGTTCGGCGTCCGGTTCGATGTGTACGCGCTCGAGTCCGCGCTGTACACCAACGGCAAGGTCGATGAGACCGAACGGCGTCTCGTGGCCGCTGGCCACACGTACGAGAAAGACGGCGCGCGCTGGCTGCGGACCACCGAGTTCGGCGACGACAAGGACCGCGTGATGCGTAAGAGCGCCGAGAAAGGCGGCGATTACACCTACTTCGTGCCGGACGTCGCCTATCACGTCACCAAGTGGGAGCGGGGCTTCACACGCGCGATCAACGTGCAAGGCGCCGATCATCACGGAACCGTGCGACGCGTGCGCGTGGGATTGCAGGCACTCGAGATGGGGATCCCGGACGGCTATCCCGAATACGTGCTGCATCAAATGGTGACCGTGATGAAAGGCGGCGAGGAGGTCAAAATCTCCAAGCGCGCCGGGAGCTACCTGACGATTCGCGATCTGGTGGACGAGGTCGGGCGGGACGCGGTGCGCTACTTCTTTCTCATGCGAAAGAGCGACACGCACTTCGTGTTCGATGTCGATCTCGCCAAGAGCCAGACCGAAGAGAACCCGGTGTTCTACGTGCAAATGGCGCACGCGCGCATGAGCGGCATCTTTCGCGTGGCCGCGCGCGAGCCAGAGTCGGTCCCGGCGATCGGCGCCGATCTGTCATCGCTCACGCAGCCCGAGGAGATCGCGCTGATCAAGGAGCTCGCAGACTTTCCTGAGACCGTACAGCGCGCGGCCGCCGCGCTGGAGCCCAATCGGCTCACGACCTATCTCGAGGGACTGGCCCGGATCGCGCACGCATGGTATCACAAGTACCGCGTGCTGGGCGAGCCGGAGGAAGTGGCGCGGCTGGTGCTGGCGCGCGCGGTGCGCCAGGTGCTGGCGAACGGTCTCACTCTTTTGGGGATTCGCGCCCCGGAACGGATGTAGCGTGGGTCTGCTCGTCGTCGGCTCGATTGCCCTCGATTCGGTGATCACCCCGTTCGGTGAAACCGCCGACACGCTCGGCGGCGCCGCGGTGTTCTTCGCCATGGCGGGCGCGGTGCTCCACCCGGTGCAGGTCGTGGGCGTCGTGGGCAGCGATTTCCCGGAGTCCCATCTCACGGCGCTCGCCAAGCGCGGGGTCGACCTCGCCGGGGTGGAGCGGCAAAAGGGCGAGTCGTTTCGCTGGAAGGCCCGCTACTCCTACGATCTGAATAGCCGCGAGACGCTCGAGACCCGGCTCGGCGTCTTTGCCGACTTCCGGCCCCGCATTCCCGAGAAATTCCGCAGCGCCAAGTACGTCTTCCTGGGCAACATCGATCCCGAGCTGCAGCTCGGCGTGCTCGACCAGGTCACGGATCCGACGCTCGTCGCCTGCGACACGATGAACTACTGGATCCACGGGAAACGCGATCTGCTGCTCGAGCTGCTGCGGCACATCGACATTCTGATGGTCAACGACTCGGAGGCGCGCGAGCTCTCGGGCGACTGGAACATCTATCGCGCGGCGCACTGGATTCTGGGTCGCGGGCCCAAGATGGCGGTCATCAAGCAGGGCGAGCACGGCGCCCTGCTCGTCGATCCCGACACGACGTTCAAGGTGCCGGCCTATCCGCTGCAGCAGGTGTTCGATCCGACCGGGGCGGGAGACGCGTTTGCGGGCGGGTTCATGGCGCACGTGGCGCGCACGGGCGACCTCACCTTCCCCAATCTGCGGCGCGCGATGGTCTACGGCTCGGCGATGGGGTCGCTGGCCGTCGAGGCGTTCGGGGTTCAGCGACTCGAGCAAGTGTCGCTCCAGGAAGTGCGCGGACGCGTGAAGGCGTTTCGCGATCTCGTCCACTTCTCCCTGGATGGCGAGGAGGCGTGAGCGTGCCGCCACCTGACCGCTACGCCGCGGCCGGGGTCAGCCTCGATACCGCCGCAGAGGCCAAGCGCCGCATCGCCGAGCTCGTCCGCGGCGCGCGCACGCCGCTGGCGCGCGGCAAGGTCGGCAGCTTCGGCGGCATGGTGCGCCTGCCGGAAGGCTACAAAACGCCGCTGCTGGTGATGTCGACGGATGGGGTTGGCACGAAGGTGCTCGTCGCCGCGGCGGCCAACGTGCACGACACCGTCGGCGAGGATCTCGTGAACCACTCCGTGAACGACATCCTGGTCCATGGTGCGACACCCCTCGCCTTTCTCGATTACATCGCCACCGGTACTCTGGTCTCGGAAATCGCGGCACAAATCGTCGCGGGTGTCGCGCGCGGCTGTCGCGCGCACGACATGACGCTGGCCGGCGGAGAGACGGCGCAGCTGCCCGATCTCTACGCCCCGGGCCACTACGATCTGGCGGGCGCGATTGTCGGCGTGGTGGAAGAGGATGAGGCGATTCACGGTGATCGCGTGGCCCCGGGCGATCAATTGATCGGCTATGCGTCGACCGGGTTACACACCAACGGGTACACCCTCGCGCGCAAAATCGTGTTCGACTCGATGAAGCTGCGCCTCGATGACCCGTTTCCCGAAACCAGCCAGACCGTGGCGCAGGTGCTGCTCGCGGTGCACCGCAGTTACGCCCCAACGCTCAAGCCGATCCTCGCGCGCGTGCATGCGCTCGCCCACATCACGGGCGGCGGAATTCCGGGGAACCTGAGCCGCGTGCTGCCACCCGGCACCGAGGCCGTGGTCGATGCGGGCGGCTGGCCCTGGCCGCCGCTGTATCGCGTGTTGATGCGCGCCGGCCGTGTCGGTCGCGAGGAGATGCGACGCGTCTTCAATCTCGGTGTCGGCATGATCGCGGTCGTGGCGCGCGACGATGTCGAGGCCGCGATGCGCGCGGCGGAGCGCACCCGTGTCGCGGCGTGGCTCATCGGCGAAGTTCGCGCCGCGAGCCGCAAGCCGCACGCAGCCGCGGTACGCTTTGAAGAGAGATAGCGAGCGAGACGCGGTCGCCATGCGCCGCGCGCTCGAGCTGGCGTGGCGCGGATGGGGGCATGTGTCGCCCAATCCGCTGGTTGGCGCGGTACTGGTACGTGGGAACGAGGCCGTCGGGGAAGGCTGGCACGCGCAGTTTGGCGGGCCGCACGCCGAGGTCAACGCCATTACGGCCGCGGGCGACAAGGCGCGCGGCGCGACCCTCGTCGTCACGCTCGAGCCGTGCGCGCACCACGGCAAGACGCCGCCGTGTACCGACGCGATCCGTGCCGCGGGAATCCGCCGCGTCGTGGCTGCCGTGCGTGATCCCGATCCCGACGCGCGCGGCGGCATCGAAATCCTGAAGCGCGCCGGCATCGAGACAGAGGTCGGCGTGCTCGCCGCAGACGCCGCCGCGCAGAACGCCGCGTTCCTCTCTACCCGCCTGCAAACCGACCGGCCGTTCGTCGCGCTCAAGCTTGCGACGTCCATCGACGGCCGCATTGCGGACGCCGGCGGCAGCTCGCAATGGATTTCCGGGCCCGAGGCCCGCGAGCACGTGCACTGGCTGCGCGCCGGGTACGACGCCATCGCGGTCGGCGGCACGACCGCCCTCACCGACAATCCCCAGCTCACCGCGCGCGGCGGCATCACCCCGCGCCGGCCGCCGGTCCGCATCGTGTTCGACCGCCGGGCGATGCTGAACCTCGGCGTCTCGCTCGTCGAGACTGCGCGCGAAGTGCCCACGTGGGTCGTCGCATCACCGCAGGCACCGCCCGCGAACGTCTCCGTGCTGGAAGCCAACGGCGTGCGGGTCTTCCGGCCGCAAGCATTGGCGCAAGCATTCGCGCAGCTGCGGCTGGCCGGGATCCAGTCGTTGTTATGCGAGGGCGGCGGGGCGCTCGGCACGAAGCTGCTCGCCGAGGGGCTCGTCGATCGGCTCTACTGGATCCAGGCGCCGGTGTGGCTGGGCGAAGGCGCAGTGCCCGCTTTTCCGGGCATTCCGGCCTATTCGCTCACCGCAGCCCCACGCTGGGTCGTCGTGGAGCGGCGCGCACTCGGCTCTGATACATTATTGGTCTTGGATCGACGGCTATGTTTACCGGAATCGTAGATTCGGTTGGCCACATCGCCGCGGTGTCGTTGAACAACGGCGCGGAGCTGCGCATCCAGACGCGGTACCGCGGCGTCAAGAAGGGCGAGAGCATCGCCATCAACGGTGCGTGCCTGACGGTCGAGCGAGTGGTGAAGGGCGGTTTTACGGTCCATGCCGTGCAGACGACATTGGGCCGCACGCTGATCGGGGAGTGGCGCAAGGGCCGGGCGGTGAATTTGGAACGCGCGCTTCGCGCCGGCGATCGGTTGGGCGGGCACTTCGTCCAGGGGCATGTGGACGGCGTCGGGACGGTAGAGCGGGTTGCAGAAGCGGACGACGCGTTGTTGATCGATATTCGCGTGCCGCGTGAAGTCGTCGAGACGACGGTGCTGCACGGCGCGATCACGGTTGACGGCGTGAGTCTGACGGTGAACGCCTTGCCCAACGCTGGTGTTGTACAGGTCTCGTTGGTGCCGTTCACCCGCGCGCACACGACACTCGGCGGGCTGGCACGCGGCGATCGGGTGCATGTCGAAGGGGACGTTCTCGGAAAGTACGTGAGGCAGCTATGTCGTTCGGGGCAGTAGAGCAGGCGATCGCGGACATTCGCGCCGGCAAGCTCGTCATCGTTGCGGACGACGAGCGGCGCGAGAACGAAGGTGATCTGGTGGGCGCGGCCGAGAAGGTCAGCGCCGCCATGATCAACTTCATGGCGACGCACGCCCGCGGCCTGATCTGCATGCCGCTCACGCCGGCGCGCTGCCAGGCGCTGGGCCTGCCGCAGATGACCGAGCACAACAGCGAATCGCAGGAGACGGCGTTCACGATCAGCGTCGACGCGGCTACACGCTTCGGGGTGACGACGGGGATCTCCGCCGCCGACCGAGCGGCCACGATCCGCGTCGCCATCGATCCCTCCACTGTGCCAAGCGATTTGCGCCGGCCGGGACACGTCTTCCCGCTGCGCGCCCGTCCCGGCGGCGTGCTGCAGCGCGTTGGTCAGACCGAGGCGAGCATCGATCTCGCGCGCCTCGCCGGGCTCTATCCGGCGGGCGTCATCTGCGAGATCCTCAACGCCGACGGCTCGATGGCGCGCCGTCCCGATCTCGAGAAGTTCGCCACGCAGCACAACCTGACGTTCATCACGGTCGCGCAGCTCGTCGCCTACCGGCTCAAGCACGAGCGCCTGGTGCACCGCGTGGCGCAGGCGCGCCTGCCGACCCCGTTCGGCGAATTCCGGATCATCGGCTACAAGAACGACGTGGACGAGGCGGAGCACATCGGGCTGGTGTACGGCGATGTCGCCGGCAAGCAGCGCGTCCTGGTGCGCATGCACTCCAAGTGCCTCACGGGCGACGTCTTCGGCTCGGCACGCTGCGACTGCGGTTGGCAGCTGCACAGCGCCATGCGCATGATCGCCGAGCAGGGCGCCGGTGTCGTGGTCTATCTCGATCAGGAAGGCCGCGGCATCGGACTGCTCAACAAGCTCAAGGCCTACGAGCTCCAGGACGACGGCCACGACACCGTCGAGGCCAACGAGAAGCTCGGCTTCAAGCCCGACCTCCGGAACTACGGGATCGGCGCGCAAATCCTGCTCGACCTCGGGCTGTCGTCGATCCGCGTGTTGACCAACAATCCGATGAAGCTGATCGGCCTGGAGGGCTACGGCCTCGAGATCGTCGAGCGGCTGCCGATCGTGCCGGCGCCGTCCGACGAGAATCGCGCCTATCTCGACGTCAAGCGAGACAAGCTCGGCCACTTCCTCACGCACTGATCGTGCCCCACAAAGCCCCCCCCCCTCCCCCCCCGTCGCCGCCGGCGGGGCGCACCTCCAACCGCCAGCGGCGCGTGGCGATCATCGTCAGCCGGTTTCATGAACACATCACCAGCAAGCTGCTCGAGGGCGCTCGCGCAGCGCTGCGGCGCGGCGGCATCGCCGACGGCCATGTCGACGTCACGTGGGTGCCGGGCGCGTTCGAGCTGCCGGTCGTCGCGGAGGCGGCCGCCGCGAGCGAACGCTACGATGCGATCGTCGCGCTCGGCTGCGTGATCCGGGGCGAGACGCCGCACTTCGAGTACGTCGCCGGCGAGGCCGCGCGCGGGCTCGGCAACGTGGCGCTGGCGCATCGCATTGCCGTTGGATTCGGCCTGCTGACAACGGACACCGAGACTCAGGCGTTGGCGCGCGTCGACAAAGGTGCCGAGGCGGTGCAGGCGGCCCTCGAGACCGCCGCGGCGCTCGAGAGGCTCGGTGCAGCGCCCCGAGACTAAGGCGCGCGCCCGCGCCCTCCAGCTGCTCTACGCGTGGGAGCTCTCCGGTGAACCCTCCATCGAGGCGGTCGTTGCGCGGGTGGCGGTGATCTGCGGCGAGGAGCCGAGGGGTTACGACCGCGGGGCGGACCTCGCCGCGAAAGCCATCGCGGGCCGCCCCGAGTTCGACCGGCGGATCACGGATGCGGCGGAGCATTGGCGGCTGGAGCGCGTGGGAGTGGTGGAGCGCAATATCCTGCGGCTCGCCCTCGCCGAGCTGGACGAAGCGTCGACACCGTCCCGCGTCGTCATCGACGAAGCGGTGAAGCTCGCCCACTGGTTTGCCGGTGCCCGCGCGCCCGCGTTCATCAACGGCGTCCTCGATGCCGTCGCGCGCGAGACCGGCGCGCTGTGAGGATCCTGCTCGTCAACTGGAACGACCGGCAGAATCCACAGGCAGGCGGCGCGGAAATTCACCTGCACGAACTGTTCGGGCGCATTGCGGGCTGGGGCCACGCGGTGGATCTCATCGCCAGCGGTTGGCAGGGGTGCGCGCCCCGAGCCAGCGTGGACGGGATCAATGTCTCGCGGATCGGCGGGAGACACAGTTTCGCGCTGCGCGGCCGCGGTGCCGTTCGGGAGGCGCTTCGCACAGCAACGTACGACGTCGTGGTCGAAGACATCAACAAGCTGCCGTTCTTCTTGCCGACGCTGACCCGCCTGCCGCTTGTCGCCATCGTGCCACACCTGTTCGGCACGACGGCGTTCACCGAAGCCAGCCTGCCCCTGGCCACGATCGTCTGGGCATCCGAGCTGCCGATTCCCTGGATCTACCAGCGGGCCGGATTTCACGCGATTTCCGAAAGCACGCGGGACGATCTGATCCGGCGTGGCGTTCCCAACGAAAGGATCGTCGTTATTCATCCGGGTGTGGACTCTCGACACTATCGACCCGACTCGGCAACGCCGCGCGCCACATGTCCCACGTTCTTGTACCTAGGCCGATTGAAGCGTTATAAAGGAGTGGAGCACGCCCTGAGGGCGGTCGCAGCCGCGCGCCTGGCGCGTTCCGACGTGAGGCTCGATATCTGCGGGCAGGGCGATGACCGGCTGCGGCTCGAGCGCATCGTCGCGGCGCTGGGAATCGGCGACGCCGTGCGATTCCTCGGCTTCGTGCCGGAAGACGAGAAGCGGGCGATGCTGCGGCGTGCGTGGGCGGTGGTGTTTCCGAGTCCCAAGGAAGGGTGGGGGATCACCAACGTCGAAGCGGCCGCGTGCGGTACGCCGGCGCTGGCCTCGGACAGTCCAGGACTGCGGGAATCGGTGCGAGATGGAGTCACCGGGTATCTCGTGCCACACGGCGATTGGCGGGCGCTCGCGGATCGCATGGTGGCGCTCGCGTCGGATCGTGACCTGGTCGACCGGCTGGGGCGCGCGGCCCGCAGTTTTGCGGAAGGACTCTCGTGGGATGCGGCGGCGCATGCGACCCTCGAGCATCTACAGCGGACCATTGCCGAACGAAACGGGGAGGATTGACGTCATGCGTGTAACCGTTACCGCCCGTCATACCGAGCTCGACGCCGACCTGCGCGCCCATGCGCGCGGGCTGGTCGAGAAGGTGGCGAAGCTCGCGCGTCGCCCACACCACGCGCAGGTGCTGTTCACGGAAGACCATGGCGAGGCGGCAGTGGAGATCGAAGTGCATGCGCCACGCGGCCGTGTGCACGTGGCCAAGGCGGCGGCCGGCGATCTGCGCTCGGCGCTGGATCTCGCGATCGCACGTGTGAAGCGGCAGCTGCTCGACGAGAAAGCAACCCCGCGCACCCGTCGCACCGCGCGCCGCTCCCGGGCTCGCGAGGTCTCGTGATCAAGGTCGGCGATCTGCTCGCCAGAAAGGGCGACCCCCTGCAGCTCGAGCTGCTCACGGGGGAAGTCGGATTGCAGCGCGAGGTGAAATCGCCGGAAGCGTCGAGCCCGGGGCTCGTGCTCGCGGGCTACACGGCGCGGTTCATCGGCACCGACCGGATTCACATCCTCGGCGAAACGGAGATCACCTACCTTGCCGCGCTGGACGACAAGGCGCGGCGCAAGGCGATCGATACGTTCCTGTCCTACGACCTGCCCTGCATCATCATCACGAAGGGGCAGGAGCCGCCGGGCGACTTCGTGCAGCTGGCCCGCGACCGGGGCATTCCCGTCATCCGCACGCGGCTGAAGACGGCCGAGTTCTATCGCCAGCTGAAGCCGTTCCTCGACGACGCCTTTGCGGCGCGCACGACGGTGCACGGATCGCTCGCCGACGTGTTCGGCGTGGGGCTGCTGTTTCGCGGCCGCTCCGGCATCGGCAAGAGCGAATGCGTTCTGGACCTGGTGGAGCGCGGCCACCGCCTCGTGGCCGATGACGTCGTGCACGTCACGCGGCGCGGTCACGATGTGCTCATCGGGCGCGGCCATGAGGTCTCACGCCACTACATGGAGATTCGCGGCGTGGGGCTGATCGATATCAACGCGTTGTTCGGCATCCGCTCCGTGCGCCAGCAAAAACGCATCGAGGTCGTCGTGCAGCTCGAGGATTGGGACAATACGCGCGAGTACGATCGCACCGGGCTGGATCAGCAGCAGACCGAGCTGCTCGACGTGCCGCTGCCGCTCGTCACCGTGCCGCTCAATCCAGGCAAGAATTTGACGGTCATCTGCGAGGTTGTGGCGATGAACCATCTGCTGCGCTACAGCGGCGTGGATTCGGCGAACTCGTTCAATGAGCGCCTGATTCGCCGGATGCGGGAGAAGGGGGAGACGCAGAAGTATCTGGAGGAAGACTATGAGTGACCTCCATGGGGTCATCGTCTCACATGCCGCCGTGGCGCAGGCGCTCGTATCCGCCGTCACCGTGATCACCGGCATCGAGGGCGCGCTGACGCCGGTGTCCAACGAGGGGTGTGGAACGGAGGCGCTCGCCGAACGGCTGAGCCAGGCGGTGGGCGCGGGTCCCGCGGTGCTGTTCGTGGACCTGCCCGGAGGGTCGTGCCTCACCACGTCACTGCGGTTCGCCAAGCGGCACGCCGACATCGCCATCGTCACCGGCGTCAATCTCGCGATGCTGCTCGACTTCGTGTTCCACCGGAACATCTCGCCGGACGAGGCCGCGCGTCGAGCCGTCGATGCCGGCAGCAAGGCGATTCGAGTTACCGCGGCATGACGCTCGCGCTGTATCGCGTCGACGACCGCCTGATCCATGGACAGGTGGTGGTGGGCTGGGGCCAGCCGCTGAACGTGTCGTTCATCGTCCTCGTGGATGACGAAGTACGGAGTAGCGACTGGGAGCAGGACCTGTACCGCATGGGCGTGCCGCCGTCCATCGAAGTCCGCTTCGCATCGGTCGATGAAGCCGCGCAGGAATTAGCGGTCTGGGAGGCGGATCCCCGGGTGGGCATTCTCCTGGTCGGCGACATCGATACGGCTGTCGCGCTGGCGGAGCGCGCGCCCCAGGTTCGCCGCTTCAACATCGGCGGCGTCCATCACCGAACCGGTCGCACCGAGCGGCTCCGGTTCGTCTACTTGACCGACGACGAGGCGCGCAAGCTGCGCGCCCTGGTGGCGCGCGGCGTCGACGTCACGGCTCAGGACGTCCCCACGGCGCGTCCGATCCCGATCGGGGAGTTCACATGAATCTTCCCGTCGAAGTCCTGATCGGGCTTCTGGTGTGGGGCACGCTGGTCGGCGTCGATCTCGTGAGCCTGCCCCAAATGATGATCGCGCGCCCGATCGTCGCGGGCACGATCGCGGGTGCGATCCTCGGCGACATTCCCACCGGCCTGCGGCTCGGCGTCGTCTTCGAGCTGATGCAGTACGACATCCTCCCGGTCGGCGCCGTGCGCTATCCCGAGTACGGCCCCGCCACGGTCGCCGCGGTGGCCACGGCCCATTCTTCGGCCGGCGTTCTGGGCCTCGGACTCGGTGCCCTCGTCGGACTCGTCACGGGATTGGTCGGCGGGCTCACCATCAACGTGCTGCGTCGCGTGAACTCGCGCATCGTGCACAACGCAGCCCCGGCGCTCGAGTCGGGCAACCCGCGCGCGTTGCTCCGCGTCCATGCCGGCGGACTACTGCGCGACGCCCTGCGCGCGGCGATCGTGACCGCGGTCGGCCTCCTGCTCGCGTGGCTCGCGCGACCGCTGCTCGCGG
>DASZCG010000109.1:0-10878 GCA_035943355.1 Gemmatimonadales bacterium
CTATCGCACCTAAGGGTAACTACGCCGCTTCATCACCGTTGCGGCGGAGAACAAGATGAAACGTGGCGCCGCGGTCGACGTTGTTGACCGCCCACAGCCGGCCGCCGTGCGCCGCGACGATCGTGCGGCAGATCGACAGGCCGAGACCCAGGCCGTGGCGCTTGGACGTAAAGAACGGCTCGAACACCTGTTCTTCCGTCCCCTCAGGAATGCCGACGCCCCGGTCTGCGACGGAGATGCGCACGGCGCCGAGCGTGCCGCTCGTGATGATAGAGACGCTGCGCGCCTCGCGCGGTTGATCCGCCATCGCGTCGCAGGCGTTGAAGAGCAGGTTCATCAACACTTGCTGCACCTGAATCCGGTCGGCGGCGACGCGCGGGAGCGCCGGCGCGAGCGTGGTGTGGACCAGCACCTCACGCCGGATCAGCTCGCTGTGGAGCAGCTCGACGACCTCGCGTACGACCTCGTTGACGTCGAGCGGCTGGAGCTGCAGCTCGCCGCGCCGGAGCAGCGCCTGCATCCGGCGGATGACCTCGCGCGCGCGCCGGTCGTCGGCGAGGATGTCCTCGAGAATGCTGCGGACCTCCGCGGCGTCAGGCGGCTTGCGCGCCATGAGCCGCTGGCCGGCGCGGGCGTTCGCCATGATCGCCGCGAGTGGCTGGTTCAGCTCGTGCGCGAATGTGGCGGACAGCTCCCCCAGCAGGGCCACACGACCGAGGTGCGCCAGCTCGGTACGCTGGGTTTGCATCTCCAGCTCCGCGCGGCGGCGTTCGGTGACGTCGCGCAGGACGACGAGCAGGCATGGCTCATCCATCATGACCACGGATTGCGCTGTCACGACGGCCCGGAACACCACGCCGCGGCGGCTGCGCAGCAGCACTTCCATCTCCTGGAGCTGATCCTGCGATGTCAGGATCGCCTTGAACCGATTGGCCTCCACGTGATGCAGAAACAAATGCAAGTCCTCGGCCGACCGTCCAATCGCTTCCGCCCGAGTATGCGCGAACATTTTCTCCCATTGCGCATTCACGTCCACGATGCGGCCGTCGCTGCGGTGGGTGATGAGCAGCGCGTCCGGACTCGAGCGGAACGCGACGGCAAACCGCTCCTCCGACCGGCGCAAGGCCTGCTCGCTATAGCGTCGCTCGGACATCACGGCGCCGATGGTTAACAGCGGGATCGCGGTTACCATCAGGAACAGCTGCACGGACATCGCGTTGGCGGTCGCGGACGTGGCGTCAAAGGGTCGGTGGCCGTGAATCGCGGCCCAAACGGAGAACAAGGACATCACCAGCAGGCTCGCGCTGGCGCCGCCGGGGCCGAAGCGCACGGCCGCCCAGAGCAGAAAAGGCAGCGGCAGGTATAACAGCGCGATCGACGCGTTTTGGCCCGCGATCGTGCCGGTATAGATGACGATACAGACCGCCAGCAGGCCCACCGTCAACAGACCGGCCTCCACGGTCCGGGGGAGCGATACCTCCTTTAGGTGGCTCAGACGCGCCGTGGATGTTTGCACGATCACGGGCACGAGCGCGATCGTGGCCAGGGCATTCGACAGGAACCGGGTTCGCCAGACCTCCCAGTAGCCCGCCGCGCCAAAGTGATTCCACGCGACGAACGCCGCGTCGAGAAATGATGAGAGAAAGGGGCCCAGCAAGATGCCGGCAATGAGGAAACCCGCGACGCGGCGGAACGTGTCCAGCCGCGGCTGCTGCTCCAACGCGCGCATCGCGCCCGCGCCGATCAGCGCTTCGGCCGTGTTACTCACATACCAGCAGAGCACCATCGTGATCGGAATGCCTTGCGACAGCTCACCGGCCAGGTGGGCCGGCAGAGCCGCCAGGAGCATGATCCACCACGCGCGCGTCGGCGTGAGCAGGAGAGCAGCGAGCAGAATGGCGTTGGGAGGCCACAGCGTCGAAACCGGCTGGGGCGTCATCGTGAGGGCAAGACCGATGCGAACGCCGACGTAGTAGGCGACGGCCACGATAGCCATCGCCCGCAGCGTGCGCCCACGTGACCACCCCGGCACGGCGAAGGCAGGCAACATCAGTCGGTAGGATGGAGTGCCGACATCTAATTGGCCAGTGCCACCCATTGACCTTTAGGACAACGACTGGCCGCAGGCGATGGAACGAAGGGGCAACTTGCTCGGTGTCCCGGGGCGCCTGATTCTCCGCAAGGTGATGCATACTCCTTCACAAAGGACGGCCTCCGTGCTCCGTATTTCACGCAGTGCAGCCGCATTCGCCGTCGTGGTCACGCTGGCCGCGGGCGCTGCGGGTACCGCCGACGCACAGAAAAAAATCTCGCTGTTCGCCATTGGCGGCTACTACATCGCGAGCGATCTCTACGTCGGAGTCACATCCGGAGTCAACGCGGGCAACAAGGTGAAGGTCGATGACGCTCCGACATACGGCGCACGACTCGTCATCCAGCCGCAACCGCGCTTTGGCCTCGAGTTCAGTTACGCGCGCGCCTCTTCCAAACTCCATGCCGGAACCGTCGCGCAGCCCAGGGAGGGCAATGTCACTCTCGACCAGATCGACGTCAGCGGTCTCTACGCGGGTTACAACGGGACCGGCCGCGGCTACGTGAGCCTCGGCCTGGGCACAACGGGCTTCACGGCGCACACCGCGACGACCAATGGATCGTCGCAGTGGCGCTTTGCCTGGAATGTCGGCGCGGGGTTCATCAAGGATATCGGACAATCGATGGTCGGGCGGATCGACGGCCGCTACCGCGGCACCACCACCAACCGCCAGACGGGATCCGGTTCATACTGCGATGCTTTCGGCTGCTACGGCTATGCCTCGATGATATACTCGAGCGGTGAGGTAACGGCGGGCCTCGGCTTCCGCTTCTGACATCCGCGGCGAGCGACACGCTGCAGCACCCGGAGGATGACGACGCCTCGTACCCGGGTCGCCACTATATTGCTCGGGTGACCGGATGCGCTCGCAGGCAAAGCGTTGTCGTCGATGTCGGCGGCGTGAAGGTGGGCGGCACCCACCCGATCGTCGTGCAATCGATGACCAACACCGACACTGCCGACGCGGCGGCGACAGCGGCGCAGGTGCGCGCGCTGCACGCGGCCGGAAGCGAACTGGTGCGGGTGACGGTCAATACCGATGATGCGGCGCGCGCCGTCCCGGCGATCGTGGCGGAGGTCGATGTCCCGGTCATCGGCGACTTCCACTACAACGGCCACCTGCTGCTGACGAAGTATCCCGCGTGCGCGCGCGCCCTCGCGAAGTATCGCATCAACCCCGGCAACGTCGGCACCAAGCGGCGCGACGACAACTTCCGCACCATCATCCAGGTGGCGATCGACGCGGGCAAGCCGGTTCGCATCGGCGTGAACTGGGGCAGTCTCGATCAGCAGCTGCTCACCGAGATGATGGACGCGAACGCCGCGCTCGCCGAGCCGCGCGATGCGCGCGACGTCACGATGGACGCCATGGTCGAGAGCGCCATGCGATCGGCAGAGCTGGCGGAGCAGGCGGGATTGCCGCACCATCGTGTCATCCTCTCCGCCAAAGTCTCCGGCGTTCAGGATCTCGTCGCGGTGTACCGCATGCTCGCCGAGCGGTCCGACTACCCTCTGCACCTCGGGCTCACGGAAGCCGGGATGGGGACGAAGGGCGTCATCGCCAGCACCGCGGGCTTGTCGATTCTGTTGCAAGAGGGGATCGGCGATACGATTCGCGTGTCGCTCACGCCCCGGCCCGGCGGCGATCGGACCGAGGAGGTTCAAGTCGCGCAGCAAGTGCTCCAGTCGCTCGGGCTGCGGAGCTTCACGCCGCAGGTGACCGCGTGCCCTGGGTGTGGTCGCACCACCTCGACGTTTTTCCAAGAGCTGGCGGAGGAGATTCAGAGCTATCTGCGCGACCGGCGCGCCGGCTGGCAGGCGCGCTATCCCGGATCAGCGGAGCTGCGTGTCGCCGTCATGGGCTGCGTTGTCAATGGGCCGGGTGAATCGAAGCACGCCGACATCGGGATCTCGTTGCCGGGGACGGCGGAAGAACCGAAGGCGCCGGTCTATGTCGACGGCGCGCTGAAAACGACCCTTAAAGGGGACAGCATTGTCGCCGACTTCCTGCGCATTCTCGAAGACTACGTCGAGACGCGTTATGGCTCAGCGAATCGGGCTCCCGAGCGGCACGTCGCGGTCGGGATGCACGAGGCAAATGTCCCCCTCCCCAAGAATCACGCCTAGCGTCAGCACTTCCGAGAAAAAATTGGCGATCTGACGCGGCGGAAAATTGACCACCGCGAGGACCAGCTTTCCCACCAGATCCTTGGGTTCGTAGTACTTGGTGATCTGGGCGCTCGAGTGTTTCAGTCCGAGCGGACCGAAGTCGATGCGCAGCCTGTAGGCAGGCTTCCTGGCCTCGGGAAATTCGTCAGCTGACACCACGCGGCCCACTCGGATATCGATCCTTGCAAAATCGTTGTAGCTGATCTGGTCCATAACCTGCCCTGGATGTCCCCTTTTGAGGTCAAGCCAACGGCACACGCATGCGTAAGAAGGTTGGCACGTGCATTGCCCCTCCGCCACCGCGCTGGCCACTTCCACTCTTACAGGACGGCTATATGCGGCGGATCGGCATGGCGGTGCTGAGCCTCACGGTCATCACATCGGCTCCCCTCTTTGGCCAGCGCTCAGCACTGCGCGAGGTGAACGAACGCGAGCACGCCAACTTCGGCTTCGATTTCACCGTGGCACAACCGCAGGGCCAGTTCCGCCGCACTGGTAACATCGCGCCGGGCTTCTCCGGCTTTGGCGTGTTGGGTTCGACCCTGGGGCTGCGGATCGATGGTGGGTGGATGGTCTACGAGAACCGCTATCAAGGGGCCGGTGTCTCGACGACATCGCAAATCGCAACGTTGGGGGCCGGTCCGCAGCTCACGCTGGGTTCGGGGTCGCTCCGGATCTATGGATTCGCGACAGTAGGGGGGGCGTGGTTCTTTAGCGACGTCAGCTCCGGCGATTGCGGCTGCAGCACTTCCGAGTTTCACATCACGGGTGACCTGACCACCAGCACATCGGCCGGGGGCGGCGCTCTTCTCTTCTTGACGACGGGACACACGCCCATCGCCATCGACGTCGGTGCGCGAGGCGCGCGTCATGACAACGTCAGGTACATACCGGTAGACGGTTTCACCAAGAATTCCGATGGGACGGTCACGGCCAACTACGTGAACACCCCCGTGATCATGCGGGTGCTGCAGATTGGTGTTTCGATCGGAATCCGCTGACGGATTAGGGAGAGCCTGGCCCGAGAATGCGATTCAAGTAGCGCTCCGGAGCGGTCAGAAAGTCCCGCGTGATCCGCACATGATCCAGATCCTCGTACGCCACCGCCTGAACCGGGGTGGCGTCGAAGTTATAAATCCGGGCCTGGGGGAAGGCCAGCAGGATGGGTGAATGCGTCGCGATGATGAATTGCGCGTCCTGCGCGACCATCTCGGCGATCATCGCGAGGAAAGCCAGCTGGCTCTGTGGTGAAAGTGGTGCTTCCGGCTCGTCCAGGAGATGCAGTCCCGCCGGCACGAAGCGCGACTGAAACAACTTGAGAAAGCTCTGGCCGTGAGAGTTGGCATCGAGATCGATGCCGTAGCGGCGCTCCATGTCCGCCAGCGACGCCCGCATCGGACCCTGGGCGAGGCCCGTCGCGTACCCGGATCGGCCTTGCGCCGTGTACTGCTGCTCGATCTCTGCGGCTTGCTGCTGCAGCTCGACGCGCTGCTGCGCCAGGCGTTTGGTGAAGCCAAAGAAGTCCTCGGCGCGCAAGAAGAATCCGCGGGTCGCGCGCTTGGTCCAGGCGAGTCGCAGCGCCTTACCAAGCCGGCGCTGCGCGCCGAGCGTCTCGTCGCGTTGCAGGTCGGCGCTGCCGATCGCGGGCAGGCGGGCTGCCGCGGCAATCGCCTCCAGCAGGGTGGACTTTCCCGAGCCGTTTTCCCCGACGAAAAACGTAACGGGTGTCTCGAGCGAGAGCTGATCCAGGGTGCGAATGGCGGGAACGGTGAAGGGGAATGACCCCTCCTGCGGTCCGCTGCGACTGATCGACCTGAGGTGCACCGAGCTCACGGACTCCAAAATACCTGCTGAGGGAAGTGTATCAGGTCCCTTACAATCCGCGATCTCCGGAAGTCGAATGTGGTGCGACGGCAAACAGTTAGACCTGCTCATAGAGGGTATGGAATTTGCCCCCCGGCTTCGTTGAACGCTCGCGTGAATCCCGAGTCCGCCGTGCTCGACTCGACCGGACGGGTAGCAGTCGACGTGGTACTCGGGGTTCGCGCGGGTGAAGCAGCGGTGTTTGCGACGATCGACGCCGTTCCAGTTCCCTGACAACCGACTAGTCGGCTGCCGCTGGCTCCTCCACCTGGCGCCGCGCGCGTCGGCCGAGGCGGTGTTGCAGCGCGTCGAGGTAGGTGTAGACGACCGGCGTCACATACAGCGTGATGAGCTGCGAGAACGCCAGGCCACCGACCACCGCCAAGCCTAGTGGCCGGCGCGACTCGCCACCCGCGCCCAAACCAATCGCAATGGGCAGCGTGCCCATCAGCGCCGCCATGGTCGTCATCATGATGGGCCGGAACCGCACGCTGCACGCCTCGACGATCGCCTCCCGCGGCGATTTCCCCTCGTTGCGCTCCGCGTCGAGCGCGAAGTCGATCATCATGATCGCGTTCTTCTTCACGAGTCCCACGAGCATGATGATGCCCACGAACGCGTAGATGCTCAGCTCGGTGCGGAAGATGAACAACGTCAGCAAGGCGCCGAAACCTGCGAACGGCAAACCGGACAAGATCGTCAGTGGGTGAATGAAGCTCTCGTAGAGAATCCCCAGCACGATGTAGATCACGACGATCGCCAGTAACAGCAGGAAGAGGAGTCCCTGCTGGCTCGATTGGAACGCCTGCGCCGTGCCGGAGAAACCCGTGCTGATGGTGGACGGCAGCGTCTGGCGCGCTGCCTTCTGTACGTCGGTGACCGCTGTGCCCAGCGACACGCCGGGCGGCAGGTTGAACGACAGCGTCACGGAGGGGAGCTGCCCGCTGTGGTTCACGCTCAACGGCCCGACGTCGTTGGACGCCGAGGCCACGGAGGTGAGCGGCACGAGCTTACCGGTCTGCGACCGCAAGTACAGGAGCTGCAGTGCCGACGGGTCGCGCTGGTACTCGGGGAGCAGCTCCAGAATCACCCAGTACTGGTTGTTCGGCGTGTAAATCGTCGAGACCTGCCGCGACCCGTAGGCGTCGTACAGCGCCTGCTCGATCTGCTGGACGCTGACGCCGAGACTCGTGGCGCGATCGCGGTCGATGCGCACACTCACCTGCGGGTTCTTGATCTGCAGGTCGGTGGTGACGTCCTGCAGCGTGGGAATGCCACGCAGGACGCGCTCGAGCTTGGCGGCGTTCTCGTACAACGCGTTCATGTCGGCGCTCTGCAAGGTGTACTGATATTGGGTCTTGGTCGGCCGGCCCCCGACGCGGATGGACGCCGGCAGCTGCAGGTACGTCCTGATCCCGGTCACCGCGTTGAGCTTCACGTTGAGCTCTCGAACCACCTGGTCGGCCGGGAGCCGCTCGCCCCGCGGCTTCAGCCGAATGCTCAGCCGTCCCTGATTCATGGTGCCACCGCCGACCGTCGACATGTAGTGCGCGACGTTGGGGTCGCGCCCGACGATGTCCGCGACGGCGACCTGATGGTCGCGCATGTTCTCGAACGACGTGCCCTCGAGCGTTTCGGTGTTGGCCTGGATGTTCCCCTGGTCCTCAGTCGGAATGAACCCCTTCGGCACGAACGGATAGAGCACAAGCGTCGCCGCCAGAATGCTGGCCGAGAATACCATGGCGAGCGGACGGCGATCCATCACCCACGCGAGCGACCGTTCATAGAGCGCCAGGCCGCGCTGGTAGACGCGCTCCGTGGCCTCATAGAAGCGGCCGTGCTTCGCTTCCTTGGGCGGCCGGAGGAACCGGCTGCACAGCATCGGCGTCAGCGTCAGCGAGACGAACCCCGACACGAGGATCGCGACGCCGATCGTCACGGCGAACTCGTGAAACAGCCGGCCGAGGATGCCGCCCATCAGCAGCACGGGAATGAAGACGGCGGTCAACGACAGCGTCATGGACAGAATGGTGAAGCCGATTTCGCGCGCGCCGTCGAGCGCGGCCTGCATCGCCGGTTTTCCTTTTTCCATGTGCCGGACGATGTTCTCCAGCATCACGATCGCGTCATCCACGACGAATCCCACCGACAACGTCAGCGCCATGAGCGAGAGGTTGTCGAGGCTGTAGCCCATCAAGTACATCACCGTGAACGTGCCGATGATCGAGAACGGCAGCGCGAGGCTCGGGATGACCGTCGCCGAGAGATTCTTGAGGAAGAGGAAGATCACCATGACGACGAGCGCCAGCGTGACGAGCAGTGTGAGCTGGACGTCGTTGACCGACTGCCGGATCGAGACCGAGCGGTCGTAGAGTGTGTTGACTTCGACGGAGGCTGGGATCTGCGCACGGAGCGCGGTGACCGTGGCCTTCACGCGGTCCGCGACCTGTACCGTGTTCGTGCCCGGCTGGCGCTGGATCGCAAGGACGATGGCGCGCTTGCCGTCGTACCAGCTCGCGTTGCGCGAGTCCTGCACGTCGTCGAGTACATTGGCGACGTCCTGCAGGCGCACGGGTGCGCCGTTCTGGTACGTGACGGCGAGCTGCCGGAACTCCGGGGCGCTCGAGATCGAGCCGTCGGTCAGTACGGTGTACGCCCGCTGCGGCCCCCAGAGCGTCCCGGTCGGCAGATTCGGATTGCCGGCCGACACCGCCGCCGTGACTTCATCCAGCCCGATGCCGCGCGCCTGCAGTGCCCTCGGATCTACCTGGATGCGCACCGCGTATTTCGCCGATCCGAACACCTGCACCTGGGCGACGCCGTCGACGGTCGACAGCCGCTGGGCCAGGAACGTCTCCGCGTACTCGTCCAGCGCGGACAGCGGCATCGTCCCGGACGTCAGCGCGAGATAGAGGATCGGCGAATCGGCCGGATTCGACTTGTTGTAGGACGGCGGCTGGATGCCGGGAGGGAGCTGGCGCAACGTTTTGGAGATCGCGGCCTGCACGTCCTGCGCGGCTCCGTCGATGTTCCGCGACAGCGAAAACTGCAGTGTGATGTTGGTGCCGCCCAATGTGCTCGACGACGTCATCGCGTCGATGCCCGCGATCGTCGAGAACTGTTTCTCGAGCGGCGTCGCGACCGCGGCCGCCATGGTCTGGGGGCTGGCACCCGGCAAACCGGCCGAGACCGTGATCGTGGGGAAGTCGACGTTGGGGAGATCGCTCACGGGCAGCAAGCGATACGCCATCAGCCCGAACATGAGAATCCCGAACATCACCAACGTCGTGGCGACAGGACGGCGGATGAACAGACCGGAGATGTTCACCGCGGTCCGTTCCCCGAGGCCCGGGGGTCTGCGCCGCCGCCGGCCGATTCGGTCGTCGGACCGCCGCGAATATCAACCCGGGAATTCGGCGTCAAACGCAGCTGGCCATCGGTCACGACGAGCGCGCCCGCGGGCACACCGGCGATCACGCTGAGACTGTCGAGCGTGCGTTCCACGGTCACCGGCTGCGTTGCAGCCGTCCCGTCGTTGTTGACGACGAACACGTACGTGCCTTGCTGTCCCTGCATCACCGCCTGGCTCGGCACGACTACGGCGTCGTTCTGCACGCCGAGGACCAACGTGACGCTCACGTACTCACCGGGCCACAGGACGCCGTCGTTGTTCGAGAATCGCGCTTTCAGCAATACGGTGCCGGTCGACGTGTCGACCTGATTGTCTACAAAGGAAAGCACGCCTTGCACCGCCGACGCGGAATCGCGCGCCGGGAGCGCCATTACTTTCAGCTCTTGACCGGCGCGCTCACGGAGGGCGGCAAGATTCGTCGCTGGCACGGGGAAGCGCACCAGTATGGGACGCATCTGCACGATCGAGACGAGCGGATCACTGCCCGCGCGCACGAGGTTGCCTTCGTGCAGCAACAGCCGTCCGGTGCGACCGCCGATGGGTGCGCGTACCGTAGCGTAATCGAGGTTGAGGCGAGCCAGCGCGGCGGACGCCGAGTCGGACCGCACGGCGGCCGCGGCGACATCGGCCGCCGACTGTTTCGCTTCGTAATCTTCTTGCGTGACGGTGTTGGTGGTGGCGAGATCCCTGTAGCGAGCCGCCTCGCGCGCGGCGGCCACAGCGGTGGTCACATCGCGCAGGAGCATCCCTTCCGCCTGCTGCAACGCCGCCTGATAGGGTCGGGGATCGATCTCGAACAGCACCTGGCCGGCAGCGACTTCGTTGCCTTCGGCGAAGCGCACGCGCAGGATGGTGCCGTTGACTTGCGGGAGGACGTCGACCGAGCGGATCGGCTCGACGGTACCCGTCGCATCCAGCTCATAAGGAAGAGCCCGGCGCTCGACGCGGGCGACACTGACGGGGACCCTGGAAGGGCCGCCTTCCCGGCGCTGACCGCACGCGGTCAACGCCGTAAGCGTGGCGATCGAGAGCCACGTGATTCGGAATGGCACGCCTTCTATACGCATACCCTACCCATGGCGTCATTTAGCATCGCGGAGTGGCAATTTGGACCGCACACGCTGCTAAACCTAGCGTGTACCATGCCCGCGCGCGTCCGGGTCTGGCGCCATGAGGGATTGCGATGACTGTGCGACGTCGGGAGCCCCACGGCAAGGCTACCGACGCGAGGCGCGCGCCTCCTACATGAGGCGCTAAGAGGGGTGGCTACGCCATCAGTGGCAGGAGCCGCTGCCGCTGTCGGTCGCCGTCTGGTCCGCCGCGGGAACGAACTGCCACGCGT
>DASZCG010000110.1:0-6087 GCA_035943355.1 Gemmatimonadales bacterium
CGCTGCCCTGGGGGCCGGCGCGGTCCTGCGTCCTTTCAGCACGTCGGAGCTCGCGGTGTCGCCGAGTCCCACCCCGGCGTCCGACGCATGGCTCGATCAGCTCAAGGGCAAACACCGCCATCTGTTCGACGTGCCCGAGCCGGACGGTGGCACGGCGCTCCGCCACGTGCGCACCTATCTCGACGCGTGGCGCGAGGCCTTCGGCGTCGCGGAACGGGACGTCAACGTGATTGTCACGCTCTACGCGCGAACGACGCCATGGGGGCTACACGACACCATGTGGGCCAAGTACCGCCTCGGCGCGGCCATCGGCGTCACGGACTCGACCACCGGAGCACCGCTCGTGCGCAACTGGTACGCCCACCCGCAGCAGGGAGATCCCGTTGCCGACGGCACGCCGGAAAGCTCGATGGAGTCCCTGCAGCGTCGCGGTGTCGTGTTCGCGCTCTGCAACAACGCGCTGAAACGATGGTCCGGCAGGCTCGAGAAAGACGGGTTGGGCACCGCGCAGGACATCCATGCCGATCTGACCGCGCACGCCTTGCCGGGCGTGGTGATTGTGCCGGACGTGCTGGTCGCGATGACCAAGGCCCACGAGCGCGGCTTCGCGTATGTTCGCTCCTGATTCCGCCACACCAGTCTCATTAATGGGAGGGAATCGTGCAGTCTCAGAATTATGACGCCATTGTGGTCGGCTCGGGGATCTCCGGCGGTTGGGCGGCAAAAGAGCTGACGGAGAAGGGACTCCGCGTGCTGCTGCTCGAGCGCGGCAAGAACATCGAGCACGTCAAAGACTACGTCAACGCAACCAAGGCTCCCTGGGATTATCCGCATCGCGGCGGACGCACGCAGGCGATGGAGCACGACTATCCCGTATTGAAGCGCGACTACCCACTCAACGAGAAGAACCTGGACTGGTGGGCATCGGACAAGGACTCCCCGTATACCGAGGTCAAACGGTTCGACTGGTACCGCGGATACCACGTCGGCGGCCGCTCGCTGCTGTGGGGTCGCCAGAGCTATCGCTGGAGCGACTTCGATTTCGAGGCCAACGCGCGCGACGGCATCGCCGTGGACTGGCCGATCCGCTACGCCGATATCGCGCCGTGGTACGACTACGTCGAACGCCATGCAGGCATCTCCGGCTCGCGCGAGGGCATGGCGCAGCTGCCCGACGGTCAATTCCAGCCCGCCATGCCGCTGAACTGCGGCGAGGCGCTGATCGCCGGCCGGTTGAAGACGAAATTCGGCGGCCGCCGGCGCATCATCCCGGGCCGAACCGCGAATCTCACGCAGCCGCTGCCGGGGCGCTCGGCGTGCCAGTATCGCAACGCCTGCTGGCTCGGCTGCCCGTTCGGCGGCTACTTCAGCACCCAGTCGTCGACGTTGCCGCCCGCGATGGCCACCGGGCGACTGACGCTGAAGCCGTTCGCGATTGTCACCGAGGTGCTGTACGACCGCAACAAGAAGCGCGCGACGGGCGTGCGCGTGCTCGATGCGGTGAGCGAGCAAACGACGGAGTACACGGCACGCATCATCTTTTTATGCGCGTCGACGTTGAACTCAACCTGGCTGTTGCTGCGGTCGGCGACGGACGTGTGGCCCGGCGGGCTGGGGAGCAGCTCCGGTGAGTTGGGGCACAATCTGATGGACCATCATTTCCGCGCGGGCGCGTCGGGTACGATCGAAGAGCCCAGCTTGAGCAGCAAAAACGTCTATGGCCGGCGTCCGACGGGCTTCTACATCCCGCGCTATCGCAATCTCTTCGGCGACAAACGCCCGTACCTCCGGGGATTCGGATACCAGGGTGGCGCGAGCCGGCAGGGGTGGTCGCGGGCGGTCGCCGAATTGGGTGTGGGAGGCGCGTTCAAGGACGCCGCCGCTCAGCCAGGCGATTGGACCATCGGTGGCACCGCCTTCGGAGAGATGCTCCCCAATCATGCAAACCAGGTGACGATCGATCAGACCAAGAAGGACAAATGGGGGTTGCCGGTGCTCGCGATCGACTGCGCGACCGGCGAGAACGAGCGACTCATGCGCAAGGACATGATGGACGACATGGGCGAAATGCTCGAGGCAGCGGGTGTGAAACAGGTCCGGACCTATGACAACGGCTGCTGGCCCGGCATGGGGATCCATGAAATGGGGACCGCGCGCATGGGCCGGGATCCGAAAACGTCGGTCTTGAACTCGCACAATCAGGTGTGGGACGCCCCGAATGTGTTCGTGTCGGATGGCTCGTGCATGGTGTCGACGGCGTGTCCCAATCCATCGCTGACCTATATGGCGCTCACTGCTCGCGCGGCCGACTTCGCGGTCAACGAGCTGAAGCGCAACACCCTTTAAGACTCGAGCGGAGAGCCATCATGTCGGAAGCAAACCAGACTATCGATCGACGCGAAGCGATCCGGCGTGTGACGCTGATCCTCGGTGGTGTCGCGCTCGCGGGGAGCGGTGGACTCGTCGCTGCCTGCGAACGAGCGCAGCAGCGGGCCGGCACGACCACGTCGGCCGGAACGTTCACCGCGACCGACGTAGCGTTCCTCGATGAGGTCGCGGATACCATCCTTCCCGAGACCAAGACACCGGGGGCAAAAGCGGCGCACGTGGGCGCGTTCATGGCGATCATGGTGACCGACACGTACACGCCACGCGACCAGGACGTCTTCCGGGCCGGCATGCGGACGATCGACGCCGCCTCGTTCATGGCGGCCACGCCGCAGCAACGGCTGGCCAAGGTGGAGCAGCTCGACCGCGAGCAGAAAGACTACACAGACAAGAAGAAGCACGACGACCCGCCACACTTCTTCCGGCAGATGAAGGAGCTGACCCTGCTCGGCTACTTCACGTCGGAGATCGGGTGTACGCAGGCGATGCGGTACCGGGAGACCCCGGGGCGGTTCGACCCGTGTGCGCCGTACACGCCGGGCGAGACGACCTGGGCGGGGCACGCGTAGGTTTGGCCGCTGCCAGCCTGGCGCGTCGCCTCCGCGTGTACCCAGGCGACAAGGTTCGCCTGCACTGACCCGAGGAGCGGTGTGGTCAGTGCGAGGTGGTTGGTCCCGGCGGCTCGGCGACGACTGCCCGGGAGCGGCGTCGTTGGTAGAGGGCGACGGTTGCGGTCGCCTCGTCATAACTGAACAGCTCGCCGAACCGCGCCCAGCTAATGAGCGTCTCGAACACCTTTTCGTAATTCTCCTGCGGCAGCTGCAGCACGATCGTCTCCAGCACGAAATCCCGGTCGATCGCATGACGCCGCTGTTTGTGTAGCGCGTCGCGAATGACGCGAAACAGCGTCAGCTTGAGCAGCTGCGCGCGCCAGAGGGCTTTCCGTTCCTCGGGCGAGGCTTGCGCAAACAGCCGGCCGTCCGGCTCGAGCAGCACCGCGCTCCTGGGCGTGTCCACGAAGTTCAGCATCTCGGCTGCCTTCACGATCGCGATCAGCCGGCCGAATTCGAGGTTGGTTTGCGCGGCGATACGGAACACGTCGCCCCTCCCGTCCCGCGCGTCGAGGTACTCCAGCAATCCAATGATGTCCGGGGGAGAGCAGTGCGGCAGCGGCTCAATGGTGCCTGCCGCGTCGGACGCGGCCGCTGCGGTGACATCCGGAAGCTCGCTGCCCGTGATGACACCGTGCAGCTGATTGACGAGCGCGCTGCATTCCGGGGACTGATAGTCGCGCGGTCGCGGCAGGTCGTTCCGCACGACCGTGCGGATCCGTGCCGGATTGTTCCCGCCCAGTATCACGATGCGGTCCGCCATGAACGCGACTTCCCGAATGTCGTGACTGACCATGAGGATAGATGACGGATTCCGCTCCTTTCGGGCCCAGATCGCGAGCACCTCGGCGCGCAGGCTTTCGGCGGTCAACGCGTCCACCTGGCTGAAGGGCTCGTCCATGAAGAGGATTTCGGGATCGACGGCGAGCGCGCGGGCCATGCCAACGCGCTGCTTCATGCCGCCCGACAGCTCACGGGGATACGCGTCCTCGAACCCGCCGAGTCCGACGCTCGTGATCGTTCCCTCGGCGCGCTCGGTCGCCTCGGGTCGCGGCACGCCCCGGACTTCCAGCACCGTTGCGACGTTTTGTCGCACCGTCATCCACGGATAGAGCGCGAAGCTCTGAAACACGATCGCCACGCCGGGGTTGAGACCCTGCAGCGGTTGGCCGTGATACAGCACATCGCCCAGGCTCGGCTTGATGAGCCCGGCCAGGATGCGCAGCATCGTCGATTTGCCGGAGCCGGACGGGCCAAGCAGGGCGACGACTTCGTTGGCGCCTACCGTGAGGGAAATATCTTCCAGCACGCGCAACGACTTGCCGTTGGGCAAGACAAAATCGTGCGATACGTGCCGCGCTTCGCACAACACTTCCGTGGTCTCCCGCGCGCGTTTCCCGCCGTTGCTCGTGGCTAGCCTGGGGGTCACGTCATCAGCTCACCGCAAAGCGCTCTTCGGCCAAACGATAGCACCAGCGCCAGACGGTACGATTGAATGCGACGACCAGCACGGACATGACCAGAATGGCGGCCGCCAGGCGGGAGAAATCGGCGTTGGCAGCTGCGCCGCTGATCTGCGCTCCCAGGCCGGAAGTCTGCACCGTGTGTCCCTTGAACGTGACGTATTCAGACACGATGCTCGCGTTCCAGGCACCGCCGGCCGCGGTGACCCATCCCGTCACGAGATACGGAAACACTCCGGGAAAATAGAGCGTGCGAAACCGCTGCCAGCCTCTGATGCCATAGCTGCGTGTGGCTTCCTTCAGATCGGTTGGAAGCGCCATCGCCCCGGCGATCACGTTGAAGAGAATGTACCACTGCGTCCCGAGCAGCATGAGCAGGATGCTGCCCCAGCCCAGGGTAATGCCGGCCCATTGGAGCAGGGCGATGATCAGTGGAAAGAGCATCGGGGCGGGGAAGGACGCGGCGATCTGCACAACGGGCTGGAGCACGCGGGAGAGCCGGCTCGAGAGCCCAATCGCGAGACCGGCCGGCAAGGCCCACACCGTGCCGATCGCTGTCGAGATCAGCACGCGCCCGAGTGTGAGGAACCCCGCACCGGTTGCGCTGCCCCACGCGCCGGCGGGCGCGTGACGCAACAGCTGGACGAGCTTCCACCCTCCCCACGCGAGCACGATGATCAGCAGGCCGAGCGGGAGGAGGGACCACGGCACGCCGCCGCGCGCAGGGACTGGGGGGCGGGGGTGCGCGGGGCGGCTGGAGATTGCCGGGGACGGGAGCGACTGTGGTTCGGCAGAACGCCGCGTCGTGGTGTCGATGCGACGCGCGAGGACGCGGATCGCGCGCACCAGGCGTGAGTGGCGCAGCCAATCCAGAAACCACGAGCGTGTGATGGTTGCGTCGCCACTCTCTTCGACGCGAAACTTCTGCGACCATACAACGATGGGCCGCCACAGCAACTGATCCAGTACCACGATCATCGCCACCATCGCCACGATGCCCAGAATCATCGCATCCACACGGCCTTGCTCGACGGCCACGCTCATGTAGGAGCCGATGCCCGGAAGGCGAAAGTCACGCGCGCCCAACTGGAATGATTCGTTGATCATCAGGAAGAACCAGCCGGCCGCCATGCTCAGCATGCTGTTCCACACGAGTCCTATGGATGCGAACGGCAGCTCGACCTGGCGCAGGCGCTGCCACCACGAAAAGCGATACACTGTGGCCGCCTCGCTCAAGTCGGCGGGGACCGAGCGCAGCGAATGCTCGAAACTGAACGTCATGTTCCACACCTGGGCCGAAAAAATCATGAGCACGGCGGCGAGCTCCAGCCCGACATTGCTTTGAGGGAACAGCGCGACGAGGGAAAGGACCAACCCGGGCATGAAGCCCAGCACTGGGATGCTCTGCAGGATGTCGAGCAGCGGGAGCAGCACACGCCGAGCAACGCGATCCTTGGCGGCCCAGTAGCCATAGACCAGTGTGAAGGCGAGTGAAATGATGTACGCCAGCACGCCGCGAGACAGTGAGAACATCGTGTAACGCGGCAGGGCAGAAGCTGAGAGATCGATCGTGATCGCGGGTCGGTGGACGCCGGACCACTCGCGTCCCACGTCGAAGAACGCAA
>DASZCG010000111.1:0-5427 GCA_035943355.1 Gemmatimonadales bacterium
CACATTCTGTCCGGAAGTTCACGCGCATTCACGTTTTTGGAGGAAGCATCCATGATGCCTCGTGTGATGAGCGCTGTTGCGCGCTGCTTGGTGCTCTGTTCCGTCCTCACGCTGGCAATCGGCATCGCGTCATCGCCGCTCGCCGCGCAGGCCGTCACCGGCAAAGTCGAAGGCACGGTGTCGGATCAGGCCGGAGCACCAGTCGCTAATGCGCAGGTGTTCGTCGTTGGAACTTCATTCGGTGCGGTGACCAACGATAAGGGCTACTACTTCATCAACAACGTGCCGGTCGGCACCTACACGGTGCGCGCGCAATTCATCGGGTATGCGCCCGCTGAAGTGCGCAGCGTGCGCGTGCAGGGCGGCCAGACGGTGACGACGGACGTGAAGATGCAATCGTCGGCGGTCGTGCTGACGGGCATCACCGTCACGGCGGCGGCGCAGCCGATCGTGCCGCGCGACCAGGTCACGTCGAAATCCATCGTGGCCGGGCAGACGATCGAGAAGCTGCCGGTCAACGATGTGCGAGAAGCGCTGCGGCTCGAGCCGGGCGTCGTCGAGAGCGGTAAAACGAAGGGTCTCGTCATTCGCGGCGGCCGTCCTGGTGAGGCCGCGATCTTCGTGGACGGCGTGCTGGTGCGCAACAGCCAGATGGGCCAAACCAACCTGCAGCTCGGCACCAACGCGCTCGAAGAAGCGTCGGTGACGACGGGCGCGGTCGGCGCCGAGTTCGGCGAAGCGCAGTCGGGCGTGTTCGCGTTCGTCACGAAGTCCGGCGGTCAGCGCTTCCAGGGCAACCTGTCGCTGTCGACCGACCAGGTCGGTGACCTGTGGCGCAACGTCGGCCAGCACCGCATCGAAGCCAGCCTCGGCGGCCCGATCTCGAGTGATCTGACATTCTTCCTCGGCACGACGATCACCGGCCAGCAGAGCGGTGCGTGCGGCGGGCTCGACGGCTGCAGCGACATCGCGCTCAATCGCGATGTGGAGCGGCCGGTGTACGTCGCCAGCGGCGTTGATACCGTCGTGCATCAGCCGATCGACTTCGGCAATCCGCTCAGCGACACCGTGAACGTTTCCATTCCGCGGTTCGTCCAGTACAGCGGCTACTGCGGCAATTCGCCGACCGGTAGCTCGCAGCTGAAAAAAGACATCTCCAGCAACTACGGCGTGGAGTGTCAGGGCCTGCGTCTCCCGTTGTCAGCGAACGCGGTGGGGACGGGGAACGCGTCACTGCTCTGGACCTACGGCTCAGGCTCGCGTGTGCGTCTTTCCGGCGTTGCCAGCATGAACCAGTGGCGCAATACGCCGACGATCGATCTCTACAATTCGGCGAACCAGACCGGGTCGCGCGTCACACAGACCAGCTGGACGCTCAACTGGAACCAGAACCTGTCGCGGTCGGCCGAGCGCGCCATGGCGCTCGACTTCTTCGCGTCGTATCAGCAGGATCATTCGCAGACCGGCGTGCTGACCCGCGAGTCGGAGCTCGATTCGCGCGACCCGACGGGCGGCTTCCTGCTCAGCCCGCTCAAGTTCCTCGTCGATTTCAACTCGACGCATGACGTCACGATCGCGGGGACGACCTATCACAACGTGCACTGGCTTGACGACAAGCAGATCCAGTGCTTGCAGGCGGGTCAGGCGGCGTGCCAGAATTTGGCGCCGTTCCTCGATCGCAACGATTTGCAGTCGGCGCAGCCGTACCGCATGAACCCGTATGCCGCCGAGCAGAGCGCGCGGCTGCCGATGTACACGTCTGGTCTCGATAACGGCTTCACGCTCATCCAGGAAAAGCGCTGGCAGTTCCGCGGCAACTTCGACTGGCAGGCGGACCGCTACAACCGCGTCAAGCTGGGTGGTGAGTACCACACCTTCGACACGCGGCGGTACGCGAGCGGCATGATCTCCGCTTTCGGCTTGAACGGCTACGCCGAGAAGCCGAACCGCATGGGCGCCTACCTCGAAGACCGCCTCGACCTCGGTGACGTCGTGCTCGTCGGCGGCGTGCGGTACGACCGCTTCGACAGCAAGTCCTCGTTCCCGGTGGTCCCGGGCCGGATCTCGTCGATCACCGACCCCTCGGTGACGATCGACGGCGTGACGTACAACTTCCAACCGTTCGATCCGAACAATCCGACGGCGAACTTCGTCGCCGCGCCGGCGCACACCGCCTGGAGCCCGAGCGTGCAGGTGTCCTTCCCGGTCACCGAGCACTCGAACTTCCGGCTGTCCTACGCGCATCAGGTGCAGGCGCCGGACTTCGACCTGATGTATCGCGGCAAGAATACCGATCTGTCGCAGAGCAACCGCAACCAGACGTACGGTCGCGACCTCGACTTTGCGAAGACGATCATCTTCGAGTTCGGCATCCGGCACGCGTTCAGCCAGGACATGGTGTTCGACGTGTCGGCATACAACAAGGATAAGGTGGCGGACGTGTCGGGACGGCTGTTCCGGCTTCCCGATCCGGGCGCCGGCGGCCAGGAAGGCGACTGGCGCGTATTCAACAACGCGGACTTCGGCAACGTCCGCGGCCTGGACTTCAGGCTCGACCGCCGGTTCTCGAACATCTTCAGCGGCTCGGTGGCATACACGTTCCAGGTCGCCAAGAGCACGGGATCCGATCCGTTCGCGTACTTCCGGACCACGGCTCGCGTGATCAGCTCGCTGACCAACGAGACGGCGCCACCCCCGCAGGCGACGCTGCCGACGGACGACAACCGCAAGAACAACATCACGGGTGCCATGCAGCTGCAGCTCCCCACGGATTGGCACAAGGGTACGACCATGGGGAACGTGCTCCGCGATGTGGGCGTGTTCGCCACGTTCCGCTTCGCGAGCGGCCTGCCCTACACCCAGATCCGCAACTCGGGCGAAGGTGTGGCGCAGGGCGAGTCGCCGCTCGAGTTCACCAACATCGAGCCGATCAACTCGTCCTCGATGCCGTGGTTCAAGAACGTGGACTTGCGGGTGACCAAGGGCTTCCGCGTCGGCCAGCTCGACTGGACGCTGTTCGGAGAGGCGAAGAACCTCTTCAACTGGCAGAACGTCCTGAACCTCTTCCTCGAGACGGGCGATGTCGTGAACGCGCTGCACCGCGCCAAGTACGTGGATGAGCAGACGGCGCAGCTCGTGACGGAGGCGAAGCAAAACCACGTATTCACCACGGTCGGCGGTGAGAACGCGGTCGACCTTTCGTCCCCGGGCGTCTGCACCGGGTGGGCGTCGCGCACCGCCAACGGCGCGGGTGGACCGGTGGACTGCGTGTTGTTGCAGCGCGCCGAGGCGCGGTTCGGCAACGGCGACGGGGTGTACACGGCGTCCGAGTACACCGCCGCCTACAACTCCTGGTACAACCTGCAGCAGGCGCCCGACCGCTTCTACGGGGCCGGCCGCCGCATCCGGGTGGGCGCGGAGATTTCGTTCTAAGAGCCGTCCTGGACTGGACGGGTGACTCGTCCGGGCGTCGCTGCTGGCGCTTGGACGATCACCCGGCAGCCGTTTCCAGGACCTGATTTTTTCTCAAGGAGATCGTTCAATGGCACGTGTATCGGTTAGGAATGGACTGCGGCTCGGCGCGATCGTGGCGCTCGGGTTCGCCCTGGCGGTGCAGACCGCACAGGCGACGCCGCGCCCCCGCGCGCGCCGCGTCCTACATCTCTTTTCGGGCTTCCTCTCCCGGCAGGACGTGAACCGCTTCGACTGCGGTCTCAACGCGGTCGGCGAGGTGTGCGTCGATCCCCGTGGATCGACCACCGTAGGCGGCGGCTTCTGGCCCAAGGCCACGCCCGATCAATACGTCTTCAACTCCGGGCTTCAGCTCGCCGGCATCGTGAACCCGGGCATCAGCGGGTTTTCGTGGGCGGGCGATACGGTCGGCGCCTTCTTCTTCGACCCCAAGGGGACGACGCAGCACGGCGACCGGCTGTCGCTCATGTGGAGCTCGCTCGACCCGACCGACAACACCAACTGGCCGCGCGACGCCTACGTGCCCAACGACACCAGCCTCTTCAACCCGGTGTTGATCGGGCTGAAGGCAGCGTCGCAGCAGGACTCGTGGTCACGGTATTGGGACGGCAACCCCAGCTTCAACGCGGGCCGCAAGCACCCGCTCGGTGTGCTGGTGAATCAGCGCGGCATGGGGTGGAACTTCCCCAGTGGTAACGAAGACATCATCTATTACATCTATACCTTCACCAACATCACCGCGAGCCAGGCGTCGGTCTATGCCGGACGTACTGATGCCGACTCGCTCACAAGCTACGGCGCGCGGTTCCAGGCGCTGAACGAAGCCGCGTTCGGCGTGCAGATCCCCGATAGCGGCTACACAATCACGAACATGTACGCGGCGTTCTCGATGGACGCCGACGTGTCCGACGCGGCGCGCGAGAACTACTCGACCGCGTTCCTCCCGTTTGCCATGGGCACGGCGTTCAAGCGGAACTGGTACGCGCCGTCGATGTTGTTCCCGGCGTCGATCTTTTCCGCGCCGTTCGCCGCTGCACCGGGTATCGTGGGCGTGAAATACCTGAAGAGCCCCGTCGTGAACGGTCAGGAAGTCGGCCTCACGATGTTCAGCAACACGATCAACGGCGGTCAGTTCGACGACGCGCAGAACACCGTGCAGCTGTGGCGCTATCTCTCCGCCAAGCTCGATCCCACCGCCGGGGACGCGCCCTGCAACAACCCCGGCGTGCCGGCCCAGACGCACGTGTGCTTCGTGACGCAGTCGAGCGATGACATCCGCTTCTTCCAGTCGTCCGGCCCGATGGACCTGAAGCCGGGTGAGTCGAAAACGATCGTCGTGGCGTATATAGGCGCGGCGCCCGTGAATACGCCGGCGATCGCGAGCCGTGGCCAGGCGCTCGACCTGAAGCCGGGCTTCCCGGCGCAGCCCACCGCTTTGGCAAGCGGCGCCGACACATTGCGGTCGGTGGACCGGGTGTTCGGAGCCATCTCGATCGTGGGCGATACGGGTGGTGCGTTCGGCGGTGGCCCCAATGGCAAGATCGATCAGAGTGAAGTGCGCACCGTCCCGCGTTCGCTGTTGAACAAGGGACTCGTGGGGCAAGCCGTGTTCGACGCCCGCTTCCTGCTGCCGTTCCCGCCAGCCGCGCCGGACTTCTTCCTGGTGCCAGGGGACAACGCGGTCACTGTCGTGTGGAAGCAGAGCCCGACGGAAACCGACACGCTCGGCGACCCCTACTACAAGGTCGCGCACGACTCCTTGTCGGTGCTGTCCGACAAGAACTACCTGAAGCGCGACGTCGAGGGCTACCGGATATACCGCGGTCGGACGTCCGGCGATCTGCAGTTGATCGCACAGTTCGATTACGCAGGCACCTTCATCACCGACTACACAGCAGCGTTCGATTACGGCAACTGCGCGCCCGAGCTCGGCGTGACGGCGGACTGCCCGCCGGG
>DASZCG010000112.1:0-3270 GCA_035943355.1 Gemmatimonadales bacterium
CGCACGCCCTGCCGACGCCCGGATGGAACCGCGGCGATCGCATCGTGGCGACACGATTGGTGAACGACCGCCTCGACACCGCGCTACTGGCACTCGGGCATCCGCTCGCGACCTATGACGAGATTGAGCCGCATGAGCTGGCCGACGTGCCGTTCCTCTTTATGGATCGCTCGCTGCATCCCGCGTTCTACGATCGCGTGCACGGAGCGCTCGCGGCGCTGGGGCTGCGCCCGCGCGTCGACGCGACCTACGATGCCCTGCAGACCGTCTGGGCGCTGGCGGCGCAGGGAAAAGGGTGGACCGTGGGATTTCATTCCCAGCTCGAGCGGTCGCCGGTCGGAACCGTTGCCATCAGAATCGCCGGGTTCAGCCTGCCGTTTGGACTCGAGCTGCTGTCACGCCGCGGCGAGGCAAGCCCGGCTGTGGTGACGGTCATGACCGCGCTCCGTGACCTGCGGCACGCGCCGCTGCCGAAGGACGAGGTGGACGTAGACAAGCACCCGAGTCATCAGTAGCGATCTACCGACCGTCAGCCCAGGCTTGCCCGAGGCCGGTGAGTGTTCCCTCGATCCGGACCGATGGACGCTCGAATCCGCTGACAACGACCGTCGCGGTGAACGGCCCATCGGGCCGTTGCACCTGGATGCGCACGCTATCCCCCACACGCAGGCGTTGCAGCCGGGCGCGCAGGTCGGGCCACGTCGTGACGGGTGTGCCGTCCAACGAGACGAGCCGGTCGCGGCTGTGCAGCCCTGCTCTTCCCCAGCTGCTCGCAGGCGACGTGATGACGATCCGGACGCCCCCATCGCCCGGCTCCCAGCCGAAGATGCGCAGATCGCGCTCCGGTTCACCGTTGTAGACCGCCGGCCCCCAGCGGCTGTTCGCGCGTAAGCCGATCAGGCCGAGATAGCGGTTGTAGTCGAGCGATCCAGCAGCGCGCACATAGGCTGCGAAGAACGACGTCACGGCGCAGCCGCACACGGTTGTGACGGCCTGCTCGATCGCATGGCCATCGATTCCCTGATCCGCGCGAGCGAAAAGCAATCGCATGACGTCATCCATCGACCGTTGTCCGTGTGACGCGTCGCGGATGAAGAGATCGAGCATGGCGCCGAGCAGCTCGCCCTGGAGATGGGTGCTGGCGCCGTAGTCGCCGAGCGCGCCGGGTTCGGCGTTGTAGGCCACGCGACTGATCGATTCGGCGGAGAAGCGCTCGTACGCGGGGTTTCCCACAAAGCGGGAGAGCAGGCGCTCGAGATGCGCGACGCGGGTCGAGTCCGTGACGGGCAGGCCGGCGCGCCGTACCAGCAGATCGGCGTAGAACATCGTGAGTCCTTCGCTGAACCACAGGCTCGATACCGGGGGCTGCGTGCGGTAATCGATGTCGCGGTACTCGACCGGCCGAATCGCCATCAGATTCCAGGTATGCACGAACTCGTGAGCCGTTTCCTGGATGAAGGCATGGGGGTCGCGCGCCAAGTCGGCGCTTGGGGCGCCCAGCGAAACCGAGTTACGATGCTCGAGGCCGCCGCTGAAGGCACCGTCCTCGAATAGGAATGTGTACTCGCGGTAGGGCGCGCGACCGAAGAGCGCAAAAGCCTGATGAACCAGCCGCTGGATGCCGGATACCCAGGCACTCGTATCGAACGGTGTCGCATCGGGAAGCGGCCAGTAGACGACGCGGTGCGGTACGCCACCCTCGAGAAAGCGCCACTGACGGAGGTGTCCCACGAGTATCGGAGAGTCGATGAGCGTGGCGGCATTGGCTGCGCTGTAGACCTCACCTGACCCCCTTTCCGTTCCGGAGAGGGGGGACGAGGTCGACACCAGGCCGGTGGCGACTTGCCACGAGCGAGGCAGCTCCAGAGTCACGGTCGCGGGCATTCGCTCAGCACCCAGCAGGTACATGAACGCATGCGGACCACCGATCAGTCCGCCCGTGGGCGTGAGGAAGGGCCGCCACGACGCACGCGGGGTTGGCGGCGTCGGCGCGGGCGGCAGCGCGATGCGATAGCGCACGCGCACATCGCCGCGGGGCGTGACGATCTGCCAGACGGCGCTATCGACCCTGGTGACGAGCGCCGAGCTCGGCTCGACCGAGAAGCCGGTGACGTAGCGGAAGTAGCGGTCGTCGTACTCGGGATGCGCCGCCATGGCGAGGCGGAACGTGTCGGTGACGGTCCGCAGCCGGATTTCGACGTTCCAGCCCGAGAGATCGGTGCTGTCTACGTGGAGTGTGTAGTTGATGATCGGCTTCGCCGGCGGGTGCGGCGTGGCCGGGGCGAGCACCGTGAGTAGCAGGATGAGTGGTTTCATGCCTTGTAGGATTCCACTACGCAGTAGACCGTTTGAATTGCGCCGGTTTTTCCTATACTTGCTCGGTGACTCCATCCCTATTTGCCCTGATCCTGGCGAACTCGGTGCCCATACTGGGCGTGCTGTTCGGCGGTTGGTTCGTGATGCTCCTCGGCTCTCCACTCCCCGCGCTGATCGTGCTCGTCGTCATCAAGACGCTGGCCGATGTGCGCGCGCACCAGGCGGAGCAACGCAAATTCGCGCCGAGTCCCGAGCCGATGCTGATGCAAGCGGCGCGTTGAAGCGAGGGCGTGAGCCCCCCCGTTTGCCACCCGACCGGAGCGGCGATAGCTTCGCCCCTCCATGTCACCCTTCCTCGCCGAGTTGCTCGGCACCATGCTGCTCATCATCCTCGGCGATGGCGTCGTCGCCAACGTTGTCCTCAATCAGACCAAAGGACACAACTCGGGCTGGATCGTCATCACTGCCGGGTGGGCGTTCGCCGTGACCGTCGCCGTCTATGCGGTCGGGACGTTCAGCGGCGCCCACCTCAATCCGGCGGTGACCATCGGGCTCGCGTCGATCGGCAAGTTCCCGTGGGCGAGCGTTCCGGCATACATCGCCGCGCAAATGCTCGGCGCGTTTCTCGGTGGCGCCATCGTCTGGCTGGCCTATCTCCCACACTGGGCCGTTACGGAAAGTCAGCGGCTGAAACTGGCCGTCTTCTGCACGGCGCCCAACATTCGCAACCCGGTTTCGAACCTCATCACCGAAATCATCGGCACCGCGGTGCTGGTGCTGGGTGTGCTGGCCATCCTGACCCCGCGGAATCTGAACCCAACCCACGGCTGGGACGTCGGACTCGGCCCCGCGCTCGTCGGCATCATCGTGTGGGCGATCGGCCTGTCGCTGGGCGGCCCGACCGGCTACGCGATCAATCCCGCCCGCGATCTCGGCCCACGCATCGCGCACGCG
>DASZCG010000113.1:0-5078 GCA_035943355.1 Gemmatimonadales bacterium
ATCGAACAGTCCCTGCCACGCGGTCAGGCCCGAAATCGGCAGGCTCGCGCCCACCGTGAAATCGACATCGCCCGGCAGTGGCGCGAGGTTGCGCGCCTCGACGGCCACGTACTCCGCCAGGGTGCCGTCGCGATACCAGTCGGTGAGGCCGAATACCCGCTGTCCGACCGAGAGCCCCGTGGTGCCATAACCGAGGGCGGTGACCACTCCGGCCAGCTCGTGCCCGGGGATCGAGGGCGTTCGGTCACGGTCGAGGCGATCGGTCCAGGTCGAAGGCCAACCCAGTTCAGTGTTAACGAATCCCGAGCCATAAACCTGAACGACAACGTCGTTGATCGACGGCGGGGGCTCGTGCCGCTCCACCAGCTTCATCCCGGCCGTTCCCGCAGCCCGGTCCGTCACCACTATGGCCTTCATCTGTCACCTCCCTGCGTGGCATACTCAGCCCCGCGGCCGGCCGGGCGCACCTTGGCCCGTTGTCGGGAGCGCCGGAGGAAGAGAGGTGGGGTCCTCGCACCGGCTGGATTCGTTTTCAGGCGTACCGAAAGGTGACTTAGTGCCCGCGCGTTCCGCCTAACGGATGGCGCTTAAGCTGCGGCGCCACATTTGCATGTTCACAACTGAAAGTGTAGCGCACCGCACGCCCCGACGGAATCCGGCGCCAGTGACCGCGGGCGCCCGCCAGCTTCAAGCGCATGTTAGGCAGCGGCGGGATGTGACGTGCTATTGCGACGCACCCGCCCGGACAGTGGAATCACGGTAGGCGACGACCTTTGCCGATAAGGCGAGGTGGCGCCCGTTGCGCGACAACGAATGCGCATCGACGATGACAGCATCCGCCCCAAGGCGGGCCGCCGCACGAATCAGACGACTGCGTAATTGGTCTTCGCTCATGGCCTCCGAACTCACTGTCACCAAGGCGATGGCCACGTAGGGTCGTGTGGGCTCAGCCCCCAGCAGCTCAATGGTCGCAGGGAGCGTCTCTGGTCGTAGCGTCGGATCTAAGCGAAGCGTGTCAACGGTCGCCGTGCATCCAAGCAACAAGAATGTGACTATGAGGGAAGTCAGAAAGCGGGATGATAGGTTCATGGGAGGCTCCTGAGACGGGAAGTGAAGCCATACTCCCAACATCGAGAATACGAATGAAGGCGGGCGTTCGCTGCGAGCCCTTACCAGATGACGGGCGCCGTCAGCTTCAGGCGCGTGTTAGGCACCCGCCGCTCCCGAACTCCCTGTAGAAGAAGGCGGGGGTGGCAATGGTCGATCCTTGAAAAGCATTCCTTGGCAAATCCCAAAGCAGGCCGCGAGGAACACGGCTGCTGTCCAGGGTGCCTCGGGACCGGCGAGCCATCGATGGACGCCAAATGCGATGAAGATCGGGCTGGCACACAGCGTTGTGACGAGACCGGCGGCAATAGAGGCGAGAAATTGCCGTTGGGGATCGGCATTGATGCGTCGATAGGCGATGGCGCCACAGAACTGCCCTGCCATGAGACCGATGACGACACCGAGAATTCCCATTAGAGTGTGGCGGGGTGCCTAACGGATGGCGCGTAAGCTGCGGCGCGACGCTGGAACGTTCACAAACCGATGGCCTCCACAGAAGAAAGGCGCCGACAGCTTCACGCGCGTGTTAAGCAGCGGGCGCGGGAACGCGGATCTGGCGATCACTGCCCATTCCCTCCCAAAAGGAAACGGAAAAGAGCAGGCTCAACGACTTTGAACGCCACGAAGACTGCAGCGATCACAAGTGCGCGCCTGATAGCGATCTCAGGAAGCTTCCACAGGAGAAAGACACAAAGACCGAAATAAGGAAGCAGCGCCGCGAGGCCGATCGCGGGGGTCAGAAATCGATTCATGAGAACCGCAGCAATTACCAGAATGAAGGCTACGAGCCCAGTTTCAAGAAAGTCGCGATTGGGATTCTGGCGATCGAAGAGAAACATGAGGCCGAGCAAGACGAACCCGTCGAGGATGATGGAAATCATCGTTGGTTGTCCCCGTTCTCAGCTCGGCGGTCCAGAATTCCGCCCGCTGCCTAACGAATCGCGCTTAAGCTGCGGCGCGAACTAGACGATGTCACAAACAGAGGGCCTCCACAGCAGGAGGCGCCGTCAGGTTCAAGCGCATGTTAGGCCGCGCCATCGGTACAACCTGGGTACATAGGTGACAGATGTCCGGGCACATGGGTGACACTTCTCCCGACCCCGTTGGGAGGAGGAGTGATGCCCTGGAAGGAGACCAATCCCGTGCTCGAACGCCACCATTTCGCCCAGGACTTCGCTAGTGCCCAGTGGACGATGACCGAACTCTGCCTGCGGTACGGCATTAGCCGGAACACCGGCTACAAGTGGCTCGATCGCTATCGCCAGAGCGGCCCGCGGGGGTTGTACGACCACAGCCGCGCCCCGCGATCCTGTCCCCACCAAACGCCCGCCGACATCGTTGCGCTGATCCTCGAGGAGCACACGCGCTTCGGCTGGGGCGCCCGCAAGATCTCGAAGCGCCTCCGCACCCGCGATCCGAAGCGGGCCTGGCCCGCCCGCAGCACCATCTTCGACATCCTCGCGCGCCACGACCGCGTCCAGCATCGGCGCCGCCGCCGGCACTGGAAACACCCAGGCGCTGTGCCGTTCAACACCACGGCCCCGAACCAGATCTGGACCATCGACTTCAAAGGCCAGTTCCGCACGCGTAACGGGATCTACTGCTACCCGCTGACCATCCTCGATCACTTCAGCCGCTATTTGCTGGGCTGTCACGGGCTGTTGGATGTCGCCGGGGCGGGGGTGAAACCGCATCTGCGCCACCTGTTCCGGACCTGCGGCCTCCCCGACGCGATCCGCAGTGACAACGGCGCGCCCTTCGCCTCCACCGGCATTCACGGCCTCAACCGGCTCAACGTCTGGTGGCTCCAGCTCGGCATCACCCACCAGCGCATCACGCCCGGCAGCCCGCAGGAGAACGGCGCCCACGAACGGCTCCACAAAACCTTGAAGGCGCGCGCCACTCGGCCGCCGGCGGCGAACCTCAATCTTCAACAGCGCGTCTTCAATCGTTTCCGCGAGACCTATAACGAGCTCCGACCCCATGAAGCCCTCGACGACGAGACGCCCGCCTCGTGCTGGACCCCCTCCCCGCGGCCGTATCCCGAGCGCGTCACCCCACCCGACTACCCGGGGCATTTCGAAATCCGCCGGGTCAGTAACGCCGGCACCTTCCGGCTCCACTCCGGCCAACACTTTTTAAGCCAGGCGCTCAACGGCGAAAACATTGGGTTGGAAGAAATTCAGGACGGGCTCTGGAACATCATCTACTACGACACGTTGCTTGGACGCTTCGACGAACACACCCACACCATCACCGGGGCTCCTTCTCTCAAGGACAAGTGTTAACCAAGGACAAGTGTTAACCATGTCCCCGGACCTTCTGTCACCTATGTCCCCGGTTGCTCACATCAATGAGTAGCAGCATCCATTATCGCAGCCACGTAGGATCCATCAAGCCGATCGTGACCGCGAGCGGCAACTGTAAGCCTGTTGCCACCTGGACGAGCACGAGTCGATCGGAGGTATGGTACAGAAGCCACTGGCCGTCCGGTGACCACGCGAACAGGTTCGACGGATACCAGACATCGCCTCGGTCAACCAACGCTTGATGTCCTGTCCCATCGGGGTGGATCAGCATGAGTGTGCCGAGACTATCGTACGCGATCCACGTCCCCGTTGGAGACCAGCGCGGCACATCTCCAACCACACCGAGACTGGTATCCGCTCCCGTTGCAAGCGTTCGGACTCGGAGCGTCCGGGCGGCATACGCTAGATGAACCCCGTCGGGTGATAGCGATGTGGCGTAACTAGGTGATGGACCAAAGATGTAGGATTGTGGACCACAATGGAGAGTATCGGCCACAACCTGCTCAAGTGCGGCGCCGTCTGGATGAATCCGCCACACACCATAGCACGTGCTGAGCGAGTCGTTGCCGGTGAAGTAGATGTACGAGCCATTAGAGGAATAGCGGGGGTAGAACTCACTGCGCATGAGCGCGTTCGTCACGACTCGGTGAGTGTGACCCAGCGTATCCATCTCGAGCAAGTATTCCGGTCCATCAACGTCCATCACGAAGGTATGATTTACCGAAGACCAATCCATGGAGCCTCGCACGGGAGAGGTTATCGAGTCCACACTCGACCCGTCGAGATTCATGGCGACGATGGCGGTTGCTGAGAAGGCTTGCGCAGCGATCCGACCGGTGGGGACGACACTGGCGCGGACGGTATCGCGGAAGCCCAAGGCAGACACCGTGACCACGCCACGACCAACCGCCGTGGCTGTCGCCTGATCCGGCGCGCTGACGGAAAGCGCCCCGTTGAGACTGGTGTATGTGAACGTCGCCGTGTCCGTGTCGGCGCGGCGATTACCGTACGCATCCGTGATAATCGATCGGAGCCTCATGCGACCGCCAACGGATAACGTCGTGTCCCTCGGCTCCGCTCGCACACCGGCGCGCACACCGGGCAGAATGGTGTAGTACGCGCGAATCTCTTGATTACTCGTTTGATCAACGACGTTGACGTCATCGCGGCCCGCATATTGCTTGAACCGAATCAGAACAGCTGCCTCACCGTTCGCGTCCGTCATCTCGGTGATCCCGTTGGTTAAGTAGCTGGGATCCCACGTCGGGGAAATAAGGACGGCGCCTGGCGACCCAAAGCGCACAGGATGTTGCGCATTCGGCTGACGATCCGAATTCAGCACTTGGATGATCAGGGGAATGCTCAGATAAGAGTTGACCGTGTCGACTTGGTTGTCGCCGCTGATAATGTTCAGGCCCTGACGCGGTCCGTTACTGTCGCTGCACGCTACGACATGAAGCACAGCCAGCGTGCACAACACTCTGGAGATCATCGCGCCACTCTTCGATGCCACGTGAGCGACTGGGGGACGAGACCTTCGATGCCAGCGCATGTTCGAACCCTACTTAGCCTGGAGAGACATTGCGCGGCCTAACGAAATGCGCCTAAGCTGCGGCGCGAGCTCGAAGGTTTCACAAATAGAAGACTACCACAGCAAGAAGG
>DASZCG010000114.1:0-1570 GCA_035943355.1 Gemmatimonadales bacterium
GATCACGATGGCGGCCGATCAGCGCGACGCCGTGCAGCAACGACTCACAGCCGCGGGGGCGCGCAGCGGGAATTCCGCCGCGCTCGAGCTGGCCCGTATCCTGGCGGGCTGGCCCCGCCTCTCCTCGGAAGTGGACGAGAAAACGATCCCGCAGGAAGTGCGGTTCGACGAAATCGGCGGCGTGTCGTACACCAAGGGTTGTTACACAGGCCAGGAGACGGTGAGCCGGCTGCATTTCCGGGGACACGCCAATCGTCAGCTGCGCGGCCTGCTGTTCGAGACCGATCATCCCGCGGCCCCCGCGAGCGGATGGAGCGCGGTGACGCACGAGCAACAGGACGTCGGCCGGGTGACGAGCATCGCGTGGCTTCCGGACGGCGGGGGCTCCCTGCTCGGCAGTTGGATCGGGCTCGCGGTCGTCCGGCGCGAGGTGCCGATCGGCGCGATGGTACGGGCTGCCGGACGGGAAGCGCGCATCGTGGCGTTGCCGTTCGCGCTGCCCGGCGTTCGCCCGGCGTGACTATTCTCGTCACCGGGGGCGGCGGACTCGTCGGGACGCATGTGCTCACGGCACTGCGCGAGCGAGGGGAACGTCCGCGCGCCCTGGTCCGCGATCGGGCACGGGACGTGGTGAAAGCGTTCGGAGCCGAGGCGGTCGTTGGGGACGTTACTGATCCGGCCGCATGGCAACAGGCCGGCACCGGCGTGCGCGCGATCATCCACGCGGCCGCGCTGGTCGCATCGCACGAATCATTCGAGGAATTCACACGGGTCAACGTCGGCGGCACGCGCCTCGCCATTGAGACGGCGCGGCGCACCGGAGCGCGGCTCATTCACATCTCGAGCGTGGCGGTGTACGGCCGAGCTCTCGGTGCAAGCGGTATCACTGAAGACTATCCCTTTCAGCCGCTGCCGGCGTCGGACTACTACGCGCGGACCAAACGCGCCGCCGAGCAAGTGGTGCGGGAGGAAGCCGACCGGGGAGGCGGGGCCCTCTCGGCGGTCGCGATTCGCCCCAACGTGATTTACGGCGAACGCGATCACCTGTTCACACGCCGCCTGATCGCCAATCTCACGCGCGGGATCCTGCCGCAAATCGGGCCTGGCACGAACCACCTGTCGTGCGTCTATGCCGGTAACGTGGCGTCCGCGATCCTTGCCGCTCTGGATGCGCCTGCAAAACCCGGCTTTCGCGCCTACAACGTCACCCGCGACGCTCCCCCCGTGCTCTCGCAGCGCGAGTTTTTCGAAGCGTTCGCCCAGTCAGCGGGACTGCGACCGCTGCGTATCCCCGTGCCGGTGTCGGTGATCAGAATCGGAATCGGGCTCTGGACATTGGCAATGCGCCTCGCGTTGCCGGGCCGCTACACCGCGCTCGGGAATTCAGCGATGTCGTTCATCCTGGGAGAGAACTCGTACTCGATCGATCGCATCCGCACCGAGCTCGGGTGGCAACCGCCGATCGACACGCGCGCGGCCATCGCGCGGTCGGTGAAATCAAAAGCCCGGGCGGCCGCCCGGGCTTGATTCATTCAACGATGTCGCCGCTTACGGCTTGTGCGCCGGAGCC
>DASZCG010000115.1:0-16919 GCA_035943355.1 Gemmatimonadales bacterium
CCGAACGAGCGCTCCGGGGTCGCGGGCCGCTGCGCGATCCAGGCCGCGAATAACGCGAGTCCAAGCGCGGCCACGTCCGCCAGCATGTGCGCGGCATCCGCGAGCAGCGCGAGCGAGCCCGCCAGCCAGCCGCCGGCCAGCTCGACCAGCATCACGACCACCGTGATCGCGAGCGCGAGCGTCAGGCGCCGTCGAGTCTCGACATTGATGGGGGCGCGATAGGTGCAGTGGGCTTCAGCGGGGAGCACGAGTGTTTCCTCGTGAGGAAACATAATACCTTTAGGGCGTGAACGAACTGGGTCTGCGGCTCCTGGCGATCATCGCGCTGGTCGTGGCCAACGCCTTCTTCGTTGCAGCCGAGTTCGCGCTGGTCGCGTCCCGCCGCACGCGGATCGAGGCAATGATCCGCCGCGGCGACGGCAAGGCGCGAACCGTGCGCAGGGCGCTCCGCGATCTGTACCGACTCCTTTCCGCAACACAGCTCGGCATCACGCTCACGTCGATTCTGCTCGGCTTCGTCGCCGAAGACACCGTCGCGCATTTCTTCCGTGACTGGTTCGCCGCCCTTCCACCGAGCCTGAGTTTCCTCGCGCGCGGCGGCATCGCGTCGGTCGTTGCCGTCGGCACGATCTCATTTCTCCACGTCGTGTTCGGCGAGCTCGTGCCGAAAACGTGGGCAATTACGTACCCCGAGGCGACCAGCCGGTGGGTGGCGGGGCCGCTCATGGTGTTTTCCTGGATCACGCGGCCCTTCAACTTCCTGTTGAACGCGAGCGCGCGCCTGATCCTGCGCCTGATCGGCATCAAGAGCTCGAGCCCCGAGCTCGACCGCGTGCACTCCCCGGAAGAAATCCGCATGCTCGTCGAGCAAAGCCGCCAAACCGGCGGACTCGGCGCAGGCGACGCTCGGATGCTGGAAGGCGTCTTCGAGTTCAGCGAGAAGAATGCGCGCGAGGTCATGACCCCGCGTACCGCAATCGTCGCGTTGCCCGCCGAGGCCTCGCTCGCCGAAGCCGCGGACCGCGTTGCCGCCGCGGGGCGCTCGCGCTATCCCGTCACCGGTGAGTCGCTCGACGATGTCGTCGGCATCGTCCATGCCAAAGACATTCTGCGCGGTCTGCTATCGGGTTCCGAAGCGCCCGTCCAGGACATCGCGCGCTCGGCGTTCTTCGTTCCCGGCACACGCGAGGTCGAGGACGTGCTCGCAGACATGAAGCGTCAGAAGGTGCACCTCGCGATCGTGCTGGACGAATTCGGCGGCACGGCCGGTCTTGTAACGATGGAAGACCTGCTCGAAGAAATCGTCGGCCCGATCTACGACGAGTACGACCAGGCACCGGCCACCGCGGCGGCCGGCGTGGCGGGCGGAGCCGGCTCGGGTGAGGGAGGCGTTCCGATCGTCGCGGGAAGCACCGAGATCGGCGAGGTGAACCGCCTGGTGCGGCTGCACCTGGATGATGCCGATTACACGACGATCGGCGGACTGATCTTCGGGCAGTTAGGCCGTCTGCCGAAGGTGGGCGACCGCGTGAACCTGCAGGGCGCGACCTTCGAGATTCTGGAGATGGACGGCCGGCGCGTGGGGCGAGTGCGTGTGTGGCCGGCGACCGCTACGCAGGTGCCGGAGCCGACCGGCTAGCCGGCGACGCGCTCCTCGCCCCGGCAAGTTGCACCGCCAGCTCGAGGGCCGCGCGCATCGATCCGGCGTCCGCGATTCCCTTGCCCGCGATGTCGAATGCCGTGCCGTGGTCGGGTGACGTGCGGATGAAGGGCAAGCCCAGCGTAACGTTCACCCCAGCCCCGAACCCCGAGACTTTGACCGCCGTCATGCCGACATCGTGATACGGCGCGAGCACGGCATCGAACTCGCCCCGCAGCGCGCGCACGAACACCGTGTCCGCCGGCAGGGGACCCGCCGCACCCAAGGCCGTCGCGGCCGGTTGCAGCACCTCCTCGTCTTCATCACCGAATAGCCCGCCCTCGCCCGCATGCGGGTTGAGCGCGCATACCGCGAGGCGCGGCGCCGCGATGCCCCACCATTGCCGCAGCGCGTCGCTCGCAATGCGGCCGGCCTGCACCACACGCTCAGTCGTGACCATCGTGATCGCGTTGCGCAGCGAGAAGTGTGTCGTGACCAGGACGACGCGCAGCCGACCTGTGGCCAGCATCATGGCGACCGGCACGTCACCGGCGAGGTGGGCCAGGAATTCCGTAACACCGGGGTACCGGTACCCGGCGGTGTGCAGCGCCTGCTTCTGAACCGGCCCCGTGACGATTGCATCGAACTGACCGGCCAGCGCTTGTCGAGCTGCCGCTTCGATCGACTGCGCGGCGGCGCGCCCCGCCTCCAGCTCGCTCCGGTCACCGTCGTCGTCCCAGCCGCCGACGATCTGGACATCCGCGTTGAGCGGCTGGCGCAGCGCCTTGCGAACGACCTCCGGTCCGATGCCGCGCGGATCTCCGACGACCACGGCAAGGCGAGGCCGCGCCGGCAGCGGACGAAGCGGTGCCATGATCAGAGCCTGACGTCGATGTACGTCTGGCGCTTCAGCTGATCGATGAAATGGCGAATCGCGAGCTGATCGCCGAGCGTCTGCCGGATGTTGAGCTTGACGTCCTCGTACGTGAGCTCGCCCTCAGCATGACGCGAGGTGACGTCGAGCACGACGAATTTCGGGTGCGGGCTATCCCCGCCGAGGGTGATCACCCGCTTGAGTCCCAGGGTCGTATCGGCGGCGACGACTTGCTGATATTCGGGCGGCAGCTTATCGAAGGGCGCGTCTTCCACGATCTTCTGCTCCTGCGGATCCGCATGCGCCTTCGCGAGCGCGTCGAACGATGCGCCACTCTGGGCCAGCGCATCGTGCACCGAGTCGGCGAGGCGATGCGCGATGCTGATTTGCGCGGGGCTGATCTCCGGCACGATCAGGATGTGACGGCCGAGGACCTCGGCCGGCTGCGTCCGCTCGATATTGATGATGTGGAACCCGAACGCCGTCTCGACGGGCTCCGAGATGTCGCCGGGCCGCATATGGAACGCCCAATCCTCGAACTCCTTCACCATCACACCGCGCCGGAACCACCCCAGCTCCCCGCCCTGTGACGCCGATGCACTGTCCCCCGAGAAGCGCTTGGCGGCGACCCCGAAGTCCGCGCCGTGCCGCAGCTGTACGACCAGGGATTCGGCCAGCTGCAGGGCACGCGCTCTCGCTGCGGAGTCGGCCATCGGGCGGACGACGATCTGGCGGAATCCGATGGTCGCCGGCCGGTGTGGCTGCTGGCCTCGGTTCTGCTCCCAGAACTCACGCATCTGCGCATCGGTCGGTGGAATCGGCTTCAGTTTCCCCTTCTGCCGCTCCGCTTCGATCAAGCGCTGCGCATAGAGCTGCCGCCGCTGCTCGTCGGCGAGCCAGCGGCGCCATTCCTCTACCGAACCGAAATGTGCCTGCTTGATCTGCTCCCGGAACTCGATCTCGGACGAGAACTGCTTGTGGACGTTCTGATACGTCTGCTCCACCTGATCGAGCACTTCCTGCTCGGTGATCTTGATCGACGTGTCACGCTGCGCCTGCTGCACCAGCAGCTCCTCCTCGATCAGGTGGTCGAGGACCTGGTGGCGCACGAGCATGCGGCCCGCGGAGTCCGGGGGCAGCGGCTGCCCCTGCGCTTGCTGCTGAACCATCTCCTCGTCGACCTGCGACGCCAGAATGGGCCGCGTGCCGACGATCGCCACGATGCGATCGATCGGCTGCTGCGCAGCTGCCGCCGGCACGAGCGCCAGACCGGCGATGACCGCGAGCAGCGTCTTCATCGTGGCGGCCGCGGAGTGGTGTCGATCGGCGCGGGACCGGGCGCCGGTGCGATCCGCGGCGCCCCGCCGGCTCCCGCCCGGGTGGAATCGCCTCGCATCTGCTGCGCGCGTTCCACCGCGCGCCGCACGCCGGCCTCATCCACGCTCCAGTCCGCGTGCTCGCGCAGCGTCTCGCCAAGGAAGGCCGGCACCGGAAGGAACCGGGCGCGGCCCTGCACCACGCGATCCAGGTAGTCGTTCACCCGTCCCATGGCGAAGTTGACGCGGTCGTGCTGGTTGTTTCCCACCGAGTCCCGCAGCACTTCCGGCGACAGGCTGAGAACCGAGCCCAGGAGCGCGATGGCGGAGTCATGTTCCACGCGAATCTCCTGCCAGTCTTGGGGCGTGAGCGTGACCTTGGCGGAGTCGGCTTGCTGGATGAGCAACTCGCGCTGCGTGATCGCTTTCAGGAACTGATTGATTTGGTCGTCGGTGGCCTGCGGCAGCGCCTGCACAATCGACGGATCCATCGCGCCGAGCCAGCGCACCAGGTCGCGCACTCGAACGGAGCCGCCGCGGTAATTCACCAGCGTCCTGCCGCTGGTGCGGGAGGCGTCGATGTCCTGCATCGCCGCACGCACGTACGCGGGGGCGCGACTCACCGGCTCGATGCGCCGCTTGATCGAGAGACTGTCGATGTACACCGAATCACCGTGGCGCTGTGCGCCTTCCTCGATGCCGGTGCGGAATGAGTCCCGCACTTCAGCGAGCGGTGGTCGGCGAATGATATGATAGCCGAAGGGACTCTTGATGACCGGGCTGACCCCCCCCGGAGCAAGCTGCCACGCGGCGTCCTCAAACGCCGCGACGAACTGGCCGCGACCGCTCAGTCCGAGCGAGCCGCCCTGAGTCTTCGATCCCTGGTCGTCCGAATAGCGGCTCGCCAGCTGAGCGAATCGTGCGCCCGCCGATCGGGCCTGGGGCAAGAGCTGCTCGGCCTGACGGTGCTTTTGCGCATCGATGTTCGGTGCGGCGTTCGCCGGCACCTGAAAGAGAATATGCTGAAAGATGCGCATCTGCCCGGCATCGTACGCCGAATCCACCTGCTTCTCACTGAGGTCGGTCCCCGCGCTGAGCTTGTCGTGGAAGCGCTCCCACTTGAGCTGCGAAACCACCGGCCACATGGCCGAGACCATCGTCGCGGAATCGTGCAGGTTCTGCCCGGCGGCGAGCGCCTGCGCAAAGAGCGCGTAGTCCACCCAGATGTGAGACAGACGGCTCAAAGCCATGGGATCGAGTGGAACCTGTTTCCCGCCGCTCGCCCATGTCGCCATACGGTCCACACTCAACGTCTGGTCGTTGGCGTGCGCGACGACGTCGGCACGCGGTGTGAAGGCATCCCGCAGGCCGTTGCATCCCAGCACCATCAGGGGCGTCAGCACCACCAACACCAGACTCAACCGTCGCATCCCGTTTTTCCTCTTTCCTTAATTAAGCGTGGTGATCCAATTAAGCGTGGTGATCCCGCAGAACGGCCGTGAGCGCCCGGACCAGACCGGAGCCGATCGACTCTCCGCCGAGCCGGCGGAGCCTGAGGGAGAGCGGCACCGCGCGCCGCACATCCGCCTCGAACTGCACGGCGTCGAGAGCCACCTGCAGTCCGGCCAGCCGCGGCGCCGCATCGCGCCGGAACGTCAGTCGCGCCTCGTCACCCTTGATGAGGACCGTTTCCAACCCGGCCCGCGCGCCCAGCGCGCGCAGCTCGGCAACCAGGAACAATCGCTCGGCATCCGGGGGAAGGGGTCCAAATCGATCGCGCAACTCCTCGCGAACGGCTTGAATCTCACCTGCTTGCTCGGCCCGCGCCAGCCGCCGGTAGAGATCGAGCTTGGCGTTGTCATCCGTGACGTAATCGTCGGGCAGATGCGCAGGGGCGTCCAACGTCACGTCCGGCGGCGCCCACTCTTGACTCTTCCCGCGCCCCCCGTCCCCTGTTTTGAGCGAGCGCACTGTCTCTTCCAGCCAGCGCAGGTACATGTCGAAGCCGACAGCCTGAACGTGACCCGACTGCTCGCCCCCCAACAGGTTTCCGGCGCCCCGCAGCTCCAGATCACGCAGCGCGATGCGATACCCCGATCCCAAATCAGTATGATGCTCCAGTACCTGCAAACGTTCCTCCGCCTGCGAATCGACGAGGTCGGGAACGAGCAGATAGCAGAACGCGCGGCGGTGGCTTCGCCCCACGCGCCCGCGCAGCTGGTAGAGCTGCGCCAGGCCAAACCGGTCGGCCCGATCGACGATCATCGTGTTGGCGTTCGGGACGTCGAGCCCCGATTCGACGATCATCGTGGACACCAGGATGTCCACCTCGCCGCGCACGAATCGCCCCATCACCGCCTCGAGGTCCTGTTCGCGCATCTGTCCGTGCGCGACTGCTAGCCGCCCGCGCGGCGCGAGCGACTGCACGCGCGCGGCGATGGTCTCGATGGTTTCGATCCGATTGTGGACGAAGTAGACCTGTCCCCCACGGTCCAGCTCCCGCGCGATCGCCTCCTCCAGCAACGCGTCGTCCCACAGCTCGACGAACGTGAGCACCGGCGACCGGTCCTTGGGTGCCGTCTCGAGCAGGGCGAGATCCCGCAGCCCCGCGAGCGAGAGATGCAGCGTGCGGGGGATGGGCGTCGCGGTCAACGTCAACACGTCGACGCTGAGCTTGAGCGTCTTCAACCGCTCCTTGTGCCGCACCCCAAACCGGTGCTCCTCATCGACGATCAGCAGGCCGAGATCCCTGAACGTGACGTCAGCAGACAGCAACCGGTGTGTACCGATGACAATGTCCACCTCACCCTGCGCGATCCGCTGCACCAGGGCGGCCGTCTCCTTGGCGCTGCGAAACCGCGACAGCACGTCGATCCGGACGGGATAGTCGGCGAGGCGCTCGCGAAACGTACGGCCGTGCTGCTCCGCGAGAATCGTGGTGGGCACGAGCACGACGACCTGCTTGCCCGCCTGCACCGCCTTGAACGCGGCGCGTACTGCCACCTCCGTCTTGCCGTATCCCACATCGCCCACGAGCAGACGGTCCATCGGGCGCGGGCGCTCCATGTCGCGCTTGACCTCATCGGACGCGCGCCGCTGATCCGGTGTGTCCTCATAGAGGAAGGCAGACTCGAGCTCGCGCTGCCATGGGGTATCCGGGGGGAAAGCAAACCCCACCGCCAGCTGTCTCCGCGCATACAGCTCGAGCAGCTCCGAAGCCATGGCGCGGATTGCCGCGCGGGTCTTGTCGCGCTGGCGCTGCCAGGTGGTCGCGCCCAGCCGGTGCAGGCGGGGCGGTGGCGCGTCGCCGTCGCCGTCGCCGTCGCCGCCGACCGTCCGATACGGCTCCAACTGATCGATGCGGTACAGCGGCACATTGAGGCGAGCGCCGCCTTCGTACTCCACCACGGCGACGTCCAGGGTCTCGCCTTCCGCCCCGACGGCGATCGTCTGCAGCCCACGGTAAATCCCGATGCCGTGCTCGAGATGCACCACATAACCGCCGGGCGTCAGTGGCCGGGACGCCGCCGTCGAGACCGCCGTGCGATAGCGGCGCGGCCGCCGCAGCCGCCTGGCCCGGCGGAAGATCTCGTGGTCGGTCAGGACCCGCTGCGCCGGCATGATGAATCCGCCATCGAGCGCGCCGACGGCGAGCGTGGCGAGTTCGGTCCCCAGTAATTCCTCGAGCCGCTCGAGCTGCCCCTCGTTGTCGCACAGGATGACGGTGGGCGGTGGAGTCGCGACGATCTGCCGCAGCCGCTTGAGATCGCGGTCGATGTGCTCGGGCGGCGCCAGCGGAAACCGCCGCTCGAGCTCGGCGTCCGATAATGCAAGCCGGCCGAGGCGCGCCAGCGCCGACCGCCACGTCTCCGGATCGACCAGCAGCTCATCGCGCCGCGGCGGCTCCTCCCCCATGCGGCGCGCGACTTCGAGATGATGCGCCGCATCCTGCCACGCACGCTCCACTTCGCGCTCCACCGCCGATTCGTGATCCACGACGACAACCGTGTCGGACGGGAGCAGCTCGAGCAGATTGCTGCGGCGCGAACCCGCATCACTGGTGACGGTGATGTGCTCCGATTTGACCGGCAGTACCGTGACACGGTCCAGCGCGTCGCCCGAGCGCTGCGTGTCGAGATCGAAGCTGCGGATCGAAGCGATTTCATCTCCCCCCCACTCGATTCGCGCCGGCGCCGCCATCCCGAACCCGTACACATCCAGGATTCCGCCACGGACGCTGTACTGGGCGACCTCGGTCACAGTGGGAACGCGGGCATATCCCATCGCATCCAGCCGCTGCGCTGTCTCGGTAAGGCCCCGTTCCTCCTGGGACACGTCGAGCACCAGGCGGGACTGCGCGAGAGCTGCCGGCACCGCGGTACGCTCCGCGCTGGCGCGTGCGGTCGTGACCACGACGCGAACGGCCCCCCGCCCCCCCCCCGCGCCGCCCCCGCCGCGCAGCAACGCTTCCAACGTCTCGATTCTCTCACCGGCCAGCTCGTAGTGCGGCTCTTCTGCGCCGAGCGATTCGCGTTGGGGATACAGGGCGGGAGCGTCGGACCCGAGCAGCGTCTGCAAGTCGGCGAGCCAGCGCTCGCCGTCGGCGGGTGTGGGTGCAACGACGGCGAACAGCCGTTGCGGCAGCCGTCGCGCGAGCGTCGCAACGAGCACCGCAGCACTCGAACCGGGGAGCCCGCCGACGCCCGCGCGCTTGCCGGCCGCCGGGAGCTGCTCAGCCAGCGCTCGCGTGGCGGGAAGTTCGTCGAACCTGTCGAGCAGAAAATCGAGAGGCATTAGCGCGTGCGAGTGGCTACTCCCAGCTCGGTGGCGGCCAACAACAGTGCGAGTACGAGCAGAAACCCGCTGCCGTCGGCCCGGCGGGTGCCGGAAAAGCGTTCCGCGGCGAATGCGGCATCGCTGAGCACCTCGGTGCGATCCCGTCCGCCCAGCGCCGTCGCAGCGAGGGCAGCAGGCGCAGGAGTCAGATCGGATTCTCGCGGGTCGGGGCCGAACACCGTCGCACCCACCGTGTCCGCGCCGCGCAGGCGGAACTCCACACGTGGCGCCCCTTCCGCGACAGCCAAGTCCGCCTCACCGCGAACAATACGATTCACGAGGGCGTCGACGAACGGCACGAATCCCGGCGCCGCCGGCAGCGCGGTCCACGTCGTGTCGAGCCGGCTTCCCAACAGCACGATGTTCTCCGTCCGCACGATCCATGGATCACCATTGACGGTCGCGAGAACTTGATCTCCTCCCTGCTCTGCGCTCGCGGTTGCCTCGAGGCGGTATCGTCGCGTCACTGCGACGCCGTCAATGACAGGGACATTCCGAGTCGCGATGGGTCCCGGCGTTCCCGTCTGACCCCAGTGCCACGGAACTCCGCGCGACGCGAGCGCTCGATTCGCCTGCCCGACCAGCGCGGGATCCGCGGGAGGCTGGGCGATCGTGTGCGCCCCTGACAGCGCCTCGCCGCCCGTAAAGACGACGTCGGGACCACTCGTTACCCGCTTGCCTTCGCGCAACACCGCCAGCGCCGCCGCGAGAAACTCCCCCGCCCCCGCAGTCGCGGTCGCGCGCGCCGGGGGCGCGACACGCCATGCAAACGGCCGGCGGTCGTCGGCGCGCAGCTCGTCCGGCTCCAGCGCGGCTTCGCCCACCCACCAGCCTGCCGGGAGTGACTGCGCGGGCAGCGCGACCGTCACGGCCGAGCCCGGCGTGGCCAACCCGCGGGCCGCGATTTCCGCGCGATCGCGGCGACCGCCGCCGATTCTGACCGTCACCGGAACAGGCTGCGGAGCCGCGTCAGCCGTGCCCGAGAGCTCGACCACTGCCGCCCCCTCGGTCACTCGGACGTCCGCGATGCCGCGATTGGGCACCGCTCGTCCCCCTTCGAGCGCCAACACGCGCACGCCGCGCGGTACGTCCGCTCGGCCGTCTGCCAGCGCCGTGCGTTGCAGGTCGCTCAGCACCTGCACCTCGCGGCCGGGGAGCGGCTGCGCATTGACCAGACGCGCGGCGCGCTCGACCGCCTGTACGAGATCCAGCCGCAGCCAGCCGGTCGCAGCGCTGTCCACGCTGGCGAGTAAGGCCTCACGAGTGCCGCCGCGGAGCACTCCATCAGCCAGCATCAGCCACACGCGATCGGCAGACGTCGTGCGGCTGATCGAGCCTCGCGCGGCGACTCGCAAGCGATCGAGGACCGGTCGCCCGTCCACGACTGCACCAGACGACGGCGAATTATCGAGTATGACGACGACGGCCGTGGGCTCGTGCGCTCCGCCCCCACCGACTGCCCCTTTCGTCCGGACGAGCGGTCGCGCGGCAGCCAGGACGATCACAACGATTAACGTGGTCCGCAGAATCAGAAGGAGAAGATGGCGCAACTTCAGTCGCCGGGCGCTCTCGCGCTCCGCCGCCGTCAGGTAACGCACCGCGGGAAACTCGATTTCCGGCGGAACGCGGCGTTGGAGCAAGTGCAGCAGCGCGGGAATCGCCGCGGCGGCGAGTCCCAGCAACGCGAGCGGATTGACGAATGTCACGTCAGGAGGCGCAAGGCCATGCCGAACGGCAGGTCGGTCTGCACGTGGTGGTACGCAATGCCGTGGCGCCGGCACGCTTTTCTCCATGCGGCGATCTCGCGGCGCACGGTGTCGGCGTACGCGCGCGCGAGCTCGCGTGGCCGAACGACGACGCTCACCGATGTCTCGGGATCGCGAAACCGCACTTCGGGAGGACCGCCGAGCTCCATCTCCGCCGGATCCATCAGGTGGAAGACGATCACCTGATGACCGCGATGCCGCAGGTAGCGCAGCGCGGCCAGCGCGAGCTCGCGGTCGAACAACAGATCAGATAACAGAACGACCATTCCCCGCCGCGTGAGTAAGGCCGTCAATCGCTGCAGTGCGGCATGAGCGGCCGTTCCCAAACCATCGGGCGTGTCGAGCAAACCGCGCACAATGCGAGTCCATTGACCGGCCTTTACGCGCGGGGGAATGACTTGACGCACCTGTTCGTCGAACGTCACTAGTCCAGTCGCGTCTCGTTGGCGCAGCATGATGAGCGCGAGCGCCGCGGCCAGCCGGTCCGCGTAGGCGCGTTTGGTGAGACGCTCCTCGTTACCGCGCCACGCCATCGACCGACTCGCGTCGACGAGAATCATGGCGCGCAGGTTGGTTTCTTCCTCGAACTGCTTCACAAACAGGCGGTCGGATCGACCGAGGATGCGCCAGTCGAGATAGCGCAATTCGTCGCCCGGTTGGTACGCGCGATGCTCGGTGAATTCGACGGAGAAGCCGCGGAATGGCGAACGGTGCACGCCCGCCAGGAATCCCTCTACCACACCCTCAGCGACAATCTCGATGCCGCCCAGGCGAGCGACTTCTGCGGGGTCCAACAGATCTAGCCGCGGCGCCATGAAGTGTCCTTACCTGGGGACAGAAGAAATTGGCTCCTGGACTGGCAAGTCATTATAGCAATATAATTTAGGTCGATTTTAGCCTTGGCACAGTCTCTGCCTAACGGCTGGCCGGGAGGCACCATGTTTACACACATCGCGCTACTCGGTCTTGCTCTGGTACCGGCTCCAACCCACCGGTACTCCACTGTTTACCGACCCCGTATCGAGCTGTCCACGGACCGCGGCGATAATGCCGTCTATACCCGCGGCGAGCGCGTCCGGGTGCGCTTCCAACTCGATCAGGACGCCTACGTCACCATTTTCCGCGTGGATACGGACGGTCGCGTGCGGGTGCTGTTTCCCCGTGAACCATGGGAAGACAACTTCGCCCGCGGTGGCAAGGAATTCGAGGTCGACGGCGACCAACTGAGGAGCGAAGCCTTTTCGATCGATGATTATCCGGGCGTCGGCTATCTGTTTGCCGTCGCGTCCGCTGATCCCTTCACGTACGATGGCATCGAGACCAATGATCACTGGGACTACCGCGTAATCGCCGACGGCCGCGTGCGCGGCGATCCGTACGTCGCCATGACCGATCTGGCCCAGCGCATTGTGCCCGAAGGTTACGTCGATTGGGATTATGACGTCGTGTCGTACAATGTCGAGCGGCACTATGACTATCCGCGGTTCTTGTGCTACGACTGCCACTCGTACGTCAGCTACTCGAACTGGGACCCCTACTTCACGTCGTGCGTGCGTTTCCGGATGTACGTGTACGACGATCCCTGGTACTACCCATATCGCTACTATGGCGGCGATCGCGTCGTCTTCGCGCGGCCCTATCGTCCACAGCCTCGCTTCATCTTCAAGGACTGGGGCACTAGCCGCCCGAACCGCGAGGAGTTCGTCACTCGCGAGCGCGAGCGCCCGGTCAACGACAACACGCGGCGGGGCGTAACCGGACGGGATCTCGGTGGCTCTGGCATCATCCCTCCGCCCGACGTACGCGGTGGCGACAACGCCACCCGCCGGGGCAACGACACCCGCGGCCGCGACGACAACCTCGGCGGTCGGGTTAACCCGAACACCGGCGATCAGCCGGCGCGGCGCGACCGGCCCGATGATGCGACCCGGTTGGAGCAGCCGCGTATTCAGCCGACGGTCCGTGGTGATGATCAGCGGAAGATCGAACCCCGCGTGGTCGAGCCACGCCCAGAGCCACGGCGTGACGAGCCACGCCGGGAGGAGCCGCGCCGGGTAGAGCCACGCCCAGAGCCACGGCGCGAGGAACCCCGTCGCGCGGAGCCACGCAACGAGCAGCCGCGGAATGAACCGCGCGCCGAGCCCCGGAAGCAGTCGCCCCCGCCCGCGGCCCCGCCCCCGCCACCACCTGCTCGCAACGAGCCAGAAGTGCGGCGCCGCAAGCCCTGAACGTCAGACTCAAGCCGGACGCGCCCGATCGTAGTCTCAGACGGTCGGGCGCGTTAGCTTTCGGTCCCCTTCCCTTGCCCGGGGTAACCGTGCGTCACTCGCATCGCCTGCTTCTCTCCGTCGCGTTGTTGCTGCCGCTGCCGATCGTGATCGCGGGGCAAACGTCCTCGAAAGCGTCCGTGCAGAAGGCGGCGCAAACCATTACGACTGAAGACATCCGGCGGCGCATCGGCATCATCGCGGACGACTCCATGCGCGGGCGTGACACCCCGAGCCCGGAGCTCGACGAGGTCGCGGCCTATATCGCGGCTGAGTACCGGCGCCTGGGATTGAAGCCGGCGGGCGACAGCGGCGGATTCGAGCAGCGCTACTCTCTCGACCGCGTCCAGATCGTGACAGACAGCTCAGTGGTCTTCGTTCACGGCGGCGGGAACGACGTCGCCCTTTCGTACGGCACCGACTTCGTCTTCGGTGATAACCAGTTCGACAATGGAGACTATGCCGGGGAACTGGTGCTGGTCTCGGGACCGGTGAGTGGCGCATTGCCCGCGGATACTGCGAGTGTCGCCGGCAAGATGATCGTCCTGGCGACCGGGCTCCGCAATCGTGGTGAGCGGCAGCGTGTCCTCGGTTGGAAGCCGGCGGGGATCGTTCTCGCGAGCTCGGCGCCCGATTCGGCGTGGTCGCAATTCGTCGCCCGCACGACGCGCCCGCAGCTGCGCGATCCGAGTCGATTGGTCGGTCCCCCGCTCCTCATCGCCGTGCGGGTTGGTACGCTGCAGCCCCTGGTCACGGGGCTCGGCGCCGATTTCGCGGCGGCGCAATCCGGCGCCGCGTTCACCGTAAAATCCTTGGGCGGCGCGCAGCTGCACGTCCATGCGCGCATCCAGCCGGTCGAGCGCAACTCCGCGCCGAACGTCGTGGCGATCCTCGAAGGCAGCGACCGGCAGCTCAAGAGCGAGTACGTCGTCTTCAGCGCGCACATGGACCACATCGGTGTCGCGGGTCCGCGGGGGAGCGGCGGCTGTCGTGCGCAGGGCGCCGACTCGATTTGCAACGGAGCCGATGATGACGGCTCGGGCACGGTCGCTGTTGTCGAGCTGGCGAAAGCGTTCGCGCGGCTCAATCCACGCCCGAAGCGCTCGCTCATTTTCCTCAACGTGAGCGGCGAGGAAAAGGGGCTGTGGGGAAGCGCGTACTTCTCGGAGCATACGCCAGTGCCCGTGCAGAACATCGTCGCCGATCTCAACATCGATATGATCGGCCGCAACTGGAAAGACACCATTGTGGCAATCGGGAAAGAGCACTCCGACCTGGGCGCCACGCTGAATCGCGTCGCCGCGGCCCACCCCGAGCTCAACATGCACGCCATCGACGACATCTGGCCGCAGGAGAACTTCTACTTCCGGTCCGATCACTACAACTTCGCCCGCAAGGGGGTGCCGATTCTCTTCTTCTTCAGCGGCACGCACGCGGACTACCACCGGCCCGGCGATTCGCCCGACAAGATCGACGCGGAGAAGGAATCGCGCATTGCGCGTCTGATCTTCTATCTTGGTCTCGACGTAGCCAACGCGGTGGCGCGCCCCAAATGGAATCCGGACAGTTACAAGCAGATCGTGACGAGCCAGTGAGGCTCTAACCAGGTGCCTCCGTGCGGGTGCTGGTCGTAGAAGACGACCCGGAGCTCGCCGGTTTGCTGCGTGACGGTTTGCGCGAGCACCGTATCGATCCCACCCTGGCCGCGAGCTTTTCCGACGGACGCGAGCAGGCGCTCGCGGGCGACTACGACGTCATGATTCTCGATGTGCGGCTGCCGGGCGGAACCGGATTCGAGCTCTGCGCGGACCTGCGACGCAGCGGCGTTACCGCGCCGGTCCTCATGCTCACCGCGCTCGATGCGGTCGACGATCGGGTGCGCGGCCTGGCCGTCGGCGCTGATGATTATCTCACCAAGCCATTTGCGTTCCGCGAGCTGGTGGCCCGTCTCCAGGCGCTGGCGCGCCGCCGCGCGCTCGCCGTCGCGCCGGCGCTCATGCAGCTGGCGGATCTCGAGGTCGATGTCGGCTCGCGGCAGGTTCGTCGCTCGGGTCGCGCCATCAGTCTGACCGCCAAGGAATTCGCGCTGCTCGAGCTGCTGCTGCGCCATCCCGGGCAGGTGATCGACCGCAGCTCGATCACGGCGCACGTCTGGGACAACAATCACGACCCGTTCGCCAACGTGCTCGACGTGCTGGTGCGGCGGCTGCGCAGCAAGATCGATGACGGCTTCGAGCCGAAGCTCATCCACACGATCCGAGGCGCCGGGTACCGCATCGGACCGGCAACATGACGCTCGCCCGCTTGCGTGTGCGCCTCACCTTGTGGTACGCCGCGACGTTCATCGTCATCCTGCTGCTGCTCGGCGCCGGCATCTTCGTTGCGATCGGCGCGCAGGTGTCGAGACGGCTCGACATCTCACTGACCGCGGCCACGGCAGCGATCACGCGCGCGACGAGCGACTGGGAGGCCGAGCGCGCGGCCGGCCAGACTGCCGACGCCGTCGAGGAGCTGCGAATCCCCGACCGCGATCTGTACCTGTTCGACGCCACTGGAGGGCCGATTACACCGCCACACGCTGACGCCTGGATGACCGCTGCCGCGGTCGCGGCAAGCCGCAGCGGCCGATTCGACGCGGCGCGCGCTATTGCCGGGCATCGCGAGCAGCGGCTCCACGCCGAGCGATTCGTCGCGCCGTCCGGGAGACCGTACGTGGCGGTCGCCGCGGCGGAGCGACCCGGCCTCGCCGATCAGTACGCCTGGCTGATCGGAACATTCGTCGCGATGGCGCTCGTGGGCCTGGTGCTCGTCGCCGTGGGTGGTTTTGTGCTGGCGCGCCAGTCGACGATTCCGGTGGAGCAGTCGATGGAGCAGATGCGCCGCTTCATGGCTGATGCCGCGCACGAGCTCCGGACGCCGGTCACGATTCTCCGCACCCGGACGGAAGTCGCGCTGGGTCAGCCACGCGATGCCGCCCGAGACGCGGCGGCCTTTCAGGCGATCGAGCGTGAAGCCGAGCGGTTGGGAGGAATCGTCGGCGACCTGCTGACGCTGGCGCGTGCGGACGCCGGCGACCGCAAAGTGCTGCGCGGTTCGTTGTATCTGGACGACGTCGCGTCCCAAGCCGTCGCCGCAGCGCGCGCGCTGGCGGAGCGCAAGGGCGTGTCCCTGGTCGTGGGCTCGTTCGAGGAGTCGCGCATCCTCGGGGATGCGGACCTCCTGGAGCGGCTGGTGCTCATCGTGCTCGACAACGCCATCAAGTACACGGCGCCTGGCGGCAACATCCGGCTCGACGTTACAGCTCGCGACGGCCGGCGCTCCGTAATCGTATCCGACAGCGGCATCGGGATTCCGGCCGATCAGCTGCCGCGGATCTTCGAGCGGTTTTATCGGGGCGACAACGCACGCAGCCAGTCCGAAGGCGCAGGACTCGGCCTGCCGATCGCGCGCTGGATCGCGGACCTGCACGGCGCCCGGATCGCCGTCTCATCGGATACGACGGGCACCCGCGTGCACATCGATTTCCCTCCGGCAGTGTAAGGTTCCCGTAAGGTTCGACTTGTAGGTTTCTCGCAATGCGGGAAGCCATCGCGTGCCTTTTCACCGTTGCCCCGGTTCTGCTGTACGCGCAGCAGCCGGTGAGCCGCGCCGAGGCGGTCGCTGCCGCGCTCGCGCGCGGGGCGCGGATGGCCGTCAGCCGGGCCGACACGACCGCCGCGCTGGGCGGAGTGCGAGCCGCTCGCGCGTTTCCCAATCCCACGTTCTCCGGCAGCTACACGAAGGACCCGCCGAACTACCACGCCCTGGCGGATCTGCCGCTCGATATGCCCTGGCTGCGATCGCCGCGGATCGGCGCCGCAGAGGCGGCGCGCGATGCCGCGCGCTACCAGTTTGCGTTCGAGCGCGCGGCGATTCGCTTCGACGTCGACACCACCTACACGCGCAGCCTTGCCGCCGCGCTGCAGGCCCGCCTGTCGCGCCGTACCGCGGACGATGCAGACAGCCTGCTCAAGATCGCCGAGCTGCGGCGCGACGTTGGGGATGTGAGTGAGCTCGATGTCCGCCTTGCCGCCGTCAATGCCGGGCAGCTCGCCAACACCGCGCTCGATGATTCGCTCGCCGCCCTCACCGTGCTGTTGTCGCTGCAGCTCCAGATGGGACTGACGGGCGACGCGCCGGCGATCACACTCCGGGATTCGCTCGCTCCGCCCCCCCCGCCCC
>DASZCG010000116.1:0-38825 GCA_035943355.1 Gemmatimonadales bacterium
CCTATGGCCCCCGCAATCACTCCGATCCGGAGTATCACGAGCACTTCGGCATCTCCGACGTGCCGCCGGGGACATACGTGCTGGGTGTCGAAATCGACGGCAAGCGCGTATATCGTCAGGCCAAGGTAGAAGCAGGAAAACTCACGTGGATCGAGTTCAAACCATGATCCCCACGCACGACGCACGACGCACCACGCAAGGTATGTAAGTGCACATCGAGCTCACCGAGATGCTGCGCTGCCCCGAATCCCATCGCGAGGAAATGCTCGTCCTCTCGACCGGCGAAATTCGCGACCGCATGGTGCGCTCCGGGATCATCGGCTGCCCGGTGTGTCACAAGGAGTATCCCATCGCGCAGGGCATCGTGAACTTCCGGCGCAGCAAAGAACGCGTGGCGAGCGACATGACCTCGGGCCCGCGACCCGTGTACCGGCCACCCTCGCCGCTGCCGTCCGCCGATGCCGCACGGCTGCAGGCGCTGCTGGAGCTTTCGGGGCCCGGTGGCTACGTCGTGCTGGTCGGGTCCGCGGTCCGCCAGGCCCCCCGGCTCAGCAGCCTGATCGACGGCATTCATTGCGTCGGGATCAACGCCCCGCCCGACATGGAAGAGCAGCCGACGCTGTCGCTGCTCTACGCCAACGAGCGCGTGCCGCTGCGCACGGGCATCGCCCGCGGCGTCGTCGTCGGCGCCGATCTCGCGACGTCGCCGTGGCTCGTCGAAGCGCACCGCGTCCTGCTGCGCGGGCGCCGCTTTGTGGTGGAAAACGCAGAGCCCGAACTACCGATCGGGCTCGTCAAACTCGCGGCGGAACACGGTCTCTGGGTGGGCGAGAAGCACTAGGCGATCGGGCTCTCGATGCTCGCGCTCATGGCGTCGGCCGACGCGTACGCGGCGTCGATCTGATCCTTGTAATTCTTCTCGATCACCCGGCGCTTTACTTTGAGCGTGGGGGTCAGCTCGCCTGACTCGATTGTGAAGTCCTTCTCGAGCAACACCACCTTCTTCGGCGTTTCGAACTTGGCGAGGTCCCGTAGCGAGCCCATCACCTCGCGCTCCACCTTCGCGTTCACATCCGCCAGCGCGATCAGCTCCGCGCGCGTCCCGTAAGTCAAATTCCGCTCGCGCGCCCAGCGCTCCAGGTTGTCGAAGTTCGGCACGATGAGGATGATGGGGAACTTGCGGCGATCGCCGTACAGCACGGCGTTGGCGACGAACTTGTTGCGCTTGACCATGCCCTCGATCGGCTGCGGCGCGATATACTTCCCGCCCGCGGTCTTGATGAGCTCCTTCTTCCGGTCGGTGATCTTGAGGTAGCCATCCGAATCCAGCTCGCCGATGTCGCCGGTATGCAGCCACCCGTCGGCATCCACGGTCTCGCGCGTGGCGTCGGGCAGCTTGTAGTAGCCCCGCATGATGTTCGGCCCGTGGGCCAGGATCTCGCCGTCGCTCGCGATTTTCAGCTCGACGCCGGGAATCGCGCGGCCGACGGTGCCGAGCTTGATGCCGTCGAGCGGATTGAGCGTGAGCACGGGGGACGACTCGGTGAGGCCGTATCCCTCGATAACCGGCAGGCCGGCGCTATAGAAGAACTTCGCGATGTCCGCCGAGAGCGGCGCGGCGCCCGAGACGAAAAAGCGAATGCGCCCGCCCGTTCGGGCGCGCAGCTTCGAAAAGACCAGGCGGTCGGCGAGCTTCTTCTTGATCGCGAGCCCGCCCGGGATCGGCAGACCCGCCAGCGACAGTGTCGCCCACTGCTCCCCGGCGCGCTTCGCCCAAAAAAAGATCGACCGCTTGATCGCGCTGCCGGACAACGCGTTCTCGAGCACGCGCGCATAGACCTTCTCGTACAGGCGCGGCACCGACAGCACGACCGTCGGTTTCACTTCCTGCAGGTTCGCCGCGACCGTATCGAACGACTCGGCATAGTTGATGATCACCCCGGCCTGGAACAGCGTGTAATCCACCATTCGCTCATAGCTGTGCGACAGCGGCAACATCGACAGACACTCGTCGCCCCCGGCGATGGGGATCATCTGCAGGCAGGCCTGCACGTTCGACCAGATGTTGTAGTGCGACAGCATGACGCCCTTGGGATCGCCGGTCGTGCCCGACGTGTAAATCAGCGTCGCGAGATCATCCGGTTTCACCTTCAGGGCGTCGCTCTTCCAGTCGGGATACTGCGCGGCGGCCGCCCGGCCCTTGGCCTCCAGCTGCGCCAGTGCCACGACACCCGGCCGTTGCGCGACGGTTCCCCCATCGAAGACGATGATATGCTTCAGACCCGGTAGTGCGCCTTTGACCGCGAGCACTTTATCGATCTGCGCCGTCGAGCAGAACAGCGCGACGGATTCCGAGTCGTTGAGGATGTATTCGGTCTGCTTTGCGGTGAGCGTCGGATAGATCGGGACGTCGATGGCGCGGGAGCACAGGCAGGCGTAATCGGAGAGCGCCCACTCCGGCCGGTTTTCGGAGATGATCGCGACCTTGTCGCCGGGATTGATGCCCAGGGCGCGCAGGCCCAGCGAAATCGCCCGCACGCGATCCAGTGTCTCGCGATGCGTGATCCCGACCCACGCTCCCCCCCCCACTTTCGAGCGAAACGCGGCGGGCAGGCCGGCATGCCGGTCCACCGTGGTGAAAAACAGCTGCGTGAGTGTTCCCCTGGTCATGGGTGAACCTCCACAACGAAAGTCACCGGGCTGCCTGGTATCGGCGTTCCGTCAGGTCGCTGCACGGTCGCGGTAACGACCACGGAGTCCGGAACCGGCCCACCCGCGACGATCTTCACTTGGACAGCGGCGAGACCGGTACCGCTGCTGAAGATCGTGTCTCGGGGGACCAATGTGACAAATGGACTGCTCGCCGGAAAGGTGGTCGCGCTGAAGACGACGCGGCGGCCGGCCGCAATCGCCGGGGTCGCGTAGAGCTGCACCTGTAGCGAGTCCGAGATGGTGTCGGGCTGCGAGACCGTGATGGTATCACGCGTTGGGGCAATTGTTGGGGGATTCGCTGTCACCGAATCGAGATGGGTGATCACAGTGACAGTTTGCGGGTTCGAGATCAGCAGGCCCACGCGCGCCTGCAATCGCCCGATTCCGATCGTCTCGCCAAGCGTGGCGCCCGTGGTGCTGTCCAATACCGTGATGATGGCCGTATCCAGCGCCGCCCAGAAGATGGTACTGGTCACCGTATCGCCATGGCCATTGAGCGCGCGGGCGCTCGGCAGCAGCGTATCGCCGACTTCGAGCTGGCCGCCGTTGGGGAGCACGATTTCGAGCGCGACGACCTGGTCGAGATTGGTGCTCACCTTACACCCGAACAGCCCCCCCCCCAACCCCGCCAACAGGACTGCGCGCCGCGCGAACGTCCGAATCAGTGGCTGCCTGTCCTCTCTTCGGGAGCGCTCGCCGGCGTGATGCTCTCCCCCCCCCCGCCGGAACGCAGATCGTGCAGCGCCTGCGTGGCATGCTCGATCCATTTCTGCGCGTCCGGGCCTCGCGGCGGGTGGGCGAGGAAGGTTTTCAGGTGCTGGGCGGCGCCGTCGGGGTCGCCGCGTTGCAGCAGGAGGAACGCGAGTCCGTAATGCGCACCCGCGAGCGAGCTGTCCAGCTCGAGCGCGCGCCGATAATGGCGGATTGCTTCATCGAAGCGCCGCGTCTTGGTGAACGCGATCGCCATGTTTTGGAGAATGCGCGCGTCGTTGGGGTGATCGCGCAGCGCCAGGCGATACGACGTGAGCGCAGCGTCATAATCCCCCTGACGCTCGAGGGCTAACGCCTCGTTGAGATAATCGAGACGTTGTGGTTTGAGATCGTCGCCTGACGAGCCGTCCCCGCCGAACAAGCGGCGCCAGAAACCCATGCGCCGAAAATAGCTTGCGGCGCGGGACTTAGGCAATGTAGAATCCGCAATGGCGCTCCCTCCCCGGCCCCCGCGACCCACTCCTCGTCCACCCACCGGCACGCGACCGAAGGGCCAATCGCCGCGCGGCGTGCTGCAAGTGGACTGGGCGCTGTTCGGCGAACTGTGCCGCGTCCTCGCGCTCAAGGTGTTTCGCGAATACGACCCCGAGGTTGTGATCGGCATCGCCAAGGCGGGCGTCATTCCCGGGGCCGTGGTCGCCAGCATTTTGCAGCGCGATTTCGCGTCGATCGCCATCACCCGCGAAGGGTCGGTCATCGCGGGGCCGCCCCGGCTCGTGACCGGCAAGCGCGTGCTGCTCGTCGATGAGACCTGCGAATCGGGCAACACGATGAAGCTCGCTCTCGCCGCGGTGCGCGACTTGAAACCGGCGGAGGTGAAGACCGCCGTCTCGTTCAAGACGGGCACGTACAAGCCCGACTACTACGCGCTCGAAAACGAGAATTTCATCATTCTCCCCTGGGATCTCGAAGTCATCGTCGACGGTGAAATCGTCGTCCGCCCCGATTATCGCGACAAGCTGAAGGACACCCGTTGAAAGATCGTCTCGCCGCGGCAGTCAAACAGTCGCGGGCCGATTACACCGAAATTCGCGTCGAACGCACCTGGAGCTCCGCCGTCGCCTTTCGCGGGCGGCGGCTCGAGACCGCCACCGTCAGCGAAGACCAGGGCGGCTTCGTGCGCGCGCTCAACCAGGGGTGCGGGTGGGGCATCGCGTCGTTTACGTCGCTCGCCCAGCTGCCCGACATGGTGCGCCGGGCCAACGAGCTGTCGCGCGCCGTGCGGCTCGACGAGCCGATCCGGCTGGCCGACACCGCGCCGCAGGCGGGCGATGCCGCGCTCGATCTCGATGGGGACGTGCGGGGGATCGCGCTCGCCGACAAGAAAAAGCTGCTCGAGACCTACAACGGCGCGATGCTCGCCGTGTCGAGCGCCATCGTCGACACGCAGTCGAGCTATCGTGACGAAGTCTCGGAAGTCTGGTACGTGAACTCCGAGGGCAGCGCCCTCTATCAGCTGCGCCCCGAAGTCGTCGTCTCGGGCACCGCGATCGGCCGGCGTAACGGCACCATCGAGAAGGGGCTCGAGTCGATCGGGCTGCGCAAAGGGTGGCGGAGCGTGCAGGGATTCGAGGACCGCTTCCGCGTCACCGCGCAACGGGCGGTGGATCTGCTCGACGCGCCGCGCGTGCGCGGCGGCAGCTACCCCGTGATTCTCGACAATGAGCTGGCGGGCGTCTTCATCCACGAAGCGTTCGGACACCTCTCGGAAGCAGACTTCGTGTACGAGAACCCGCAGGCGCGCGAGATGATGACGCTCGGCCGCCGGTTCGGCAAACCGGTACTGAACGCGGGCGACAACGGGGCGGTCAGCGGACTGCGCGGCACGTTGCCCTATGATGATGAGGGGACACCGACGCAGGATACGCCGCTGATTCGCGAGGGCATCCTCGTCGGCCGGCTGCATTCGCGGGAAACTGCGGCCAAGCTCGGCGAGCGACCGACGGGTAATGCCCGAGCGATTTCGTTCCGCCATCCGCCGATCGTCCGCATGACGAACACCTACATCGCACCGGGCAAGGCCGGCGTCGGATTTCAGGATTTGATCAGCGACATCACGCTCGGCGTCTACGCGTGCGGCGCGTTCGGCGGGCAGACCATGCTCGAGAATTTTTCGTTCACCGCCGGGTGGGGCTACATGATCCGCGACGGGCACGTCGCCGAGCTCGTGAAGGACGTGGTGCTCGCCGGCAATCTCTTTCAGACGCTCGACCGCATCGACCATATCGCCGGTGACTTCACCTGGAATCAGATGGGCGGCGGCTGCGGCAAGGGCGGGCAGTTTCCCCTGCCCGTCACCGAAGGGGCGCCGCACGTCCGGATCGAGGCAGCGCTGATCGGGGGCGACGTGTGATCGATCGCCTGCTCGAGACCGCGCGCCGCACAGTCGATAACGCCGACGCGCTGTGGCGGCGCGAAGAGCAGACAGCGGTCGCGTTCGAGGCCGGCCGGCTCAAGACGGCGGGGATTTCCGAAGAAGCCGGCGTCAACCTGCGCGTGCTCGCCGGAGGCCGCATGGGGGTCGCGGGCACCACGTCCGCCACGCCGGATCCGGATGAGCTCGTCACCCGCGCGCGCGCCTCCGCGGAGCTCGGTGAATCGGTGGAGCTCGCGTTTCCCACGGGCGCTGCATCCACGCTCCCGCCCATTCCCACCTTTTTCGACCGCACCGCCGACGCGTCACTCGATGACTTGATCCGCCTGGGCAAGGGGCTCGTCGAGCGGCTGCAGCGGCCCGACTGTCAGGTGAATGTGTCGGTCGAGCGCGAAATTGCCGACACCGCCGTGGGCAACAGCGCCGGCGCGCGCGGCGAATACCGCGGCACCGGCATCGCCGTGGCAGCCGACGTCACCCGGATAGCCGGCGACGACGTCCTGATGATCTACGATCACTACCTCGGCGCGGACATGCCCACCGGCGCCGATCTGGAGGCGCTGGCCCGGTCGATCGAGACGCGACTCACCGCGGCACTGACGGTCGTCTCGCCACCTGATGGGGCACTGCCAGTGGTGTTCACGCCGGCGGGGCTCGCCGCCGTGGTGCTGCCGCTCGAGCAGGCGCTCTCGGGAAAGACCGTGCTGCAGGGAAGTTCGCCGCTCGCGGGGAAGGTCGGGGAGCTGACGTTCGACGAGCGCTTGTCGATCATCGACGATCCGCTGACGCCAGGGCGTCCTGCGTCGCGCCCCATCGATGACGAGTGCGTGCCATCCCGCGCGACGGGACTGGTCGAGCGCGGCACGGTGGGCTGCTTCGTGTACGATCTCGAGACCGCCGCGCGTGCCAAAACGCAAAGCACCGGAAACGGACAACGCGGGTTTTTCGGCAAGCCCCGGATTGGCTATACAAACATCGTCTTCCGGATGGCTGCTGCTGGAGCGCGGCGCAGCACCGCGTCACCTGCTTCAGTTCTGGGCGGCGGCCTCATCGGTGGCATCGATGATGGCCTCATCGTCGACGACTTGATCGGCGTGGGGCAGGGCAACGTGATCAGCGGCGCGTTCAGCCATCCCGTGGGACTCGCCTATCGCGTGCAGCGGGGCGAGATCACCGGGCGTGTGAAAGACGCGGCCGTCGCCGGCAACGCCTACGATCTCCTGAAGAAAATTGGGGGATTTGGAACCGACGGGCGCTGGCTGGGGGCGCGGTGGTCGCCATCGATGCTGTTGGAAGGGGTGAGTGTAGCGCGCCGGTAGCTTCTACCTCAGCGCCTCCTCATACGTCCGTCCCGCAGTCATGTCGTTATACACGCGCTCCAACACTTCCGGCGTCGCCGATAGAAAGCGACACCGAGCGTCTCCGCGGCTGCGACACTCGACTTCGAGCACCGCGACGGTTTCGTCGGACAGTCGTCCCAAAAAGTCCGCCAGCATGCCTGCCGAGAAGAAGCACATCGGGGACTGCGCTGTACCGGGCTCCGCTTCCGCCCAGTCGGTGGAGTCGAGCGCCAGCGCTCCGGTTCCGACCGGCGTAATCGTGACGCTGCCCCAGCCGCCGCTCGTGAAGAACTCGGACAGTGTCTCCGCCAGCATGCCGGCATCGAGGTCGGCGGGATTGTTGGTCGCGGCAAAGCCCCGATACAGGCCCTCACCCGCGGCGTAGCCGGCCTCCTGGAGAATCGTGACGAGCTGGTCTGGTGCGCGCGCCGCGAGGCTCGCATGCAATTGCCGGACGATTCCGGGAACGGTCATATGGGACGCCAACTTAGGGTTTGCGGTTGGCGCGGCGCAAGAGTTCGGCCTCGTCGATCTGTTCGATCCCGAGGGCCTCGGCCTTGTCGCGCTTCGATCCCGGGTCGGCGCCCACCACCAGCGCGGTGGTTTTCTTCGAGAGGCTGTCCGAGACATGGCCTCCGGCGGTCTCGATGAGCTCGCGCGCCTGCTGGCGCGACAGCGTGGGAAGCGTTCCGGTGACGACGTACGTCTGATCGGCGAGCGGGCGCGGTCCGGTTGCCGTCTCGGTCTCCTTGAGCGTCAGACCGGACTTCTCGAGACTCCGCAGCAGTTCCTTGTTGCGCGGATCGGCGAAGAACCCCGCCACGGCCTCGCCAATTGCCGGCCCGATGCCGCGCACCGCGCCGACTTCCTCCACTGACGCCTTGGCGAGCGCCGTCATCGTGCCGAAGTGCCGTGCCAGCAGCTTGGCCCCCTGCGCGCCGACGTGCCGGATGCCCAGTCCAAACAGCACGGCGGAGAGCGGCTGCCGCTTCGAGGCGGCAATGCTGTCGACGAGCTGCTGCGCGGATTTCTCGGCGAAACCTTCCAGGGTGAGCAGTTGCATCGGAGTGAGCTGGAACAGGTCCCCGACGTTTGCGATCAAGTTGGCGTCGAGCAGTGCGCGCACGCGCTCGTAGCCGAGCCCGCGAACGTCCATGGCGCTCCGACTCGCGAAGTGCACGATGCCTTCGAGGATGCGCGCCGGGCACGAAATGTTGGGGCAGTAGGTCATCACCTCGTCCTGCGGGTGCTCGACCTGGGAACCGCAGCTGGGGCAGCGCTCCGGCATGCGAAACGCCTTTTCTCCTCGCGGGCGTCCGGGCGCCGGACCCAGGATCTGAGGAATCACCTCACCCGCCCGCGTGACTTCGACTGCATCGCCGATCCGGATGTCCTTGGCCGCGATCAGATCGGCGTTGTGCAGCGTGGCGTTCGACACGGTGACGCCCCCGATTTCCACCGGTTCGAGGACGGCGTAGGGGTTGAGCGCACCGGTGCGCCCCACGTTGATGCGGATGTCGAGCAGCTTCGTGACCTGGACTTCCGGCGCGAACTTCCGGGCCACCGCCCAGCGCGGCTCGCGGTTGCCGATCGTGCCGAGCTCCGCGTAGAGGGCGCGCTTGTCCACTTTGACGGCGACGCCGTCCGCTCCGTAGTCGAGCGTCGGGAGCAGCGCTTCGAGCTTCTGTATCTCGGCGTGCGCCGCCCGGAGGTCCTTCACGCGCGTGTGATGCGGTTCGACGGGGAGCCCCCATTTGTGCAGCGTCTCGAGCAGCTCGTGCTGTGACTCGATGCCGAGCTTCAGGCCCGGCGCTTCGACTTGGAAGGTGAAAACGCGGAGGCCGCGCGCGCGGGTCTTTTTGGGATCGAGCTGTCGCAGCGCGCCAGCGGCCGCGTTCCGCGGATTGGCATAGGGTGGCTCGCCCGCTTTCTCGCGCAGCGTATTGGTTTCCGCGAACTGGCTCTTGGGCAGATAGACCTCGCCCCGGACTTCCATCCGTTTCGGCCAGCCCCGCCCCCGCAGTCTGAGCGGCAGGTCGAGTACGGTGCGCAGATTCGCGGTGATGTCCTCGCCTTCCATCCCATTCCCGCGCGTCACGCCGGTGACCAGCACGCCGTCTTGGTAGGTGAGACTCACGGCGGCGCCGTCGATCTTCACCTCGAGGGTGTAGCCCGCCTCCTTCACCTCCGGTACCAGCCGCGCGTTGCGCTCCTCCCACTCCTGGAGCTCGGCTTCACTGAACGCATTGGCCAGGGACAGCATCGGGACGAGATGGCGATGTTTGCGGAACCCGCTCGCCGGCTCGCCGCCCACGCGCAGCGTGGGAGAGTCGGGTGTGCGCAGCTCGGGGTGCTTCGCTTCGAGCGTCTGGAGCTCGCGGAACAGCCGATCGTACTCGGCGTCCGACATCTCCGGCTTGTCGAGGAGGTAATACGCGTGGTTGGCCCGCTCCAGAATCCGCCGCAAGTCGGCGGCGCGGGATGCTGCCTTCACCGTCCCTTGGCTTCTTCCTGGATGACGGCCATGGCAACGCTGACCAGCCGATCCAGCTCTTCGGCGCTCGCTTTGGGAAGGAGACCCTCGCCCCAGCTGGTCCCGCCGCCCCCCCCGCCCCCCCCGCCCCCCGCGCTTCCCTCGCGCTGGCCGAAGGCGTCGAGCAGGCGGCGCAGGAACGCGAGCAGCGCTACGCGCTCGAGCTCCATGCGGCGCAGCTGCTCTCCCGTCTCCTGCTGGCGTTGCGCCAGGCGCTCGTAGCGGTGGGCGTTGCGCAGACTCTGCGCGGTGAGCGAGGCGACGACCTGCACGAAGCGGACGTCGGCGTCGGAGAAGGTGGGGCCGTCGCGGAAGGTGCGCAGGAAGATCGCGCCGATCGCCACCGACCGCCACGTGATGGGCACCACAGTGATCGATTTGACGCGGCGGTTGATCAGCTCGCCCTTCACGTGCCGCAGCGAGGGATCGTTGGCCGCGTCCGGAATGAATACGGTCTCGCCGCTCTGCATCGCGCGCTTCAGCTCGGGGTAGCGCTCGAGATCGACCACATAGTTGCGGATGGTAGGGTCTTCGTACGACGCCACCAGCCGGACCTGCCGGCCGCCTTTTTCGCCGAGAAAAATCGAGCAGCGATCGAGCCCGAACGATTCGCCCAGCTTGCGCGCGATCGCCTGCAAAATGTCAATGAAATGTAAGGAACTCGATCCCTCTTTCAGGATCTCGATAACCGCGAGGAGGTGTTTGCGCTCATGCTCCAGCTCGGCGATACGCGCGGCGAGACGTTCCGCTTCCGCGTGTGTCAGGGCCGAGTTGATTGTCATGAGTGCAATAGTTTCGCTCGGGGACGCGAGTGACGTCAAGCGCGTGTAGATTAGTCGCTCATGCGCACCATGCTCGTTACCGCCGTCCTCGGCATCGCCCTCTGCGCGGAAGCTGCGTCACAAGCAGCGGGATCTGCGGCCCCCCCCCCCATCGGGGCATACACCGTGGTTCCGGAGCTCCCGGGCATGGGGCGTCCGGCGGACACCGCCGCAACGGCCGCGCGCCGCCGCGCGCTGCTGCACCGCCTCGGCCGCGCGACCGTGCTCATTCCCGCCGCGCACGAGCGCAACATCGAAAAGGATTACGTGCAGGACAACGACTTTCGGCAGGACAACACGTTCTACTACTTCACCGAGCTCGAGACGCAGGACGCGTGGCTCGTCATGACGGCGCGCGGACCGGATTCACTCGAGACGGTGCTGTTTCTGCCGCCGCGCACGCCCTCCCAGGAACGCTGGACGGGCCTGCGACTGGGATCCGACAGCGTCGCGGTGCGGCTGTCGGGCATCGCGAAGGTGCTCCCCATCGATTCCCTGGATAACCGGCTCCGACGGCTGCGGTTCGCGAACATCCCCATCTACGTGCCCCTCGGTCCGTCCACCCGCGACGAGCGCCAGATCTCCGACATCGCGTTCTCGGGCGCCGACGTTCGCAACCTGTTGCCGATCGTGGACTCGATGCGCGTCGTCAAGGATGCGGACGAGATCGCACGGCTCAGGCGAGCCGTGGACATCAGCGTCGCCGGACACGTCGCCGCAATGCGCGCAGCCCGGCCCGGGATGTACGAGTATCAGCTGGAGGCGGTGCTCGAGGACGGGTTCCGCAGCAACGGGGCCGATCGGCTGGGCTACCCCTCGATCGTCGGCAGCGGCCCCAACTCCACGACGCTGCACTACGACGTCAATCGCCGCCGCACCGAGACCGGCGACCTCGTGGTCATCGACGCGGCGGCGGAGTGGGGCCAGTACACGGCTGACGTCACCCGCACGTTCCCCGTGAACGGCAAGTTCACTCCGCGGCAAAAGGCGATTTACGACCTCGTGCTGGGAGCGCAGCAGGCGGCGTTCGACTCCGTGCGTCCGGGCATCACCATGCGGCAGCTCGACGACATCGCGCGCCGCTACATGCACGAGCATTCCGGCACCCTCTGCGGCGACAAGACGTGCGATGACCGGGAGTACTTCAACCATGGCCTCGGCCACCCGATCGGCATGGATGTGCACGATGTCGGCATCGGCCGGCCGCTCGAACCGGGAATGGTCGTGACGCTGGAGCCAGGGATTTATCTGCAGGGCGAGCGGCTGGGCGTGCGAATCGAGGACGACGTGCTCGTCACGGCCAAGGGTGGGGAATGGCTGTCGGCGGGTGCGCCCCGCACCACCGACGCGATTGAGAAACTAATGCGCGGACGCTAGCTGTTGCTGCTCTTGTCCTTCTTGTCCTTGATCTTTTCGAGCAGTGCCGCGGCTTCGTTCTTGTATTGCCCGTCCAGCACGTCGAAGTTCGGCAGCGTCGCGATGACCTGCAGCTGCTCGCGCGCCTTGGAGTATTGATCGAGGTCGACGAAGACCTCCGCCAGCTCGAGCCGGTGGTAGACGTGTTGCGGGTTGATCTCGACGGCGCGCTCGAGATGGCTCACCGCGTCGGGCCAGTTGGCCTTCGACATGAACCCGCCGCCGTACAGGGTCTTCGCGAAGAAGCGCTGAAATCCCGACAGCCGCTTCACTTCGGCGTTCCACGCGCCGAGGACGTGATGGGCGTTGTCGTGGTTGGGATTGATCTCCACGGCGCGCGTCGCTTCATCGAAGATGACCTTGGCGTAGCGCACGCGCTCCTTGCTGCTCTTCGTGCGTGACTGGCGACCCAGCACCATCGAGAGCACGTAGTGCCCATCCGCCTGCGTCGAATCGGCGCGAATCGCGCGCTCGGCATAGGTTCGGCCCACGGAATACAGGCTGTCCCGGCGGTTCTTGAGGGAATCGACATTGCCCTGTATTTGTTTGGCAACGTCGGCGATGGCCCGGGCCGCCTTCCAGTTCGCTTCGTAGCTCAGCGAATCGACGGCGAGGGCCTCCTGATAGTGGCGCAGGGCCACATCGGGATGCATGGGCCAGACGCTGTCGCCCAGCGCGATGTGCGCGGCCGCCGAGTTGGCGGTGGCATCGTGCTGCGCCGCGAGGTTCGTCACGCAGCACACCGCAGCGAGCAGGCAAATGGAGAGGCGCATAAACGAATGATCGTCGGCCCTCTGATCGAGCGCAAGCGCGATGGCGCGGCCCTGAGTCCCGAAGAGTGGTCGGCGCTCGTCGCCGAGTACACCGCGGGCCGCATCCCCGATTATCAGATTGCCGCGCTGCTGATGGCGGTGTTCCTGCGCGGGCTGGAGCGACAGGAGCTGGCGGCCCTCACCGACGCGATGCTTGCGTCGGGCGACCGGCTCTCGTTCGACGGCATCAAGCGACCAGTAATCGACAAACATTCGACCGGTGGCGTCGGCGACAAAGTGTCGCTCGTGCTCGCGCCGCTCGTCGCGGCCTGCGGCGTCGCCGTGCCCATGATGTCGGGCCGGGGGCTCGGTCACACCGGCGGCACGCTGGACAAGCTCGAAGCGATCCCCGGCTTCCGCACCAACCTCTCGCTCGCCGAGGCGAAGGCCCAGGTGCAGACGCTCGGCTGCGCGCTGATCGGGCAGACGGCGGAGATCGCTCCGGCCGATCGCAAGCTGTATGCGTTGCGCGACGTCACGGCGACGGTCGAATCGATCCCGCTCATTTCCGCCAGCATCATGTCCAAGAAGCTCGCCGAAGGACTGAACGGCCTCGTGCTCGACGTAAAGAACGGCAGCGGCGCGTTCCTGCCGGAGGTGCAGCGCGGTCTCGAGCTCGCCAAGACGATGATCGCGCTGGGAGAGGATCGCGGCTGCCCCACGATCGCGCTGATCACGGCGATGGATCGGCCGCTCGGCCGCGCGTGCGGCAACGTCCTCGAAACCGAAGAGGCGATTCTGGCGCTGCGGGGTGAAGGCCCGCCCGATCTGCTCGAGGTCACCTACGCGCTGGGCGTCGAGATGCTGCTCCAGGGCGGAATCGAGAAGAACACGAAGAAGGCGCGCAAGAAACTCGAAACGGCGATCGAGTCGGGACTGGCGGCGGAAAAGTTCGAGCAGATCATCGAGGCGCAGGGCGGCAATCCGAAGATCCTCGAAGATCCTTCCAGCCTGCCGCAAGCGCAGGCCGTGGAGGTCTTCGCCGCGCCCCGCACCGGGGTCGTGCAACGTGTCGAGCCGCGGACTATCGGTCGCGCGATCATCGCGCTCGGCGGCGGTCGCCGCACCGTGGACGACGTCATCGATCCGACCGTCGGGTTCGTGATTACCGTGAAGCCGGGCGACAAAGTGCTCGAGGGAGAGCCGATCGCGTCGGTCTTCGCCAAGGACGCCGACGGCATTCGGACCGGGTTCGGCGCGTTATCTCAGGCGATCGTGATCGGGGACAAGCTGACGCAGAAGCCGTTGCGGTTGGTGTCGCACCGCGTCAGCAAGGCAGGCGTGGAAGAGCTGGCGTAGCATGACCGCGTCGTCAATGACTTCCGGTACTCGCCAACTCGAGCTGGCGACTCAGCACTTCGAGGTCGAAGCCTTCCTTGCGGACGCGCAGGTCGTAGTAGAAGACCGTGAAGACGAATGAAATCACCGGGTAGAAGAGCAGTGACACGAGCGCTGCAGTCACCGCCAGCACGGCGTCGAGCCCCGCCACGAACTCTGCCAAGATCCCACCAAGCACCCCGGCGCCAAGGAAGACGATGAGGATGACGGCCAGCGCGACTATCCACAGAGCCAAGGCCTTCCACCTGAAGCCCTTCGTCAGGTTCCACGACCGCCGCAGAGCCTCGCTCGATGAGCCGGACTCGAGGGCGGCGGTTTGGCTCGCGACGGAGTACCCACACGCCACGACGATCCCCGGGATGATCAGGGCGAGGGTGGCGAGTATCGTCAGGAGGCCGCCCATGAAGGTGGCGCCGAAGACCGACCCGAACCGGCTGCCCGCGAAGCGCATGGCGTCGCCGAACAGCGGCGTCCGTCCGAGATAGGCCTCCGACACGACGCGCACGGTCGCGCCCGTCACCAGCACGGAGCCTACGCCAGTCAGCACCCGGTCGAGCAAGCCCAAGCCGGGGTTCTGCGCAGGGCCGCCCGTCAAATCGAGGTAGACGTCCATCGCCGTGGGGATGCCTTCGCACACCACCGCAATGCCCAGCACCAGGGCAAAGTGACGCCGCAGCAACGTGAGGGCGCTGTCCAGAATCTCGCCGGTTGAGAGCGGACGCAACTCGAGGCTCACCATGCGCACCTCCTTAGCCGGCCGACCGCTGATCAGACGCCGAGTTAGGGCAGCGGCTTCTGACCCGTTCCCGGACCCCAGTCACGCACGCTGTCCGGGTCGGACGCCTCCTGAACATCCTGCTCGGCGGCTTCGAGCTCACTCCGCGGCGGAGCGTGGGACCCGCGGCTGGGCCAGAAGAACCATGCCAACGCGATCAGCAGCAACCCAACGACGACGGCCACGCCCATCAGACGTCCAGGTTCTTCACGAACTTGGCGTTCTCCTCGATGAACCGGCGCCGCGGCTCGACCTCGTCGCCCATGAGCGTCTCGAACAGCTGCGACGCTTCGAGCGCGTCTTCCATCGTCACTTTAAGCAGCGTGCGCTTGGTCGGATCCATCGTCGTGTCGCGCAGCTGATCGGGATTCATCTCGCCGAGGCCCTTGTAGCGGCTCACGTTGATCCCGGCCTTGGTCTCGGTGCCGTTCGTCAGGCGCTTCACGTACGCATCGCGCTCTTTCTCGTCGTAGGCGTAGAACTCTTCTTTGCCCTTGGACACGCGATACAGCGGCGGCTGGGCGATGTAGATGTAGCCGGCATCGATGAGCTGCTTCATCTCTTTATAAAAGAAGGTGAGCAGCAGCGTCCGGATGTGTGCGCCGTCCACGTCGGCATCCGTCATGATGATGATCTTGTGGTAGCGCGCTTCGCCCACATTGAAGTCCTCGCCCACACCAGTCCCGATAGCCGTGATCATCGTCCGGATTTCTTCGTTGGACAGAATCTTGTCGATGCGTGCTTTCTGCACGTTGAGGATCTTGCCGCGCAGCGGCAGAATCGCCTGATAGCTGCGGTCCCGGCCCATCTTGGCAGAGCCGCCGGCGGAATCGCCCTCGACGAGATAGATCTCGCACAGCTTGGGGTCGGTGAGCGAGCAGTCGGCGAGCTTGCCGGGCAGCAGGCCGGCGTCGAGGCCGCTTTTCTTGCGCACCAACTCGCGCGCCTTGCGCGCCGCTTCGCGGGCGCGCGCCGCGCTGACCGCCTTCGCGATGATCGATCGTGCGACGCTGGGGTTCTTGTCGAAGAACGCGCCGAGGGCTTCGTTCACGACCGTCTTGACGATGCCTTCGATTTCCGAGTTCCCCAACTTGGTCTTAGTCTGGCCCTCGAACTGCGGCGCCTTGACCTTGACGCTGAGGACGCAGTTGAGGCCCTCGCGGACGTCGTCGCCCGAGAGTGTGAACTCTTCCTTCTTGAGGGCGCCGTCCTGCTTGGCCCACTCGTTGATCGTGCGTGTCAGGGCGGCCTTGAAGCCCGTGAGGTGCGTGCCGCCTTCGTGGGTGTTGATGTTGTTGACGAACGTGAACGTGTTTTCGCTGTACTGATCGTCGTACTGGACGGCGCCCTCGACCTCGACGTCCTCGCGGCTCGCCTCGAACGTGATCGGCTTGGGATGCAACGGGCGCCGGTTGCCGAGGATCCACTTCACGAATTCCGCGAGCCCGCCCTTGTAGTAGAACGTCTCTGTTTTCGTGCTTCCCTTGCGCTCGTCTTTGAGCACGATCGTGAGCGCCTTGTTCAGGAAGGCGAGCTCGCGCAGCCGGTTGGCGATCGTGGCGTAATCGAACCGCGTCTCGGTGAAAATCTTGTCATCGGGCTTGAACCAGACCGTCGTGCCGGTGCCCTTCGCTTTCCCGACGACTTCGAGCTTGGTTTTGGTATCGCCGCGCTCGAACGCCATGTGATGGCGTTTGCCGTCGCGGTCGACCCAGACTTCCAGCTTCTCGGACAGCGCGTTCACCACCGAAACCCCGACGCCGTGCAGACCGCCCGACACCTTGTAGCTGCTCTTGTCGAACTTGCCGCCGGCGTGCAGCACCGTGAGGGCGACCTCGACGCCGGGCTTTTTCTCGGTCTTGTGCAGATCGACGGGAATGCCGCGGCCGTTGTCGACCACGGTGATCGCGTTGTCGGCGTGAATCGTGACGTCGATGCTGGTGCAGTAGCCCGCCAGCGCTTCGTCGACCGAGTTGTCCACGACCTCATAGACGAGGTGGTGCAGGCCGCGCGCGGACACCGACCCGATATACATCGCGGGACGGCGCCGCACCGCCTCGAGGCCCTTGAGGACCTGAATCGAGTCGGCCTGATAACCGCCGTTGTTCTTTTCTTTCGGGGGCGCAGCAGGTTTCTTCTTCGGCATCAAGTTCCTAACGTGAAAGAAGCCAGCGTATTGTCGTGATGCGGCCCGCGCCGCGACCCGCGTTGACGCGGGCCATGATGTCGGGGGTCATCAACTGCAGCTCATTCATCCACGAGCTCGTCGCCACCCGCACGAACAGCACGCCATCCGGCGTGATGCTTTCGGGAGTCGCAACGGCAGCGATCTGTGAGCCGACCAGGCGGGGCCAATCGGGAATTATCTGCGCCTGGCCCACTCGGCGGGCCAAACCAGCACGCGCGAGATAGCCTTCCAGCGCTTCCCCGACGGCGACCGGACGGGTCCGTTTGGGGCGGTCGGAACGGTTTGACACAGGCTCGTAATTTACCCGGAAGTCATTGTCCTGTCAAGAGTTAAGACAGTTACGGAAGTTATGGTCCGACTACGACGTACGTGTCCCGTTGGGCCTCAAACCCCGCTACATCCCGGGCCCGAAAGGTGAGGGGAAGCGTGGTACCCTGCGAACGGCCAGCTGTGACGACAAAACGCCAGGGTGAGCTGAACACCCGGTCGAACAAGCCGTCTTCGCCCTTCTCTACGCTGTCCAGCGCGACCCAGACCGAGTCGATCCCATCAGGATCCTCCGCGTGCACACTGCCGGCGAGCGTGTCGGTGTGGGTGGAGCTGATTACCGAGATGTCGTCGATGGTGAACGTCAGCCGTGGCGGCCCCGGACGGTCCCGCTCGGCGAGGCAGGCCGTGACGAACAGCAGGATCAGCGTCCCTGGAACTTGGCGGCGCGCTTTTCGAGAAATGCGGTGGTTCCTTCTTTCATGTCCGCGGTGGCGGCCAGCAGTCCAAAATGATTCGCCTCGAGCAACAGCCCTTCATCCAGCGTCATTTCGAGGCCCTGATCGACGGCCTCCAGCGCGAGTCTGACCGCCAGCGGTCCCATCGCGAGCATACCCCGCATCATCTTCTCGGATTCGGCGAGCAAGTCGCCTGAGGGAACGACCTTGTTCACGAGCCCGACACGGTAGGCCTCCTGCGCGTCGATCATTTCGCCGGTGAGGATCAATTGCAGGGCGACGCCCTTGCCGACAATTCGGGGCAGCCGCTGCGTACCCCCGTATCCTGGCGCGATCCCCAGCTTCACCTCCGGCTGGCCGAACTTCGCGTTCTCGCCCGCAATCCGAATGTGGCACGCCAGTGCGAGCTCGCAGCCGCCGCCCAGCGCGAAGCCGTTGATCGCGGCAATGACCGGCTTGCCGCAGGTCTCCAGGCGTCGCAGCACGGCCTGACCCCGCTGCGCGCGCGCTTTGCCGTCGAAGGGACCCTGGCGCGAGAGATCACCGATGTCGGCGCCGGCAACGAACGATTTGGGCCCCGCGCCGGTGAGAATCGCGCCCTTGATCTCGGCTTCCGTCGTGATGCGATCGACGGCTGAGCTCAGCTCGAGCATCACCTGGTCGTTGAGCGCGTTCAGTTTGTCGGGACGATTGATGGTGACGAACGCGATACCGTCTTTGATCTCAAACAACAGGGTCTGGTACGTCATGGCTCGAAAGCTATAGGTTCAGAGCCATGAGTGTACAGGCGATTGCCTGGGCGCCTTCCGGTGCGGTTCGCATCATCGACCAGCGTGCACTTCCGGAGGCGGAGATCACACGCGATCTGGAGAGCGCCGATGCGGTCGCCGACGCGATCCGGACTCTCCAGGTGCGAGGCGCGCCGCTGATCGGCATTGCCGCGGCCATGGGCCTGGTTACCGCGCTGCGCGAGCATCGCACCGCGCCGCGAGCCGCTTTTCTCGCGCGCACCACGCAGTTGTCGGACCTGCTGGCGAACGCCCGGCCGACGGCGGTGAATCTTCGCTGGGCGCTGCATCGGATGGCGGGCGTGGCGGAATCAACGCCCGGCGATGGTGCGGCCGTCTGGGACCGACTGCACGCGGAAGCGATGGCGATCTGGGAAGAGGATCGCGCGATGTGCCGGCGCATCGGCGAGCATGGCCTTACGATTCTCGCCGATGGGTCCAACATCCTGACGCACTGCAATACCGGCGCGCTGGCAACCGGGGGAATCGGAACCGCTTTGGCCCCCATCTATTTGGCGCACGACCAGGGCCGCCGTTTGCACGTGTTTGTGGATGAAACCCGTCCCCTCCTGCAGGGTGCTCGCCTCACGGTGTGGGAACTGATGCATGCCGGCATTCCCTGCACGCTCATCACTGACGCCGCAGCGGCGACGCTGATGCGGCAGGCCAAGGTCGACGTCGTACTCGTCGGGGCCGACCGGATCTGCGCCAACGGCGATTTCGCCAACAAGATCGGGACCTATGGCCTGGCGGTGCTGGCGCGTCACCATGGGGTGCCGTTCTATTGCGCAGCGCCGTGGTCCACCGTGGATGCGTCACTGCCCGAGGGCGATCTGATTCCCATCGAGCAACGCGCGCCGGCTGAAGTGACCGTCATGGCCGGCCGGCCGATCGCGCCGCATGGGGCGCCGGCGCTCAATCCCGCGTTCGACGTGACACCGGCGCGCTATGTCACAGGGTTCGTCACCGACCGGGGGATCCTGCAACCGCCCTTCGCTGGGTCATGAAGCCGATCATCGCCGTCATCGGCGGCAACCGCTGCACGAAAGACGAATTAGCCATCGCGCACGAAACGGGTCGATTGCTAGCGGGCCGTGGAGCGATCGTGCTCTGCGGCGGCCTGGGCGGCGTCATGGAGGCGGCAGCACAGGGGGCGCAGTCAAACGGCGGCGTCACGGTCGGCATCTTACCTGGCACGGACCCGGCGGCGGCCAATCCCCACATCGATGTGCCGCTGGCGACCGGGCTCGGGGAGATGCGGAACTTTCTGATCGTGCGCGCGGCGCAGGCGCTGATCGCGATCGGCGGCGGGGTGGGCACGCTGTCGGAGATCGCGCTGGCGCAGCGAACCGAGAAACCCGTGATCGGGCTTCACGATTCCTTCAGGAACGCGATCGAGATGCCGCGCGCTACCAGTGCCGCCGAGGCGGTAGCATGGGCGCTGGAGCGGGCGCGCAGCGGAGTGGTATAATTACGGGATGAACGCGGGAACGAAGTTCGCGCTTGGCGCGATCCTGATCGTCGGCTCGGTCGGCTATTTGATGGCCTCCGGCATCAAGCAGACGGGCCAGTACTTCCTCACGCCCAGTGAGCTTGCGCAGCATGTGTCCGCCGATCCTTCCTTCTACGATCTCGGAATGAAAGTCGGCGCGCGCGTCGTTCCTGGCTCGGTCCAGAAGGAAACCGCGACGCAGACGCTCCGCTTCCACATCACCGACGGCACGGTCAGCTATCCCGTCATCTACAAGGGCCTTCCTCCCGATACGTTCACCGATTCCGTCGAGGTTGTCGTCGAAGGGCGACTCCAAAGGGATGGCGTGATTCACGCGACCGACGTGCTGGCAAAGTGCGGGTCGCGGTACGAAGCAGTTCCCAAGGCGTAAATGACGCTGCTCGGGTATTTTTCTCTCTGGCTCGCCCTCGTGGTCGGCTTGTGGGGAGCCATCACGGGGTTCGTCGGCGGCGCGCAGGGTCGCGCCGATCTGCAACAGAGTGCCCGACACGCGACGTTTGCGTTGTTCGGCGCGCTGCTCATCGCGGTGATCTCGCTCGAGGTCGCCATCTTCCGTCACGACTTCAGCGTGCAGTACGTGGCGTCCCGCACGAGCCGCAATCTGCCGACGTTCTACCTCTGGTCGGCGTTGTATTCGGGCCAGGAAGGCAGCCTTCTGTTCTGGGCCGCAGTGCTCAGCCTGTTCGCGGCCCTCACGCAGCTGCTGACCGGCGGGCGCTATCGCGCCTATCTGCCGTACGTCGCCGCCGTCACCTCACTCGTGACGACCTTCTTCGTGAGTGTGATGCTGTTCGCGGCGAATCCGTTCCAGCGGTTGGCGTTCACGCCCATGGACGGCCAGGGAATGAATCCGCAGCTGCAGAACCCGGGAATGGTCTTTCACCCCCCGATGCTGTACCTCGGCTACATCTCGATCACCATCCCGTTCGCGTTCGCGATCGCCGCGCTACTGACGAAGAAACTCGACACCGAGTGGATGGTTGCCGTCCGCAAATGGACGATCGTGTCGTGGTTGTTCCTCAGCATCGGGCTGCTGATCGGCATGTGGTGGGCCTACGTGGAGCTGGGTTGGGGCGGGTACTGGGCCTGGGATCCGGTCGAAAACGCGGCGCTGCTCCCGTGGCTGGTGATGACCGCGTACCTGCACTCGGTGATGATTCAGGAAAAGCGCGGCATGCTGAAGAAGTGGAATCTGGCGCTGATCCTCGGCGCGTGGGTGCTCTCGATCTTCGGCACGTTCCTCACGCGCTCCGGCGTGATCGCGAGTGTGCATTCGTTCACGGAATCGCCGGTCGGCTACTACTTCCTCTTCTTCCTCGTCGCCGCGACCACGGCCACGACAATACTGTATGTCATCCGGCTCCCGCTGCTGCAAGCCGAGGCGACGCTGGAATCGATGGTCAGCCGCGAGGCGAGCTTCCTGTTCAACAACCTGTTGCTCATTGGTCTCGCGTTCTCGGTGTTATGGGGCACGCTGTTCCCGATCATCTCCGAGGCGGTGATGGGCGTCAAAATCACGTACGGCCCTCCCACATTCAACTTCGTCAACATCCCGCTCGGTATGACGCTGCTGCTCTTGACGGGGATCGGGCCGCTGATCGCGTGGCGGCGCGCCTCGACCGCGAATCTCAAACGCCAGTTCGCTGTGCCCGTGACCACAGGCGTTTTCGCGTTGCTGATTCTGCTGGTCGCCGGTATGCGGGACCGCTGGGCGCTCCTGGCCTTCAGCATCGGTGCGTTCGTGGTCGGAACGGTCGTTCAGGAATTCGCCCGCGGCGCGCGGGCGCGGAACCGCCAGTACGGTGAGGCGCTACCGCTCGCGGTCTTGCAGCTGTTGTCCCGCAATCGCCGCCGCTACGGCGGCTATATCGTACACATCGGCATCGTCCTGCTGTTCGTCGGCTTCGCCGGCATGGCGTTCAAGACCGAGACCGAAGCGACGCTGCGGCCGGGCGAGTCGGCCCAACTGCGGGGCCGCGATGGGCATGTGTACACGTTCACGCACCTCGGCATCTCACAGTACAACGCGCTCAACCGGCAGGTGACCGCTGCGCTCCTCGATGTGCGTCGCGACGGCAAGGACATCGGACGGCTGCGCACCGAAAAGCGCCAGCATGTGGACGCGCTCGGCAACCGCACATTCGAGCCATCGACGGAAGTCGGCATCATGAGCGGGCTGCGCGTCGACCTGTACGTCGTGCTGGCCGGCCTGGTCAACGGAACGGAGCAGGCGGTGTTCCGCTTCACCATCAACCCGCTCGTCTGGTGGGTGTGGTTCGGCGGATTCGTGCTCGTGATTGGCGGCCTGATCGTCCTGTGGCCCGGCGGAGCGCCAGTCGCCGTGAAGGGCTCGCCGGCGTCGGGTGTCCAGGCTGGGTACGCCGTAAAGCTCGAGGCGGAGCGATGACGGCCGGGGTGAGCCGCCGAGAGTTTTTCGTCGTCGCGATTGGCGCAGCAGGCGCGGTGCTGCAGGACACGACGAGCGTCGGCCAGGTCTACGATCCCGAGCGTGCCGGTCGGGCGCAGGCTCCGGTCACCGCCGCCGATAACGACAAGAACGTGCAGGCGCTCGAGAAGCGCCTGCGCTGCAGCTGCGGCTGCGGGCTCGACATCTACACCTGTCGCACCACCGACTTCACGTGCACGTACAGCCCGGCGCTGCACAAGCAGGTGCTCGCCATGCTGGGAGACGGCAAGTCGGCGCAGGAAGTCATCGACGCCTTCGTGGCGCAGTACGGCCAAGTGGCCCTGATGTCGCTGCCACGACGCGGCTTCAATCTCCTCGGCTACTTCGTCCCCGGAGTGGCGCTCCTCGTTGCCGCCCTGGGCCTTGTGTGGATGCTGAAGCGCTGGACGCGTGAATCAGGCGCTGCCGCTCCGGTGATGCCGGCCGCCCCACCCGACGCGTCTCCCGCCGAGCTCGAGCAACTGCGCCGCGAGCTCGACCGCCTCCCAGGCTGACCGCCCTACGGAACTGATTCAGCTGTTGGTCGGTGTCCTGCTCGCTGCGGGAGCGACGTATTTCGTGTTGCTCCCCATCTTGCGACCGCCACGGTCGCGTGACGAGCAGGCTCGCGTCGTCGATGAAGGCGATGATCCCGAGGACGACATGAGCCCGCAGACTGTCGCCTTACGCGCGCTGAAGGAGATCGAATTCGATCGCGCGACGGGGAAGCTCTCCGACGCGGACTACGACGCCTTGAAGGCGAAGTACACCGCGGAGGCTCTGGCCGCCATGCGAACGGAGCACGGAGCCGAGAGCATTGAGCAGAAGGCGAAGCCTGCTCCTCGCTCTTTGCTCCCTGCTCCCTCTTGCCCCGATCATGGTCCTCGCCCCGAGCCCGACGCCGCATTCTGCTCCGCGTGCGGCCGGCGTCTCGGCACTGCGCCCGGATATTGTGTGCGCTGCGGCACAGCCCTCGAAACCGACGCGCGATACTGCAACCGCTGCGGCACGCGCGTGGCTGCCTGAGGTAAGACGCCGCCTATTGCATTTCGGGGTGCCGTTTCCTATCAGTCTCCATCCCAAAATTCAGGAGCAGGTCGTGAACCGTTGGACCTCGCGAATGCTGGTCCTGTTGGTGTTGCTGGCGCTGGCGGCGTCGACGGCAGATGCGCAGCGGCGGTCTCGGCGGCGCGCGGCCGCGACGACGCCCGGGCCGGAGTACGGCGCGCACATCGGCTACGACTTCGACGGCGATGACGTGCTCCTCGGCGCGCAGCTGGCCTGGCCCATCACGCCGCATCTCGATTTCTATCCAACGTTCGACATCTACTTCGACAACGGCGCCACGCCCTGGGCGCTGAATTTCGATCTGAAGTACCGGCCGCCAACCCGCTACCGCGCGTGGTACGTGGGCGGTGGGCTCAATTTGCTGCACGGGAGCGGCAACACCGACACGAATTTGGACCTGTTTACCGGACTCGAAGCGCGGAGCGGGCGGACGCACCCCTACGTCGAGGGGAGATTCATCCTCGCCAGCAGCACCATTTTTCAGTTGGTCGCCGGACTGAGCTGGCACTGAGCTAAAACTCGAACGTCTCCATCTTCTTGCGAGCGATCCTGAGCGGCACGACCGTGGCCGTCGTGCACAGCACGGCGGCCACGGCGAACCAGAGGAACATCCACCAGTCGATCACGACGGGCTGGCCTTCATACGCGGCCCGGACGTACTGATAGACCGCCTGCCACAGCGAGACGATCACGCCCGCCAGAAGCGCGATCGTCGTCATCATGAACACGAGTCCTCCGAACGACGTCGGGATCTGGGCGGCGTTTTCCGTCTCGAATTGCGGATACAACGTGCCGAACGTCAGCGCCAGCGCGGAGATGGCGAGCGTCAGTCCCGCCATCGTCGCCAGACCCATGATCATCATGAACGGCGTGACCTCCAGCAGGGCGTTGGTGAGTCCTGTCAGCAGAAGCGCGAGGACGAGCAGCGGCAGGGTGCCGACCCAGTACTTGGACCACAGCAGTGCGCGGAGATCGAGCGGCGAGGAGCGCAACAGCCACATCTGGCGTCCTTCCAGCGACACCGCCGGGAAGATGAATCGCGCCGCGATCGAGGCCAACACGAATCCCGCCAGTCCGAGATTGAGGAACGACACGAGATTGACGTAGAAGAATCCGACCGGTTCGCCGCGGTGCAGCGGCAGCGCCTGGATGTTGAAGAGATAGACGACGACGAGCACCGCGAGCAGGATCAGCTGGCTCCATTGCGTCGTGTCGCGGAAGAACAACTTGATGTCTTTCACCACGAACTCGCGCTTCGCCACGGGCAGCCACCCCAGCAACGGCCCGACCGTCCACCGCCACAAGGTGCCGCGGATGAACCGCTCGGCCCCCTCCTGAGCCTTGGTGAATCCCTGCGCATAGAGCCCGCGATGCAGCGCGGCCCCCAGTGTGATGAAAGCGGCGGCGGTCGTCCACAGCAGCAGCAGTGGCAGCGGGTCGATTTGATTGCGCAGGTACCCCATGATCGCTTGCGATGCCCATTCGCTCGGCAGGAACGGCGACGTCGGGCCGCGCAGCAGGATCACAAAGTCGAGCAGGTTGCGAAATCCTTCCGGCCGCGCGAGCTGCTCCGGGCGAATCATGCGGAACAGTAGGATCACCCCACCGGCCGCGCCGAGCGCGATGATCGACAGCAGGTCTCGCGTGCGGCGTGCCGGAAAGATGTTCACCAGCACCAGCGTCACGGCTGAGCCGACGACTGCCGGGAGGATCAGCATCGGGATAATGGCGAGGATCGCGTACGCGGCGAACAGCACGCCGCCTTTGTACACGACGCCGTAGGCCGCGAGAATCGGCACGATCATCAGCGCCACCATCCACGAGGAGTGCAGCAGCGTCTCGCTCAGTTTCGCGAGGTACAGGCGCAGCCAGTCCACCGGCGTGGAGACGAGCAGGTCGAGGTCCTTGGCGAGAAAGAAGCTCGACAGTGCGGTGATGACGTTCGACAGCACCAGGATGCTTATGAAGGAAAGCAGGATCAGGCCGAGCATCTTACCGGGGATGAGCGGGCCCAGCTCCTCCACGGCGCGCAGCGTCTTCAGGATCTTGTACAGGACGCCGAACACACCCGCCCAAAACAAACCGCCCACGAGCGCCAGCACGATGAGCTTGCCGGTGCCGCCGCTGGCGCGCTCTTCGCGCAGCCGCTGCAGGGCGGTGCGCCACTTGGGCTGCAGGATGTGCGCGAGCGACGGCTGCTTCACCGTCCCAGCACCTCCGCGAGCTCACGGATTTGCGGGCCGCCCGTGAGCTTCAGGAACAGCTCTTCCAGGCTGGCGTCGCCCGCCTTGTGCTGGCGGCGCACGTCGCTCACCGTCCCCGCGGCGACGATCTTGCCGTGCTGAATGATCGCGATTTGATCGCACATCGCTTCGGCCACTTCGAGCGTGTGCGTACTCATCAGCACGGTGCCGCCGCGATCCACGAACTGCCGGAAAATGTCCTTGAGCAGGCGCGCCGCCTTGGGGTCGAGTCCGACCATCGGCTCGTCCACCACGATGCATTCGGGCCGGTGAATCAGCGCGCTCGAGATGATCAGTTTCTGGCGCATGCCGTGGCTGTAGGCTTCCACGAGCTCGTCCTTCCAGCTCGTCAGCTCGAACACCTCGAGCAGCTCGGCGATGCGCCGCTCGACGGTGTCGCCCTCCTGCCCATAGAGTCCCGCGACGAAGCGCAGGAACTCGGCGCCGGTGAGCTTGTCGTACACGAACGGCCGGTCGGGGATGAATCCCAGCCGCATCTTGGCCGACAACGGATTGACGTGCACGTCATCGCCGCCCAGTAGCACGCGTCCCTGTGAGGGCCGCAGAATGCCCGCGATCATGCGCAGCGTCGTGGTCTTCCCGGCGCCGTTGGGGCCGAGACAGCCGTACAGGATGCCGCGAGGAACGTGGAGGCTGATGTCGTCCACCGCGACGAAGCTGCCGTAGAGCTTGGTGAGGTTCTCCAGGCGAATCATAGGACCTCGAGCTTGAGCCGGCCGATCAGCGGAATCAGCTCGACCTGCCGAGCGAGTCCGCCGACCGCGATCGGGATGTGCGCGGCATCGGCGGGGAATTGATCGAACATCGGGTCGACCGGGATCCAATCGTTGAGGTAAATCTCCGGCCAGGCGTGATAGTAGAAGCGGCCGTTCACATAGAGCAGGCCCGACACGGTGCGGGCGGGCAGCCCCGCCGACCGCGCCAGCGCCACATACAGGGTCGTGAATTCATTGCAGTCGCCGCTGTGCTGCTCGAGCACGTGTACAGCGCTCGGCGCGCTGCCGTGGGGAATCGCGCGGCGCACGGAGCTGTGGACCCAATGCGTGAGCAGCGCCGCCACGCGCGCGGGACTGCGCTCGCGCTGGATGAGCTGGCGCGCCTGCGCGGCGATCCGCGGGTCGTGACTCTGAATCAGCGGCTCGGGCGTGAGCCAGTGCGCCAGTGTCGTGTCCCGCGCCGGCAGCCGGTAGGGAGCGGCATTGGCCTCCAGCGCGTCCACCTGGCGGATCTCGAGTGTGTCGCGGCCGTTCTTTCTGACGAGCAGCCGGGCGCGAGGAACGGGATCACTCTGCACGCCTGCCGCCAACGCCGTCAGCGGTACGATGTCGCCCAACCCGGGTGCCCTGCTGGCGCGCGCAACCCGCGCGGTATCGCGATGCTTGAAGTTTTCGTAGACGATCTCGAACGCGGCGCGCTCCATCTCGAAGCCGGGCTCGGTGGTGGCGGCCACGATACGCCCCTGCGCGTCGATCCAGCTGCGCGTCGGAACACCGTTGGCGTCATGATCGATGCGAAACGTGCGGACCGTGTCGTAGTGCTCCGGCACCCACGTCATGGTCGTCGAATCGAGATCCGCGCTGTCGGATACCACCAGGGTCGACTCGGCGGCGACCCGCGCGCTGACATCGCGGCCGCTCAGCAAAAGCGGGTCGAACAGACGCGCGGTGTACGCGCGTCCCGATTTCAGCTCTCCGCCGAACGCGAGCCGCAGCGGCAGCAGGGCCGGCAGCGTGATCGGGCCCTGCAGGGGGATGCGGGTCATCTGCGAGTCGCCCGCGGAGACGATGGTGACCGACAACACCGTGTCGCCGAGTACCTGGCCGTGGGCCGCGAATTGACCGAGATCGCCGTCGAACGTCGCCTCGACGCTCTGCACCCGCAGCGAGCGCGACAGCATCGTGATACTGCGCGCGGACGTGCGATGCAGCGTACCCAGCGCGGGGACATCGAGCACGAAGACGTTCTCGACGCGGATCGCATTGCTCAGCGTGTCGATGGTCGTGGAGGAGTAGCCGACCTGCTGGTCGCCGACGTCGAGCCGGTAAAACAGCGCGCCCGGGGGAACGGCGAGGGCGGCTGCAGCCAGCCGGGCGCCTGTCGGACGGAACACCTCGCGCTTTATGAGCCACCCGAGTGAGAGCGCCCAGGCGATGAGGATCGCGATCACCCAGTGCTTGCGGGTCACGAGACGGCTCGCTGGAGCGCGGCCTCGAACACCTGCTGGTCCTCGGGCCGCTCGACGACGAACGAGACATCAGCCGGGAACGCCGCGCTCCCGCGGTGGGCGTGCAGGACCGTCGCCATGATCTCGGCCGCGTCCTCGAGGGCGAGATTGCCGGCGCCGGTTCCGAGCGGCGGCGCGCTGAGATGGCTGAACTGCCACTCCTGCGCCTGATGCAGCACCGACAACCAGGCCCGCGCGACGTTGCCGCGGGTGACCGGTTCGACCTCACTGCGGATCACGGCGTGAATGACGAATTCGGCGGGCAGGTTACCGCCGGCCGCGGTGACGACCGCCGCGCCGACGGCCAACTCGCGACTCAAGCGAATCTTCTGCTGGAAGTCCTCGCCGCCGAGGATCTCCAGGCGACGCAGCGCTGCAGCCGTAGGGTCGAGTCGAGTAGTGGCGGGACGGACGATCGCATCGGCGGCAAACGTCGCCAGATCGTCCACGACTACGCGAATCACCTCCCGGTCATTTCCCGGGAGCGGCGGTACATGGCCGTGGCTTCATCGGGGCGGTTCAGGCGGTCGAGGATCTTGCCGATGCCGTACAGGGCCTTGGGATTCGCGGGCTGGATCTCGACCGCGCGCTCGTAGGCTGCCAGCGCCCCGTTGAGATCGTCCATGTGGTTGAGCGCTTCGCCGAGATAGTACCATGCCGCAGCGCGGCCCGGCTCCAGCTCGACGGCCTGACGCAGCTGGTCGATCCCTTCGCGCCACATGCCGCGCCGCGTCAGGACGATACCCAGATTGAACAGCGCTTCGACGTTGGTCGGATCGGCGCGCAGCAGGCGCTGCAAATCGCGCTGCGCGGCCGCGTACCGCACGCTGGCACCGAGCAGCGCGGCGCGGTTGAGCAGCAGCGCGGCATTGTCCGGCTCGGTCTCCAGCGCGCGATCGAGCTCGGCAAGCGCACCGTCGCGATCGCCGCGCGCATCGAGGATGAGCGCGAGGTTGTTGCGCGCCTTGACGTGCTTCGGATCGCGCGCCAGCAGGTCGCGGTACGACGCCGCCGCGCGCTCGATCTCGCCCCGCTCACTGGCCTCCCGCGCCGCGAGATACAACGGATCGTCCGACGCCGGAGCAGCCTGGGGGGGGGGCTCCGGGACGTTGGTGGAGGTTGGTCGTGGAGCAGGTGACGGTGGTGCAGCTGGCTCCTCGCTCGGCGCCGGAGGTGTCGTCTCCCGATCCAACTTGGCCTGGGGAGCCGGCGTCGCCAGCGGTTGCGCGATGCGCAGCGGCGGTGGCTGCCGATCGCGCGCCACGTCATTCGGGCTCGCGATGGCTCCGGTTTGCGTGAGCGATTCCGCTTCCTCGATCAGCTCGGCAGCGACGCGGGCGCGCTCCTGCGACGTCTGCCAGCGCCGTTCACGCTTGGGGTTCCCCCCCCGATCCGAATGATTGTTCACGGCGCCACCGACGCTTTCAACCATGACAGGTAGGAGGGGGAGCCTTCCTCGGCCGGGAAGGCGAGGAGCTCAGGAACGTCGTAGGGATGCCGCTCGCGCACGGCAGCCGCCAGCGCATCCCATTTGGAAGCATCGGTTTTCAGCAAAACCACAACCTCCTCTTCCTCATGTACGGCGCCTTCCCACCGATAGATCGACGCGGCCGGCAGGACGGTGCCGCAGGCGACGAGCCGCTCCTCGACCAGGCCGCGGATCAGCTTGCGCGCGTCGCCCGAGGATCCGAGCGTCGTCAGGACGACCAGCGCATCCGTGGCCATGTGAGGGATGCTAACGTAGGAAAGTGGAGAGTTGACCGCAAGCCATTGGCCTACCTAGGCTACGGGTCTATGCCGGGTGACGCCCTGATCGTTCGCGGAGCACGCGAACACAATCTCAAGAGCATCGACGTCGAGCTGCCCCGGAACGCGCTGGTCGTGATCACGGGGCTCTCCGGTTCCGGCAAGTCGTCGCTGGCATTCGACACGATCTACGCCGAGGGGCAGCGTCGCTATGTCGAATCGCTCTCCGCGTATGCGCGGCAGTTCCTCGGTCTCATGGACAAGCCCGATGTCGACGCCATCGAGGGCCTCTCTCCGGCGATTTCCATCGAGCAAAAGACCGCCGGCGCGAACCCCCGCTCGACCGTCGGCACGATCACCGAGGTCTACGACTATCTGCGCCTGCTGTGGGCTCGCACGGGTACCCCGCATTGCCCTAACGATGGCACACCGGTGGAACGCCAGTCGGCGTCACAGATCACAGACCTCGTGCTCGCGTGGCCGGAGGGCACCAAGATCGAAGTGCTGGCCCCGCTGGTTCGTGGCCGGAAGGGTGAGTTCCGCGACGTCTTTGAGGCGATGCGCAAGCAAGGCTTCGTGCGCGCCCGGATCAACGGTGAGACCTACGACCTGTCCAACGTTCCGAAGCTGAACCGTCGTCAGAATCACGACATCGCAGTCGTGGTCGACCGGCTCGTAGTGCGTCCCGCCGATCGCGGCCGGCTTGCGGATTCGATCGAAACCGCGCTCAAAGCGGCCGAAGGCGTCGTGGAAGTCGTGCGCCAGACCGGCAGCCCGCGCTCGCGACTCTTCTCCGAGCGCTACGCCTGCCCCAAGTGCGGCTTGTCGCTGCCGGAGCTCGAGCCGCGACAGTTCTCGTTCAATTCGCCGTACGGCGCATGTCCGGATTGCTCGGGATTGGGGACACGGCGCGAGGTGAACGAAGGGCTCGTCCTCGGCGATCACGGGCTGTCGATTCTCGAAGGAGTCGTGCTGCCCTGGGGTGAGCCGAGCGGCTATCTGCGGAAGGTGGTGCTCCCGGCGCTCGCGCGCGCGTACAAGTTCGATCTCGATGCGCCGTGGCGCGATCTGTCGCCGGCCGTCCAGAAGATTCTGCTCAGAGGCGCACCAGGCAAAACGATCACGTATCAATACGACAGCGATCGCTGGCACGGCTCGTACGAGTCGGGCTGGAAAGGCGTGCTCGATCACGTCGAGAAGCGCTATCGCGAGACCGCGTCGGACGCGGTACGCGAGCAGCTGGAGCAGTACATGGTGGAGCAGCCCTGTCCCACGTGCGGGGGCCGGCGCCTCAAGCCGGAGAGTTTGTCCGTGCTCGTGGCGGGCAAGAGCATCGGCGACGTCGTGGCGCTGCCGGTGCGCGAGGCGCTCGAGTTCTTCTCGCGCATTCCGCTGCGCAGCAATGGTCGCGCCGGTCTCGATCCCGAAATCGCGCAGCCCATACTCAAAGAGGTCACCGACCGGCTCCGCTTTCTCGTGGATGTGGGGCTCGACTACCTCACCCTCAATCGCTCGGCGGCGACGCTGTCGGGTGGTGAAGCGCAACGCATCCGGCTCGCGACGCAAATCGGCAGCCGGCTGGTCGGCGTGCTGTACATCCTCGACGAGCCGTCGATCGGGCTGCACCAGCGCGACAACGCGCGCCTCCTCGCGACCCTGAAGGAGCTGCGCGACCTGGGCAACACGGTGCTCGTCGTGGAGCACGATGAAGAGACGATTCGCGCAGCCGATTACGTCGTGGATCTCGGGCCGCGCGCGGGCCGTCACGGGGGCGAGGTCGTCGCGGCCGGACCGCTCGAGGAGGTGCTGCGGCACCGCGATTCACTCACCGCGCGCTATCTGCGCGGCGAGCTGCGCATCCCCGTTCCGCCCCGCCGTCGTATCGCGGCCGCCGACCGGGTGCTGCGCGTTGTCGGCGCGCGCCAACACAATCTCAAGAACCTCACCGTCGAATTTCCGTTGGGGCTGTTCGCCGCGGTGACCGGTGTGTCGGGATCGGGCAAATCGACCCTCGTCACCGACATCCTGTATCAGGCCCTGGCCCGGCACTTTTATCGCGCCAAAGTCGTCCCGGGAGCGCACGACCGGATCGACGGACTCGATCACATCGACAAGGTGATCGATATCGACCAGAGCCCCATCGGCCGGACGCCGCGCTCCAACCCCGCGACGTATACAGGGCTGTTCACGCCGATCCGTGAGCTGTTCACCTACCTCCCCGAATCGAAGCTGCGCGGCTACGGGCCCGGGCGCTTCTCCTTCAATGTCAAAGGCGGCCGGTGCGAGGCGTGCCAGGGCGACGGCCTGGTGAAGGTCGAAATGCACTTCCTGCCCGACGTGTACGTGCCGTGCGAGGTCTGCAAAGGCCGGCGCTACAACCGCGAGACGCTCGAGGTCCGCTATAAGGGAAAGTCGATAGCCGACGTGCTCGATCTGACGGTGGCAGACGCGCTCGATTTCTTCGAGCACCAACCGCGTATCAGGGCGAAACTGGAGTTGCTCAATGACGTAGGTCTGGGATACATCCACCTCGGACAGTCGGCGACCACCCTCTCGGGCGGCGAAGCGCAGCGCGTCAAACTCGCGACCGAGCTCGCAAAACGCGACACGGGTCGTACGTTGTACATCCTCGATGAGCCGACGACCGGTCTCCATTTCGAGGACGTGCGCCTGCTGCTCGAGGTGCTGCACAGGCTGGTAGATAAGGGCAACACCGTCATCGTCATCGAGCACAATCTCGACGTAGTCAAGACGGCCGACTGGGTGATCGACCTCGGCCCCGAGGGGGGCGAGCTGGGTGGGCGGGTCGTCGCGGAAGGTCCGCCGGAGAGGGTGGCGCGGTCTGGCTCGTCGCATACCGCACAATTCCTGCGCAAAGTGTTGCAGGCGGGGGACTAGACGGTAGGTTGAACGAAGGGGAGCGCGATGAACGACGATATCATCGGTTTGGCGGCGGTGATTCTGATCTTCGGCGGTGGCGGAGCGATTCTGTTCTCCATCACCCCGATCGGCAAGGCGATCGCGGCGCGGATCCTCGGAAAAAAAGGCGCGAGTGGAGCCGATCAGGAGACCGCCGAAGAGGTCCGGGAGCTGCGTGAGGAGGTCGAGGAGTTACGGCATTTCGGCGAGCAGCTCAACGAGCTGGGTGAGCGCGTGGATTTTCTGGAGCGGCTGGTGGCGAAACAGCGGGAACCCGAACGGCTCGCGCCGCCGGGAGGGCGCTGATGCCGCCCGAGGTCGTGTTCCTCTCGGCCATCACGATCGTGGGTGCCTTCGTCCTCTTGTTCCCCGTGGTGCGGGGTCTGGCCGAACGGATCCGTGGGCGCGGCGATGCGGGCGTACGGGACGAGTTGCAAAGCTTTCGCGAGGATCTAGTACAAGACTCGCAGGACGCGCGCCGCGAGATCGCGGAGCTGAGCGAGCGCGTCGATTTTCTGGAACGGTTCATCGCCAAACAGCGGGAAGCCGAGCGGCTCCCGCCGGTGGGATAACGCGTGGATCGTGGCGCGGTATTCGCGCTGTTCGCGGTCGTCGCCGGTGCCGTCGTCATTCTGTTTCCGCTCGTGCGCGCGCTGGCCGAGCGGATTCGTCCGCGCGCGACGGATACGACGGTGCGGCACGAGCTGCAAGCGTTGCGGGAAGACCTGCTTGCCGAGCTGCAGCAAGCGCGCCGCGAAATCGGCGATCTGAACGAGCGTATCGATTTTACGGAGCGTCTGCTCGCGAGAAAAACGGAGCAGCGGTGAGCCCGTCGGAAGCCGCGGCGGTCTTTCTCATCTTCGGGGGCGGATTCTGGGTGATCCGGCCGGTTGCCGCGGCGATCGCAAAGCGCATCGCCGGCGAGCACCGGCGACCGGGAATCGAGCCGGCCGAGCGCGACGAGATCCTACAGGAGCTGCAACAGGTGCGCGAAGAGCTGACGGAGCTGGCCGAACGGATGGACTTCGCCGAGCGGTTGCTCGCCAAGCAGGGTGAGGGAGGACGGTTGCCTCAATGAATCCCGGCATGGTCGGCGTTTTCATTCCCGTGATTGCGATGCTGGGTGTCTTCTCCCTCCTGCTGGCCCGCTCCCCGCTCGGTCAGGCGCTTGCGGATCGGCTGCGCCACGGGCCGACCCCACGCGGGGGGTCCGGCGGGGACAATGCCGAGCTGCTGGAAAACGTGGAGCAGTTGCGTCGGGAAGTGGCGGAACTGGCGGAGCGTGTAGATTTTACCGAGCGGTTGCTGGCCAAGTCGACCAGTCAGGAGCGGGATGTTGCCCGCTGAAACGGCCGAGCAATGCTTGGCGTAGGAGAGCACGTGGTTTTGCAAGGACCAACGCCGCCGCCGCCGATGATTCCGTTTGACCCGAATCAACTGATTCCGCTGATCGGCGTGATCGGTGTACTGGTTGTGGCAGGCGTCGTGTTGTACGCGTTCTTCAAGTCGGATCTCGCGACGGCGATCGCCGAGCGGATTCGCGGCGGCATCCATCGCCGCAAAAAGTCGAAGGGCTTTGGCGGCGAGTGGAGCGACATGCCGCTCGAAGGGGCAGACGCGGAGCACGTCGCCGATCTGGAGCATAAGGTGTCGGAAATGCAGGGCCAAATTGCCGAGATGGCCGAGCGGCTAGATTTTGCGGAGCGGCTGCTCGCGCAAAAGCGTGAGCGCTCATTGCCAGGAGCCTAGATGGGGATCATCGATCGTCTGTCCACGCTGATCCGGTCGAACATCAACGATCTGATCTCGCGTGCCGAGAACCCGCAAAAGGTCCTCGAGCAGCTCATTGTCGACATGCGGACTCAGCTGGCGAAAGCCAAGCAGCAAGTCGCTGCGGCGATCGCTGATGAGAAACGCCTCTCCGCCCAGGCCGAGCAGGAAAAGAAGCTCTCCGAAGATTGGGAAAAGCGCGCGGTGCTGGCTGTCCAGGAAGGCCGCGACGATCTCGCCAAACAGGCCCTGTTGCGCTACAACGAGCACGTCCAGAACGCGGTGCAATTGCACGACGTGTGGGTCAAGCACCGGGAAGAGACCGAGAAGCTCAAGGGCTCGTTGCGGCAGCTGAACGACAAGATCGAAGAGGCGAAACGCAAGAAGAATATCCTGATCGCGCGCCAAAAGCGGGCCGAGGCCCACAAGCGCATTCAGGAAACGATGGGATCCATCTCGGACAAGAGCGCGTTCGAGACGTTCGAGCGGATGGCCGAGCAAATCGAGCACGAGGAGCGCAAGCTTATCGCCGCGGCCGAGGTCAACGAAGATCTGTCGGGCGACTCGCTCATCAAGCAGTTCCAGGGTCTCGAGGTCAAGGCGGACGCCGATCAGCAGCTCCTCGCGCTCAAGCGCAAAATGGGGTTGCTGCCCAGCGGGACGAGCGAGCAAGCAGAGGCGCGGGCGCTGGGGAAGGGCGCAAAGGAAGCAGAGCTGCTCGACGATGACGAGACGGAGCACAAAAGCTGAACGGGCCAGACAGTTCCTCCTCCAGTAGAGTGTCGAGCGCCACGGTTGTGGCGCTCTTCGTTGCGGCCCTCGTCGTCTGGTTCATCCTTCGGGTCATCGACGTGCTGCTGCTCGTCTTCCTTGCCATCCTGCTGGCGGTGTATCTCTCGGCGGTCACCGACTTGATGGAACGGCGGTTCGGGACGAAGCGGTGGCTCGGCCTCACCGTGACGGTCATCGCGACCGTCGCCGCCGTCGCCGGAATCGGCGTGCTGCTGCTCCCCCCCGTGGTCGAGCAGACGCGCGCGCTCATCGGCGGGTTGCCGCAGACGCTCACGAACATTCAGAACGTGCTGGCGCGCTGGGCCAGCCAGTATCCCGTCCTCGATCAGACCGATCTCGCGAATCCCTCGTCCGGGGTCGTGTCGGGACTCGTCACCGATGCCGTCGGTTTCCTGAGCGGCTCCATGCTCGGCTATGTGCGCGGGGGCGGCAAGCTGTTCATCGAAGGCGCGAGCGTCGTGGTGATGGCGCTGTACCTCGCGCGCCAGCCCGCGCAATACCGTGACGGCCTGATTTCGCTGTTTTCGCCCCGCCAGCGCGCGATCGCGACTCGCGTATTCGACGACACGGCGGCCACGCTGCGGGCCTGGGTCGTGGGACAGCTCATCGCCATGGCGGTCCTCGCCGCATTGACCGCGATCGGCCTGTGGATTCTCGGTGTGCCCTATTGGCTGGCGTTCGGCATCTTCACGGGACTGGTCGCGATCGTGCCATTCTTCGGGACGCTGGTCTCGACGCTGCTGCCGGCGCTGTTTGTCGTCGCCTCGGGTGACTGGGTGAAGGTGCTGCTCGTGATTCTGCTGGGCGTGCTCGTCCACGTCTTCGAGGCGAACCTCGTGGTGCCGCGCATCATGCAGCACAAAGTCGAGCTGCCGCCCGTGCTGACGATCGCGAGCGTCCTGGTGATGGGCACATTGCTCGGCCCCATCGGCTTGATCGTCGCGGTACCGGTACTCTGCGTGACGATGGTGTTGATCAGACACATTCTGCACGGCGAGATCTATGGTGAGCCGGGCCACATAAGATCCGCCGTGCTGAAGCCTACGGAGTCGTGGTCCGGCGTCGAGCGGCGCCGCGTCGTAACCAGGGCACAATGACGACCGCGCAGCATCGTTTCCTCATCATCGCCGACGGCGATTTTGGACCGCTCACGTCCAAGACCGCCAACTCGTGCATTCGCTATTTCCCCGAGCGCATCGTGGCCGTGCTGGATCGCAAGCAGGCGGGAAAGACGGCGCAGGAGATCCTGGGGTTCGGCGGCAACATTCCCGTCGTCGGTGATTTCGAGCGAGGCATCGCCCAGGGCAAAGGCGCGACCGCGGTCCTCATCGGCATCGCGCCGGCGGGCGGGCGTTTACCGGAGGAATGGAAGGCGTGGCTGCGCATTGCGATCGAGCGCAAGCTCGAGATCTGGAGCGGCCTGCACACGTTCATCGGCGACGACCCGGACTTGGGGCCGCTGGCCCGCGCGCGCGGCGTGCGCATCCTCGACGCGCGCAGGCCGCCACCCAACCTGCCGATCGCCGATGGCCGCGCCGCTGAAGTGGACGCGCTGGTCGTGCTCGCCGTCGGCACCGATTGCAATGTCGGCAAGATGACCGCCCAGCTGCAGCTGCGCGACGCGCTCGTGAAGCGCGGTCACCGGACGAGCTTCGTCGCGACGGGGCAGACCGGCATCTTCATCGAAGGCTGGGGCATCGCGGTGGATGCGGTCGTGGCCGACTTCATCGCGGGCGCCGCCGAGCAGCTCGTGCTGCAGGGCGCGAAAGACAACGACATCGTGCTCGTTGAAGGGCAGGGGAGTCTGATTCATCCCGGCTACTCCGGCGTAACGCTCGGGTTGCTGCACGGCGCATGCCCCGACGCGCTCATCCTGTGCCATCAAGTCACGCGCGATTGGATCGGCGATTATCACGGCCGCGAGCCGTGGGTGAAGATCCCGTCGTACGTCGAGATGATCGACATCTACGAACGCGCCGCCCACCCCGTGCATCCAACCAAGGTCATCGGGATCTGTCTCAACACCTACGACATGGATGAAGACGCTGCGCGTGAGGCGGTCGCGCGCGCCGCGGAGGAGACGGGGCTGCCGGCCACGGACCCGGTCCGGTTCGAGGCTGAAGCGCTGGTCGACGCGATCATCGGAGCGCGCGCGACGATTTGATGCGGGCTGCGGCCGATCGGTACCGGCCGCCGCCACTGCCTGAGTTATCCTCGCGGCGTGCGATTCCTGTGCCGCGTCCTCGCCGAAACGACTCTCGTACGCCCTCGTCTCGTGCGTACGCGATTCGGCGCCGCGCTGCTGGTGCTCGGCGTGCTGCTCGTCTGGCTCCGCTCCCGTGGGCTCGATCCACTCACCGCGGTGCTGCAGGCGGGCGCGCTCGGCGCCGTCACCGGCGCGGTCTGGGTGGCGGGCAACGCGCGCGACCGGGCCGCGCTGGCCACCGCGCTCACGCACCCGACGACACCGCTTGCCATCGCGACTGGGCGCTGGTTGGCCATCGTGCTCCCGGCCGCGCTGCTCACCACGCTGTGCGCCATGGCGAGCGGGGAGCCAGCGTCAGCCGCGGCCGCCGGGCTCACCGCCGCGGCAGCCGTCGGTGCGTTCGCACTGGCGACCGTTCTGGCACTGGGGAACGGTGCCGCCCTGTCGCTCTTCCTCTTTATAGCCGTGGCCGGAACGGTCGCACCCGAGCGGCTCGTCGGGCTCGCGCATCCTGGCGTCGTGCGGACCGCTGCCGCCAGCGCCCTCGAGCTGGGACCGGCGCTCTGGCATTACCGCGATGCCGGGACCGGCGACTGGGGCGCGATGCTGCATGCGCTCGCGTGGAGCGGGCTTGGCGTCCTGCTCGCGAGCGGCATTGTGGCGCGCCAGAGGGCATGGCACTGATGACGGACTACGCGCTCACACTGTGCGACGTCTCCTGCCGGTTTCCGGGCGCGCCGCGTCGCGGCGGCCTGTGCGACGTCTCGCTCGCGCTCTTGCCGGGAGAAATCGCTGGGATTGCCGGCCCCGCCCGCGCTGGTAAGAGCACAGTGCTGCAGATCGCCGCAGGGTGCCTGCAGCCGCCCCGCGGAGAAGCGCGGGTGTGCGGGATCAGCGCCACGCATCCCGCGGCGCGCCGGCTGGTGGGATATGCGCGCGATGGCACGGTGTTTCCACCGTCCCTCACGGTGCGTGAAGTGCTGATGTACTACGCCCGTCTACACGCCGACGGAAACGGCGAACTCGCGGCGCGGCGCCTGGCGCGTGAGGCATTCGATACGTCCGGATTGGGTGCGGCGGCCGACCTGTTCGTCGGTGCACTGGGCCGGGCTGATCTCCAGCGATTGGCGCTGGCTCAAGCGACCCTGGGGCATCGCCGTGTGCTGGTGCTTGACGAGACCTTGTCCGAGCTCGATGCGGCGGCACGCCGAGACCTGCGGTGGCGGATCGCCGGACTCGCGGCGGCCGGTGTCGCCGTCCTGATCGCATCCCGGGACCCGGCAG
>DASZCG010000117.1:0-2032 GCA_035943355.1 Gemmatimonadales bacterium
CGCCAGTCCAGCCGGCCGACGACCGCACGCATGCTCAGAGCGACCGTGTCGTGGTCGATGGCCTCGAGCATGAACGCAGCGCTGTTGACCAGCACATACCGTTCGCCGAGGCTGCGGGGGAGCCAGCGCCAGCGCTCGAGATTGAGCTCGATCTGGCGGACGCGCTCGGCTGCCGAAACGTCGAGCGCCGCACGCGTCTCCGGTCCCACAATCCCATCCGCGGCGAGCCCGTGGGCGCGCTGGAAATCGCGCAGGCTCGCGAATCCCTCGGCGGCAAGGCGCCAGCCGAGATCGCTCGGCCAATCGCCGCGCCGCGACATGTCCCGATAACGCGCCAAGGCGGCGCGCAGCGCGCGGTAGCCGGGCTGCGGCGGCGCCACGTCCTGCAATACCGCCCCGATGCTGCGTGCGTCGAGGGCACTGTCGAGGAACGCGGCCCAATCCGGTGCGGGGCGCGCCGCTGTCCACTGGCTGTCGACCGCTGCCGGCTCGACGCGGCCGCGTGACACATCCTGGGCGTAGATGAGGAAAGTGCGCGTCAGCAGCGAGTCGAGCTGCCGTGCGTCTTCGGGCGACAGATGGCGGTGCAGGAGTGAATCGAGCGCGGCGGTCAGGTAGTCCGCCGGATCCAAACCGTCGCGGGCCGACTGTGCCACCACACCCAGGAGCTCATCGGCCTGTGGGGAGATGCCGTTGGCGTGCACCCATGCGGGCTGGTACCAGCGCGCCGCATAGAAGCGGACCACGGCTGAATCGACGGATTCCTGCGCCGCGGTGGTGGCGGCAAGCCCCGCAAGCACCAGCACAACCCCGAATCGTCTCATGACGGAATTCTGCGCGGCGCAACTTGAAGGCATCATGAGGCCTGGTTCACTGCCGCTTCATGCCTCGCCGGCCACTCTTTAGGCAGGAGGAACAGGATTGCACGGCTGTGCTAGGCGGCCCGCATGGAGGCACTGAGATGAAGAGGCTACTCGTCATTGCGCTCGCGTTGATCGGGCAGACGCTTTCGGCGCAGGCCGATTCTGCGCGCACCGATTCCACGCAGCCCGATCGCCGTGCTCGTTTTCTCATCGAGCGCCGCTGCTCGGATTGCCACAGCGTCGTCGCGCTCAAGATCAAGGCAAAGGCGGACGTTGGGCCGGACCTTTCAGCGGCCTATGCGGACGTGCCGTTCCGGTACGGGATGACGCTGGACCGCTTCTTGGATCAGCCTGCAGGGATCATGCGGATCGTCCTCGGCGGTCGACCCTCCCTGGGGCGGGCCGAGCGTGATTCGCTCGTCGCGCTGTTCCGAGATCTGTACACCGAACAACTCGCGAAGCAGGACAGCGTACAGCGCCGCATGCGGCCGGTGGAGGGAAAGTCCCGGTCGGCAGTGCCGAGTAAGCGCTCATAGCGGGAAGGAGGGAGTATGATCACGAACATGCCGGGACATCAGTACGCCGATCGCACGAGCGCCGGGGACGCTCTCGCCGACGCCCTGGCGTACTACCGGGGCGCGGATGTGCTGGTTTTGGGATTGCCGCGGGGCGGTGTACCGGTGGCGGCGCGAGTCGCCGAGGCGCTCGGTGGCGAGCTCGATGTCATCGTGGCACGCAAGCTCCCTTCGCCGATCTCTCGGGAGTTGGCCATCGGCGCGATCACGGCTGATGGCGAGCACTACCTGAACGAAGGACTGATCAGTGAATTGGCAGTCTCGGACACGTTTCTCGCTGCGGTAACGGGAGTGCAGCGCGCTGAGGCGCGGAAGCGCGAACGGGATCTGCGCGGGACGCGGCCTGCCCCACGCATCACGGGTCGCATCGTGATTCTCGTGGATGACGGGCTCGCCACCGGCGCGACAATGCATGCGGTGGTGCGGTCGATCCGCAAGCAACGGCCCGCGCGACTGATCGTAGCGGTGCCGGTTGGATCGCGAGAAGCGTGCGAGGCTCTGGCCAATGAGGCCGACGAAGTCGTGTGTCCCTGGCAGCCGGAGTCGTTCGGCGCCGTGGGACTCTACTATCAGAACTTCGTGCAGACGAGCGAT
>DASZCG010000118.1:0-3188 GCA_035943355.1 Gemmatimonadales bacterium
TTCAAAAATCGAGCCGATTCTGCTGCCGCGGAACGCAGGCTCGTGGCCCGGCTACGTTTTCACTGGAGAGCCGCTGAAGCTGGCGGCCGGTCACTTCGGCCTCGGCCACGGCAGCGGCGCGCACGCGCCGGATGAGTATTACGTCATCGAGTCGACCAACCCGAAAGTGCAGGGAATCGACGGCGGCGTGAAGTCCTACGTGGAATACCTATACGAGGTCGCGCGCACGAGCGCGTAGACCGGAGTTGGGCTAGCCGACCTCTTTCTTGCGGCGCGGTTTCTTCTCGGGCGGGCGCTGCTGCAGCGCACCGGCCACCACAACCTGGTCGCGCCCGGAGCTCTTGGCCTGATACATCGCCGCGTCGGCGGTCGCGATCAGCTCCTCCGGTGTGTCGCCGCCATCCGGATACTCCGCCAGGCCGATGCTCACGGTGAGCTTGCCCTGGCCGAGATCCTGATCGGCGACGCGCGCGCGAATGCGCTCGGCGACCAGCGCGGCCGTCGCTACGGGGCACTCGAGCAGCATCACGACAAACTCCTCGCCGCCGTACCGGGCGACGCAGTCGACCGCGCGGGTCGTCCTGCGGAACACCTCCGCGACCTTGACGAGCGCGGCATCCCCGGCCAAGTGACCATGGGTGTCGTTGTACTGTTTGAACTTGTCGACATCCGCGAGCAGCACGGTGAACGGGCGCCGCTGGCGCCGTGCGCGCTGGACCTCGCTCGCCAGCGTGCCCATGAGATGGCGGCGATTGTAGAGCCCGGTCAGCGCGTCGGTGAGCGACAGCTTCTCCAACTCACCCTGGCTCTCCTTCTCTCGCAGCCGCGCGACCACAGTATTGAGCGCGCGCGTCAGGTACCCCACTTCGCCGCTGCTTCCCGCGGGGAACTCGGCCGAGAGGTCACCGGCCGCCACACGGCCCGCCGCTTCCGTGAGTCGCTCGAGGGGCCGAGTGAGCATGACCGCCACCACGAACGCGAGCACGCTGATGCCCAGGAGTAGCGGGATCAGCAGGAGGAAGGTCTCTGCGCGGAGCGCGCTACGCTCGCGCGCCGTCTCGGTGCTCGGCGCTTCGGCAACCGCCGCCCAGCGCAGCTGAGGAATCCGTCGCAGCACGGCTACGACGTCCTTCCCTGGGGCGCGCGACTGCTCAACGGTCTGGCCTTCGCGCTCGGTGAGATCCCGGATGGCCGCGTCCGGTAGCCCTGCCTTCATCACGTCTGCAGGGTTGCCCGTGGAGCTGATCACCACGCGGCCCTGCTCGGTGATGATGGAAATGTTGCGTGGCGACTCGCCGGACAACTCTTTCAGCGTGTCGCGCACGCCGTCGAGATTGATTTTCGCTGCCAATGCGCCGAGGAACAGCCCGTCATCACGCCTGATCGGGACGACCACCACGATCGCCGCTTTGTTGATACTGGCATCCCAGAACGCGTCGCCCACGAGCGCGTCGCGGGTTCTCAAATTGTTGAGGCGGTCCGTGGAGAGACGGAAGCCGGTCCGGCTGCCGCTGCTCGTCAGGACTTGCCCGTCGGTATCCAGAATGGCGAGCCCTTCATGCCCCGGGAGGTTTTGGCGGATCGAGCCGACGTAGTCGTGCAGGCGGTTGAGCGCCTGGGGACCGCCGCGGCCTGCCGCGCGAGCCAGATTATCCGAAACGACGTACGGTGCCGCGCGCAGCCGCAGATCGTACACGCGCTGGTCGATCCAGGCGCCCATCTCGCGCGCCGCTTCCGAGCTCAGACCGGCGAGCTCGTTGCCGAGCCGATCGGTGAGGGCGCGCTTGGTCCGGCCGTACAGCATGACGGTCATGATGAGCGTGGAGAACAGCGTCGCCAGCACCGCGAAGACCACGAACTTGGTCCTCATGGTGTCGAGGCGTAGGGTGCGAACTGACCGGACGATCTGCTCCCAAGTGATCACAGGGGTGCCTGAAAAAGACGCAACAACATTCACTTTCGCACCGTAGACGCAAGGAGAAGCTAGGCTGTTTCCTCCCAGCGGCTTGCGCGATCGCGCGACTGCCACCCGCGCGCTAACTCGACCCCGGAGATAGACATAGCCAGCCACAGCCCCCCCGCGGTATAGCCCCCAATGACATCGCTGAAGTAATGCACGCCGAGATACATCCGGCTGAACCCAATGGCCACAATGAGACTTGCCGCGGCCAGCACGATTGCGCCGCGCCGCGCGCGCGCCGCGGGGACAAGGACGATGATCAAATACGCCGCCATGCCGTAGCCAATGAGGGACTCCATGGCATGGCCGCTCGGAAAGCTCCAGCTCTCCGGCGACGAGATCACGGAATGCGGCGGGCGCGGGCGTTGAATGATCCGCTTCAGCGCCGCATTCAACACTTCGCCGCCGACCAGGGCGATGATCCAGCCTTGGAGCAACAGCGTCTCCCGGCGCGCGGCCAGGATCACGGCCACAAGCAGGCCCGCGGTAAGAATCAGATCAGGCGATCCCAGGCGCGTGACCGCCCGTGCGATGGTATGCCCGACGGGTGTGGAGTGAGCCTGGAGCCAACTCAGCAGTGCGGCATCGACCCGTGTGAGTGACTCCGCACGCACCACGGCGGCAGTGACAGCGGCGAACAGCCATAGTCCCGCGATGATGATCGCCAGGCCGACCGTCAGATGCAGACCGAGATACTCGCCGCGCGCGAATCGCGCCGCCAGGAATTTCCAGACGCGCGCTACGGATCGAGCTCCAACAGCGCGAACGTCCCCGGAAGAACCGGCGGCCGCGGCCGGGGGCGGTCGGGTGTGGGGGCTGGGGGCGGACCGAAGTCGGCGCTCACCGTGAAGATGCGATGGGTCTTCTCGTCGAGCTCCATGGTCCGCGCGCCACGCTTGGTCGCAACGGTGGTGACCACGGTGAACTTATCCGGCGAATCCTCGTGGATGACCGTCAGCGTGCCGTCTCCATTGGAGGCAAACGCCAGCTGCCGGCCGGGATCGAAGCGGCAGGCGTCCACGCCCTGGCCGATCGGCACCGTCGTAATCAGCTTGCCCGCCGTGGCATCCGAGATCGCCATGACCTGATTGCGGCAGCCGCTGAAGAGGCGGTGGTGCGCGCGGTCGATGGCGAGCCCCGACGGCGACTGGCACGGAGCGAGTGACCAGCGCCGCGTTACCTTCAGCGTTGCGGGATTGATCTCCGCAACCGCGCTCGAGTCCTCGAG
>DASZCG010000119.1:0-4926 GCA_035943355.1 Gemmatimonadales bacterium
CCGCTCGCCAGGGAGCAGGCGGACAAGAGCGGGAGCCCTGGCTTTCGCCGCGCGACCGAAGCGAACGGCGCCTATTTCAACTCATGGCTGGCCGCCCGGAAGGGCGACTATGCGACGGCCAAGCGTGAGGCGGACCGCTACACGACGGTCGTGGCGCCCGACGCCAACCCGCGGAAGATGGAGGCGTTCCATCAGTTGCACGGGTTCATCGCCGCCTACCAGGGCAAGCAGGCTGAGGCTGCAGCGCACTTTGCTCAGGGGAACCTGCAGGATCCGTATATCCAGTATCAATACGCGACGGCGTTGGATGCCTCCGGTCAGTCGGCCAAGGCCAAGCCCATGTTCCAGGCCCTCGCGGTCTACAACTTCAACAGCCTCGGGTACGCGCTGATCCGCAAGGAGGCCCAGGCCAAGGCGTCCGTTGCCTCATAGTGAAATGAGGGGAGCAGCATAGCGATCTCCGGGGTATATTCTTACCTATGCTGCTCCCGCTGTTGTTGGCTGTTGCACCCGTGATTGCCCCTACCGCACCCCTCGCACGGGTCGACGATCCTCCCGTTATCGTCCGGCTGGATCACGAGACCTACGACGTCGGTAACCGCGCGCGGATTTACGTTAGAACCGACCGCGATGGCTATGTGGTCATCCTGCATGCCGACCCACTCGGCCGGGTTCGGGTGCTGTTCCCCATCGATCCAGGCGAGGACAACTTCGTTCGTGGCGAGCGGGACTTCGAATTGCGGAGTCGCTCCGACCGCGAGGCGCTGCAGATCGACTATGAAGGTGGAACGGGGACCATCCTCGCCGCGTACTCGCGCGACACGTTCACGTTCGACGAGCTGACGCGCAACGGTCACTGGGATTTCGCCGCACTCGGCGGTCCCGACCAGAGCGTAAAGAACGATCCGCTCGCCGGTTTGCTCGAGATCGTGAACAACATGGCGCGCGGGAATCCATTCGACTACGACGTCGCCACGTATATCGTCAACTCGCCGCACCTGGCCTCAGAGGACGGCGACGGGTACGACGCGCACTCTCACTTCGGAATCGGCCTCTCGTTTGGCTACCCCTATCCCTTCGGGGTCGGGTTCGCGTTCGGCTATCCGTACTACGCGCCGTTCGCCTTCGTGCCGTTCTGGGGTTGGTATGGATACGGTTACGGCAATCCGTACTACCACCCGGCGTATCGTTCGTTCAATCCGGGGCCCATCGTGTTCAGCGGCGGCTTCGCGGCCGGGTTTACACGGAAGGACGTCGGCGTGCAGGGTCGGTTCGCGCCGGTGCAGCCACGCCCGCGCGGCGTGGGCGGGTTCACACAGCCAATCGCAATCGGCACCCGTACGTTGAGTGACCCCATCTCGGTCCGCAGCCGCGGCTTCGAAACTCGCAGCTTTGGCGAAACGAGAACCGTCCAACCGCACGGTCGCAGCGTCGAGCCGCGGGGTGGGCGGACCGTCGAGCCCCGGAATCGTGGCAGCATGCAACCGCGCGGCATCGGTCCACGCGGCGGCTCGTCCCGGATGTCCAGCGGGCCGAACATCTCGCCCAGCCGGGGGGAGGGCGGATCGCGGTCATTGGGCAGCCTGTTCGGCGGATTCACTCGCAGCTTGGGCGGCTTCAGTGGGAGCCGCGGAGGCGGAGGGGGGGGGTTCAGCGGCAGCCGCGGCGGATTCGGCGGGTTTAGCGGCGGCCGTGGCGTGGGCGGACGGCGGCACTAAACCGGTTCGGCAAACAATCCCACATCTGAAATAGCCGGACACACGGGCGCCTGCGTCACACGCAAGCGCACGCGCGTGGTCGTAACACGCGGACCTCTGATCAGCCGGCAGTTTCCGATGCTCGTCGCTCGAGCGAACTCCACCCATTGCCCGTTCTGCCACTGATCGAGCGCGACCGCTTCGACGCGCTGGCCGAGCGGCAGATACTCTCGCAACCGAACCACGTTGAACGTCACCTCGCGGCTGAGCTCGAGCGTGAGGCTCGGTGTCTGCGCGCCGTCGTCCGTCGCCCAGTATGTGAGACGGCTGCCATCCAGCACGTTGCCCGGCGCGAACCGCCGATCGCGTCCGTTGCCGCGCGAGTTGCTCGCAGTGACGCGAGCGCCGGCCGCGAAGTTCGTCGCGAATGTGCCTGCGACGATGCGCCCATATTCGCGCAACGACTGAGCGTCGTTGTCGTGAATCCGCCCACGGCGATCGGGGGGAAGGTTGAGCAGAAATGACGCGCCGCGCCCGACCGACGAGTACAGGAGATCGACCAACTGCGCGGGGGTCTTGACCTGCTCATCCTCGTGCTGGTGATAGAACCAGCCCGGCCGAATCGAGACATCACATTCGGCGGGCACCCAGTGGGTGCCGGGGCGGTCACCGCGATTCAGCCGCCCCACGTCGGCATGGCCCGGCACGAAGTCCTCTCGGTTTGACGTCGCCCAACACGTTTCGCCCGCGATCCCGTTCTCGTTGCCGACCCAGCGGACGTCGGGACCCGCATCGCTGAACAGGACGGTATCGGGCTGCAGATCGCGCACCAGCTGCCACGTGTTCGACCAGTCGTAGTAAGTGCGGTTGTCGATCTCGCGGCGCTCGTACGCGCCGCCGTAGTAGCCATCCCCGCCGTTCGCGCCATCGAAGAAGATCTCGAAGATCGGGCCGTAGCCGGTCAACAGCTCGCGCAGCTGATTGCGATAGTAGACGAGGTACTCTGGCCTGCCGTAGTCCGGGTGGTTGCGATCCCATGGCGAGAGATAGATGCCAAAGCGCACACCGTGTCTCGCGCAGGCATCGGAGATTTCCTTCACGACGTCGCGACGAAACGGGCTGTTCTTGACCGAGTGATCGGTGTACTGCGACGGCCAGAGGCAGAAGCCGTCGTGGTGCTTGCAGGTGAGGATAAGCCCCTTCATGCCACCATCGCGCGCCGACTCGACGATCTGGTCGGCATCGAAATCCGTCGGATTGAACACGGCCGGCGATTCGTCACCATCGCCCCATTCCCGATTTGTGAAGGTGTTGACCGTGAAGTGCAGGAACCCGTAGAACTCGAGATCGTGCCAGGCGAGCTGACGTTTCGACGGTAGCGGGCCGTAGGGCGCGGGAGGGTCGATACCGACCGCGCGCAGCGGGAGGCCGGCGAGAGCGAGTGTCGTCGCAATGAACTCGCGCCGGCTATTCTTCATGCCCATGACGACCAAGAATACGTCGTTCTCAGCGTGGCTGCCGCTGGCCGCGGCGCTGGTCTCGGTGATCCTGTGGGCAGGAGCGTTCGTCGGCATCCGAGCCGCGGGACGCTCATTCTCCCCCGGCGCGCTCGCGTTGGGACGGCTCGCGATCGGCAGCGTCCTGCTGGGCACGCTCGTCGCCACGCGCCCGTTTGTGCGGCCGACGCGTCGCGAAGTCGCGCTGCTGATCCTCGCCGGGCTGCTGTGGTTCGGCGTCTACAACGTCGTGCTGAACGACGCCGAGCGGCGGGTCGACGCGGGGACGGCAGCGATGCTCGTGCTGGTCGCGCCGATCATCATCGTCGCGCTCGCGGCGGTGTTTCTGAAAGAGCGTACGACGCAAAATCTCCTGCTGGGCGGCGTGCTCGCGTTTGCCGGCGTCGTACTGATCGGCTTCGCGACGACATCGCACCATGCGCCGGTCGCTGGGGTGATGCTCTGTCTCGTCGCTGCCGCGGCGTCAGCGGTTGGTGTGGTCGCTGAGAAGCCGGTCCTCAATCGGATATCGGCGTTGCAAGTGACGTGGACCTGCTGTACGGTAGGCGCGATCATCTGCCTGCCCTTCGCGCCGCGGCTGGTGCGCGAGCTGCAGGCCGCATCCGCGAGTGGCATCGGCTGGCTGGTTTTCCTGGGGGTATTTCCGACCTCGATTGCCTTCACGACGTGGGCGTATGCGCTGGCGCGCGGATCCGCCGGCCGGCTGGCCGCGACCGCCTATCTCGTGCCGCCGATCACGATTGTGCTGAGCTGGTTGATTTTGGGAGAAGCGCCGGCTGCAATTGCGGTATTCGGTGGAGCGGTGTGCCTGGTCGGGGTCTCCATCGCGCGCAAGGATTCCCGCTAGCGCGGCTCCCGCTCCTCTCTCTCGTCATCCTCCAAATCCACCGCCATCGGGAAGAACAGCGATCGCCTCACCTCGGGATACGGTGTGCCCCACCCACGCGCATCGTGCCACAGAATGCGATTCAGGCGTTCGGTCGGCGCGGCGTCGGGATCGCGGAAGTTCATCCGCGCCGATGCGAGCGCCGCCTGGCGACGCGCTGCAGCGTTCGGCCCAGTAATCGACCCCACCGGCTGGTTCACCTCGAGTAACGACTGCTGGGGGACGAGCGCGGTATACGGCGCGAGGTTCGGCGCCTCATTCGGCTCGATGAAGCTCGCGCGCATCTCGGTGGCGACGAGATCGAAGATGGTCAGCGCCGGAAGACCGAGCATCAATTCGATCGTCTTCACCATGCTCGGCTGGCTGTAGAACGTCGGGTCGATCGCGCCGCGTTTGGCGTACGGGCTCGCGACCAGCGCCACGGTGCGATGCCCATCGATGTGATCCACGCCGTCCTGCGCGTCGTCCTCGACGACGAGTATCGCCATCGATTTCCAGAACTTGCTGTGGGACAACCCCTGGACGATCCTGCCGAGCGCCAGGTCGTTGTCGGCAACGCACGACTTGGGCGCACACCAGCCGGGATTGGTCCCTTCGGTATGATCGCTCGGCAGGTTCATGATCACGAGGTTGGGCATCGAATTCTTGCCTTCCCACTCGCCCAGATGCTCGAGAAATACGCCGGCCTTCGCGACGTCCGGTACTTCCATCGTCCAACCCGGATACTCCCGCACGAGAACGCGATCGAGCGACGCGATATCAGAGCGTGTGTTGTACCGGTTGGCGAATACGTCGCGGAAGTAGGCACGGTCGTCCGGCTTGTCGA
>DASZCG010000120.1:0-12422 GCA_035943355.1 Gemmatimonadales bacterium
GGACAACGCGATGTAGCAGCCGTACTACACCGGTTGGTGTAGCAACCTCACACGACAGCCTGTCGTCCGCTCACGACAAAAACTGACGCGCCGTGCCTGATATCAGCGCCGCTGAATCAGGCACGGCGCGTGCGTTTGCACGGGCCGACCGAACATCGAGTAGGAGCGGATGACCACGTTTCCAATTGCTCTCGGGCAACCCGACGTCCCGCAACGGAGATACGGGCAAGGCACGGCCGCACTTTCCGCGACGGACATCGTGCGTCGCGTGCTCAACGCGACGCTGGCCATGGTTGCGCTCGTCGTCGCTCTGCCGCTGCTCGTGATAATTGCCATCGCCGTCAAACTGAGCTCGCCGGGGCCCGTGTTCTACACACAGACCCGTGTCGGCGTGAATCGCCGGCGGCTGCTCCCGCGCGGCGCGCGCTACCGCGCAGCCGACTGCGGTGGCAAGCCGTTCACGATTTTCAAATTTCGCACGATGCGAGTCAACGGAGAGACGAAGGGGCCGGATGAGCCTGGCCAGGTCTGGGCGACGCCCGACGACCCGCGGGTCACCCGCGTGGGTCGCATCCTGCGCCTGTATCGACTCGATGAGCTCCCGCAGCTGGTGAACGTCCTCCTCGGCGACATGGATATCGTCGGCCCGCGCCCCGAACAGCCGGCGATCTTCACCCAGCTGCGGGAGCAGATTCCGGGATATCAGGAGCGGCAGGAGGTCAGGCCCGGCATCACCGGCTGGGCGCAGATCAATCAGCACTACGACAGCTCGATCGACGACGTCCGCCGCAAGCTCGCGTTCGACCTCGAGTACCTCGACCGTCGCTCGCTGGCGGAAGACCTGCGGATCATGTGGCGCACGCTGCCGGTCATCGCGGGAAAGTTCGGAGCCTGGTAGGGATAGGCGGATTGCGCTATGACCGCCGCGCTCCGCCTCCCCGTCGAGTGGCCCCCGCGCCCGCCCCCGCCCCCCGCCCCGCTCCCGCGTCTTCCCCCCGCGACCTGCCGTTCCTGCGGGGCCGAGCTCACGCATACGGTCGTCGATCTCGGCATGTCGCCGCTGGGCGCGAGCTGCCGCTGCGCCGACCAGCTCGACCAGACGGAGCTGTTCTCCCCGCTGCGCCTGTGCGTGTGCGAACGCTGTCTCCTGGTGCAGCTACCACAGCGTATCAGCGATGAACGAATCGTCAGTGCGTACGCCCATTTCTCCTCCTCGTCCGCCAGCCGGCTCGAGCACGCACGGCGGTTTACCGACCGCGCGATCGAGGAGCTGCGTCTCACGCCCGCCACGGTCGTCGTCGAGGTGGGGTCCAACGACGGCTATCTGCTGCAGTATTTCAGCGACCGCGGCATTGCCGTGCTCGGCATCGAGCCCTGGGACGAGGCGGCGCGCGCGGCCATCGCTCGCGGCATTCCCACACGCATCGAGTTCTTCAGCAGCGACACCGCCCGGGCGCTGCGCGCGGAGGGCATCCACGCCGACCTGCTGATCGGCAATGACGTGCTCGCGCAGGTGCGCGACGTGAACGACTTCGCAGCAGGCATGAAGCTGCTGCTGGCGCCGCGCGGGGTGATCACGCTGGAGTTCCCCCACCTGATGCGGCTCGTGGCCGAGAACCAGTTCGATGCGATCGATCACGCGCACTGCTCCTACTTCTCGCTGCTCGCGGTGGCGCACATCCTCACAGCCAACGGTCTGACCATCTACGACGTCGATGAGCTCGACACGCGTCGCGGCTCGCTGCGCGTGTTCGCGTGCCACAGCGAGGATCCCCTGCGGCCGATCACGCCGCGCGTCGATTCGCTGCTGGCGCGCGAGCGTGACGCCGGTGTGCATCTGCCCGCCTATTACGCGGAGTTCGCCGAGCGCGTGCGGGAAGGCAAACGCCGGCTGCTGGATTTTCTGATCGCCGCGAGGCGCGACGGCAAACGCGTCGTCGCGTACGGGGCGACGGAGACGAGTAGTACGCTGCTCCACTACTGCGGCATCGACACCGACTTCCTCGAGTACGTCGTCGACCGCCGCACCGACACGCACGGCAAGTACCTCCCCGGCACCCACATTGCCATCCGGCCACCGGCATGGATCCGGCAGACGCGTCCTGACTACGTGCTCATTTTGCCGTGGAAACTCCAGCACGAGATCGCGGCGGAGCTCGCGTACATCGCCGGCTGGGGCGGGCGGTGCGTGGTTCCAATCCCCGAGGTCGACATGGTCACGTGATTTTCCGGGTTGTTGCCCCGCTGCGCCCCTCCCCTTCCTCCGCTGGGCACTCTGTTTCGCCTGCGGTGACCACGGCACGGTCGCTCTAGACGATGCCCGCTATGCCGCACAGCGGCGTGGCTCTGCGCAACAGTGGCGCCACCGGAGTGTTGTTTCCACGCAACACAATGGAACGGCGCCGCGCACCTATGCCCGGCGCGCCTTTTGCACCTCGGTGGGGGCCGACAAGGAGATACACGAGTGCCTGTCCAATGGTGAACGAGGTCGAAGTCGTGGTGACGCGACTGGCAGCAGGTCCCGCCGCGGTACAGGCAGCCGCAGCGCTGCTCTCGCACGCCGAGCGATTGAGAGCGGCGCGTTTTGTCTTCGACCGCGACCGTCGCCGGTTCATCCTCGCCCGCGCGCGGTTGCGTCAGCTGCTCGCAGCGCGGCTGGGGGGGGGCGGGGAGAGCGGGGGGGGCGGGGGGGGCATTCGGCCCGATGCGGTCGAGTTCGCGTATGGGGCGCGCGCCAAGCCGGCGCTCGCCGGGCGGTTCGCCGACGCAGACCTGCATTTCAACGTGTCGCATTGCGATGACGTCGCCGTGTACGCGCTCTCTGGGCGGGAGGTTGGCATCGACGTGGAAGCCGTTCGTGTGATCGACGACGCCGACGATATCGCGACGCGATTCTTTTCTGCTCGCGAGGTCGACGCGTACCGCGCGCTCGACGCGGGCGATAAGCCGCTGGGATTTGTGAATTGCTGGACACGCAAGGAAGCGTTCGTCAAAGCGCTGGGCCACGGGCTCTTCATGCCGCTCCAGGACTTTGATGTCACGCTCGCTCCGGGTGAGCCAGCGAGGATCTTGCGCGCGAACAACGTCCCTGGGGCCCAGTCAGGCTGGTCGCTGGCGAGTTTTTCGCCCGCCCCCGGCTTTGTGGCGGCGGTCGTTGCGACACAGGGAAATGCCACGTTTGCGTTTGCCACGGCGGCGGATCCGTCGGGACGCGCCGGGGCGGGTGTGCACGTCGCGGCCACAGCGCCGCGTGATCAGGCGCGCGCGTGATGGCCGAATCCGCCTGGATGACCGACGAGATGCGGCTCTTCCGGACGAAGGTCCGGCAGTTCGTCGAAACTGCATTCGCGCCGCAGCAGACGCGCTGGCGCGACCAGCAGCGTCCCGATACCGACGCCTGGCTCAAGGCTGGGGAAGCCGGCCTCCTGCTCAGCGACGTGCCCGCCGAATACGGCGGTGGAGACGGGACGTTCGCGCACGAGGCGATCGTGCTGGAAGAGCTCGCGCGAGCCGGAGTCGACTTCGCGTCGTTCGTCCAAAACAGCGTGGCGCAGTACATCCTCGCCTACGGCCGCGAGGAGCAAAAACACAGTTGGCTGCCCCGCATGGCGCGTGGCGAGCTGGTGGGGGCCCTCGCCATCACCGAACCCACGGCGGGCTCCGACGTCGCGGGCATCAAGACGGTCGCGCGCCGCGACGGCGACCACTACGTCATCACCGGGTCGAAGAGCTTCGTGACCAACGGTTGGCACGCCGGGCTGGTCTGCCTCGCCGCGAAGACCGATCCGAAGGCGCCCGGGGGGAAGGGCGTTTCCCTCATCATGGTCGAGACGCAGGACCTTCCCGGATACCGCGTCGGTCGTTCGCTCGACAAAGTCGGCATGCACGCGCAGGACACCTGTGAGCTGCTCTTCGAGGATGTGCGTGTTCCGTCCGCGAATCTGCTCGGGCCCAGCGAAGGCAGAGGCTTCCCCCAGGTGATGGAAAAGATGAACTACGAGCGACTGGCGATTGGCGTGGCCGCGGTTGCAACGGCGGAACAGGCCGTGCGCCTGACCACGCAGTACGCGAAAGAGCGCACGGCGTTTGGAAAGCCGCTGATCGAATTTCAGAATACGCGTTTCAAACTGGCGGAGTGCAAGACTGACGCGCGCATTGGCCGCGTCTTCCTCGACCACTGCATCGAGCGCTTCATCGCCGGCTGCCTCGACGACCCCACAACCGCCATGGCGAAGTATTGGCTCACTGATTGCGAGTGCCGCATCGTCGATGAATGCCTGCAATTGCATGGCGGCTATGGCTACCTGACGGAGTATCCGATCGCGCGGATGTGGACTGACAGCCGCGTGCACCGCATCTACGCCGCGACCAATGAGGTGCTGAAGGAGTTGATCGCGTGGTCACTCTAAGAGCAGGGGTCAGTCCGCTGACTGAGCGTGAGCATCAGTCGCTGGTCGTCGACTACAACGAGTCCGCGGCGCCATACCCCGCGCACCAGACAATCATCGACCTGTTCGTCGCTCAGGTTGCGCGCACGCCTGAAGCCGAGGCCGTTCGCCTCGCGGATCAATCGCTGACGTATCGCGAGCTCAACGAGCGCGCGAATCAGGTGGCCGCCCATCTCCGCAGCGTGGGCGTTCGCCGCGATCACCTCGTCGCCGTCTACATGGAGCATTCGATCGAAGTGGTCGGGGCCATCCTCGGCATCTTCAAGGCCGGCGCCGCCTACGTGCCGATCGATCCGGCGTCCCCCAAGGAACGCATCGCTTTCATGCTGCGGGACATCGCGGGAGGACTGTTCGGAACGACACCGGTGGTGGTGACCCAGTCGCGATTGGTCGACCGTATCCCGAGTGGCGCCGCGCGCGTGGTCACGCTCGATGCGGACTTCGCCGCGATCAGGGGTTATCCGGTGTCCAGCCCACCGCTTCCCGTGTCGCCCCGCAGTCTCGCCTACGTCATCTACACCTCCGGCTCCACGGGCACGCCGAAAGGCGTCATGATCGAACACCGCAGCCTGGTGAATTACATCTGGTGGGCCAACCAGCAGTATTGCCAGGGCGAACGGCTGACGTGGCCGCTGTTCTCCTCGCTGGCGTTTGATCTCACGGTGACGTCGCTCTTCACGCCCCTCATGTCCGGCGGCCGCATCGTCGTGTACCGCGAGGACCCGGAGATGCTCGGGATGGCCGTCGTCCGCGTCGTCGAGGACAACGTGGTGGACATCGTGAAGCTCACGCCGGCGCACCTGACGATGATCCGAGACATGGACCTCCGCGCCACCAAGATTCGCGCGCTCATCGTCGGCGGCGAGGACTTCAAGGCCGAGCTGGCCCGCGCTCTCACGCGGAACTTCGGCCGTCCGGTGAACATCTACAATGAGTACGGCCCCACCGAGGCCACGGTCGGCTGCATGATCCACCGGTACGACAGCGACAAGGACCTGGCCCTCTCCGTGCCGATCGGCGTTCCCGCCGCCAACGCCTGCGTGTTTGTCCTCGACGAGGACCTCAGGCCGGTGCCCACCGGTGTCATCGGTGAGATGCATTTGGCGGGAGACGGATTGGCTCGCGGCTACTTCAATCGGCCAGAGCTCACCGCGCAGAAATTCCTCGAGACGGAGGATCCGAGAGACAACGGGTCGGAGTCGCTGCGCGTGTACAAGACCGGCGATCTCGCGCGCTGGAGCGCCGATGGCCGAATGGAATTCCTGGGCCGCGCGGATCATCAGGTGAAAATCGGCGGTGCGCGCATCGAGCTGGGCGAGATCGAGGCGCGGCTGCTGCAACACCCCGGTGTCCGCGAGTGCGTGGTGCATGTCGTCAATCCCCTCGCGGTGAGGGCGGCGACAGACGTGCAGTACTGCACGCGGTGCGGTCTCGCGTCCACCCTGCCCGGGACGAGTTATGACGCCGCCGGGGTGTGCAATATCTGCCGGAGCTTTGACACCTACGTCGCGAAAGCGCAGGCGTACTTCAAGACCCCGGATGATCTCAAGGTGCTCGTCGCCGAGATGAAGGCGGCCCGCACCGGCGAGTACGACTGTCTCGTCATGCTGAGCGGCGGCAAGGACAGCACCTACATGCTGTATCAGCTCTGCGCCCTGGGGCTGAAGCCGCTGGTCTTCACGCTGGACAATGGCTTCATCTCCGAAGAAGCCAAGGCCAACATTCGGCGCGTCGTGCAGGCACTGGGCGTGGAGCTCGTCATGGCCGGAACGCCGCACATGAACGAGATCTTCGTCGACAGCCTCAAGCGGTTCGCCAACGTCTGCAACGGCTGTTTCAAGACCATCTATACGCTGGCGACCAACCTCGCTCAGGAGAAACGGATCCGGTACATCGTCACCGGACTCTCGCGTGGGCAGTTCTTCGAAACGCGGCTGACGGAGGATGTCTTCCAGCGCCCGGATTTCGACGTCGCGAAGATCGACGCGCTCGTGCTCGAAGCGCGGAAGGCCTACCACCGGCGTGCGGATGCCGTTTCGTGTCATCTCGAGGTGGACGTCTTCCGCGACGATGGCGTATTCAACGACATCCAGTTCGTCGACTTCTATCGCTACTGGAGCGTGCCGCTGGCGCAGATGCACGCCTTCCTGCGCGAGCACACGCCGTGGCGCCGTCCCGCGGACACGGGGCGATCCACCAACTGCCTCATCAATGATGTCGGTATCTACGTGCACAAGCGGCAGCGCGGCTTCCACAACTACGCGCTGCCCTATAGCTGGGACGTGCGCCTCGGACAGAAGACCCGCGCGGAAGCCATGGCGGAGCTCGACGATGAGCTCGATCACGCGCGCGTCCAGCAGATCATGGCGCAGATCGGGTACACCGAGCCGCCGCACCCCGATGAATCGGGGGTCAAGCGACTGGCGGCGTATTACGTGAGCGACACGGCGCTTACCGTGGCGGAGCTACGCGCCCACCTCGCCACGGAGCTACCGGACTACATGCTGCCCACCTACTTCATCCGGTTGGACAAGCTGCCGCTGACGTCGAACGGCAAAGTCGATCGCCAGGCGCTTCCGGCGTTCTCGTACGAGAACGTCCAGCCCGCTCATGACCTCGTTCCCCCGCGGACCGAGACCGAGAAGGCTCTCGCGGCCATTTGGAGCGAGTTACTCAATGTCCAGCAGCTCGGGGTCAACGACGATTTCTTCGACCTGGGCGGGCAGTCACTGGTGGCGATGAAGGCCGTCTCGCGCATCCGGGATGTGTTCGACGTGGATGTACCGCTCCGCAATCTCTTCGAGCGCCCGACGGTGGCAGGGTTGGCCGAAGTCATCGATGGACTGTCGTGGGTGGCGAAAGCGAAGGAGCCGGGGCCGCCGGCCGGCAGCGCGCCCGATCGCGAGGAGATCACGCTGTGAGCGTCGCCGCATTGCTGGCGGAATTGCGCAGCCGCGACATCCAGCTCTGGCCCGAGGGCGACGAGCTGCGGTGTAATGCACCTGCCGGCGTCCTGACACCGGAGCTGCGCAATCAACTGCGGCAGCGCAAGGGCGACATCGTGGAGTTTCTGCGTTCCGCCGAGACTCTCGCCCAGCAGGAGCGAGCGATTGTGCCGCTGCAGCCCGGCGGCACCCGCGTTCCGGTTTTCGGGGTGCCCGGGCACAATGGCGATGTGTTCTGCTACCGTTTCCTGGCGCAGCACTTGGGGGGCGATCAGCCGTTCTTCGGGCTCCAGCCTCCAGGTCTCGATGGCCACAGCGAACCCGTCACCTGCGTCGAGACGCTGGCCGGATACTTCGCGGAACAGATCCGCGCATTCCGGCCCGGCGGACCCTATGTGATCACCGGCTTTTGCGCCGGCGGCACGATCGCGTTCGAGCTGGCGCGACAACTCCGGGAGCAGGGTGCGGCGATCGACTTCGTCGGCCTGTTCACCAGCCCGTATCCCACCTGGTATCGGGTCCTGCCGCAACTCCGCAAGCGCGTAGGAGAGGAAGTCGAGCGGGTGCGTTCGCACGCGCGTGCGCTCGCGCCGCTGTCGGCGCGGGAGCGCTGCCGCTACGTCAGCGAGCGACTGCGGCAGCGCCGGGAGCGACGCGACGCCGCTGCGGCCGCCGTGCCCGATGAGCTGTCGGTCCGGCGCGCCCGGGTACAGGACGCGACGGTGGGCGCCATCCGTCGCTATACACCGCTCCATTTCGCCGGCCGCGTGTGCCTGTTCCTGCCGAACAAGGAATCGCGGTTCGATACGGCGTTGCTGCGTTGGCATACTGTGGCGCGGCAGACCGAGGAATATTTCGGGCCGGACGGCGGTCACGGTGACCGCATGCTGCTCGAGCCCGAGGTCCGCGCCAATGCCGGTTGTTTTCGCCGCTGTCGCGACAAGACGAATACAGAGGCGCGGGCGTGAAGGCGGAGACCATTTCCGCAGCACCCCCACCCCGTTCCGCAAGCATGACCCGCATGTCGCTCACGGATGCCCTCGCCCTCGGCTCCGCACGCTGGGATGACGTGGTGGCACGGTCGGGATCGCCATCGCCGTTCGCGAGCTGGGCGTGGCATCGTGCGTGGGTGGATTCGGCGCCCGCGGCCGAAGTGCAGGCGAGCGAGGTCCTGGGGCTACGCGGCGCGGACGGATCTCTTCAGGCGCTGCTCCCCATCCGGTTATGTCGCGTGCGATTCCGCCGCGTCTGGGTGCGCGCGCTCACCTGGGCGATCGGAGACATCGGCTGTCCTGATGAGCTCGACGTGCCGGCCGCGCCGGAAGCGAACTGGTCGACGCTCGTGACGGCTCTCGAGGCGTTGCCGTGGCAGGTGGTGATCCTGAGCAACCTCGCGGCGCACGCCCCGAACGCGACGCAGTTGTGTGCCGCCCTCGCGGATCGGGGACACGTTGTGCGTCACAGTCCATTATGGAGTTGCCCGATACTCGAGCTCCCCGCTTCGTGGGACGCGTACCTCGCAACGCTCAGCGCAAACCGCCGTCAGCTGCTGCGGCGGAAGGAGCGCCGTCTCCTCCGACATCACGCCGCCGCGCTCGTGGATTATGAGGAAGACCGGCTCGATGAGGGCTGGAGCCACCTGCTCCGGTTGCATGAGCGGCGCTGGGATGGCGCGGGAGGAGGCGCCTTTCGCGATCCGCGCAGCGAGCGCTTGCAGCGGCAGTTTGCCGCCGAGATGGCAACGAAAAAGCAGCTGTGGCTTGCCACGCTGGATCTGGATGGCTGGCCGGCCGCGGCATGGTACGGCTTCACCTCCGGCGACACGGTCTACTTCTACCAGGGTGGGCGCGATCCCCGCTGGGAACGCGAGAGCGTCGGGCTTGTCCTCATGGGAATGATGATGCGGCGCGCGATCGAGCGGGGTTACCGCGTGTTCAACTTCCTCCGCGGGGATGACCCCTACAAGCACCACTGGACGAGGACATGGCGCACCACCGCCGAAACGGTCGTGTTCCGGTCGGGGTGGCGAAGCGTGTGGCTGCGCGCTCTGGATTCAGCGGCGGCGCTCCGTCGCGAGGCCTCGGGCGATGGTTGAACGCGCCGGGGCGGGCGTTGCGTGGTTCCAATCCGCGAGGTAGACATGGTCACGTGATGTTCCTGGTTGTTGCCCTGCTGCTCATCGGCAGCGCCACGCTGTGGCCGATGCCGGGAGCCCTCCCCTTCCACCCCTGGGCACTCTGTTTCGCCTGCGGCGACCACGGCACGTCGGACCTGCTCCTCAACATTGTGTTGTTCATGCCATTGGGCGCCGCACTGGCGCGCCGGGGCTCGTCGCGAGCGCGCAGTGCGGTGGTGGCCGCACTCCTCTCGAGCGCCATCGAGCTCAGCCAGATGTATATCCCCGGCCGCGATTCCAGTTTCAGCGACATCGTCGCCAACACCACGGGCGCGGTCGTCGGCGCGGTCGTGTTCCAGCGCGCGCACGGGTGGCTGTTCCCCGCGCCCGCCGTCGCCTCGCGGCTGAGCCGCGCCGCGAGCGCCGGCATGGCGTTGATGTGCCTGGGGACCGGCCTGTTGCTGACGCCTGCCCTGCCGCCTGGTCAGTATTATGGATTGTGGACACCGAGATTCCGCAGCCTCGCGTGGTATAACGGGCGCGTCCTCGCGGCCGCCGTCGCAGGGACGCCGATCCCTCCCGGCCCGATACCAGCGACCGTCCGGGACCTGCTGCAGTCCGGCGGTGGTTTCGATTTGCGGTTGCGAGCGGTCGCCGGTCCCTGGCCGCCAGGCCTAGCGCCACTGCTGACGCTGTTCGATGACCGGCGGCGGGAAGTCTTGCTCCTGGCGGCGGATCGCGGTGAGTGGGTACTGCGAGTACGCACGCGCGCCGCAGCCTGGCGATTCGATCGCCCCGACCTGCGCGTGGCGGCGCCCCAGCCCGGGAGCAGTGGCGACACCGTCCTGCTGCACGTCGCGGCCACGAACGGGCATTACGCGATCAACGATATCGAGCGCGGCTTCACGGCGGGACAGGGCTGGGCGCTGTTGCAATACCCGGAACATTTGCCGTTGCAGGAGGGGGTGAACGCGGTGTGGATCGCGGCGCTGCTCGTCCCGGCGGGATTCTGGTGGCGCACGCGCGCCGATGGCGTGATCGTGGCTCTTGGGGGTGGTGAGCGGATTGCTCCTCGCGCCCGGCCTGACGACCCTTCTGCCCACCCCGCTGCTGCAGTGGGTGGCGGCGGGACTCGGTCTGGCAACGGGCCGGCTGTTACGCCGTCGCCTGGCGCGTCCCGCCGGAGCGTGCTAGGCGGCGGGGGTCTCCTGCCGTCTGCGCGCTGGATCGCTGGTGCGGCCGGAATCGCGCCGTGACGCGAGCTCCGGCAGCTCCAGCTCGAAGAAGAAGCGTGTGCCCCGCCCCAGCTGCGTCTCGACCTTCAGCTGCGAGCCCATCCCCGCGGCCAGCTTGCGGCAGATGGCGAGTCCCAATCCCGTGGTCGAGAACATCTTTCCGGCGCGCTGATCGTAACCGCGGGGCGCGTCGCGGACCGAGTCGAACAGCGTCGGCATCATCGCCGGCTCGATGCCGCGCCCGCTGTCGCGGACGGCGAACTCAACGCGGCCCGGGCTGGTTTCGAGCGCGCCGATCTCGACGAATCCGTGCTCGGTGAACTTCAGCGCGTTGGTCGTGAGATTCAGCAGCACGCGCCGGAGCGCCACGGGGTGTCCCACCCGTTCGTCCAGGTGCGGTGGCTCGAGCCGAACGGCAAGCCGCTTGACTTCCGCGATGGGGCGCACGATGTCGGCCACCGATTCGAGCACACTCGCCACCGAAAACGGAATCGGTTTCGGCTCGAGCAGCAGATGACTCCGGGTCAGATCCATGATGTCGCTGCCGACCGAGCTGAGCCCGAGCGCGGCGGTGCTGATCAGTCCGAGCTGGCGGCGTTGCATCTCGGTCAAGGGGCCACTCTCTTCGCGCTGCAGCGTGTCCGCGAGAACGAGGATCGAGGCGAGCGGCGAGTGCATGTCGTGCGCGACTTCGCCCAGCAGCTCCAACCCAGCGTTGCCGCCCAGCTGCGAGACAAGTTGATGCGCGGCGCGATTCCCAATCGCTTCGCGCGCGCGCGCCATCGCGAGCAGCAAGACCGACAGTTGCCTCTCCTTGATCCCGTACGCCCTCCAGCGACGCATCAGCTCATCACGCATCGCATCGAGCAGACGGCCGCCGAGGTCCGACAACGCCCGCGCGTCCATCACCGCGGCCGGTGTGACCTGCATCTCCAACACCGCGGCCACGACGCTGGCCGCGACCTCGCCGATCTCGGCGGGCGCGGCATGGCCGGAGTCTTTTGGCGATGAGGCGACGTGACGCACGGCGAACTGCTCGAGGTCGGGAGGGATTTCGACGAGCCCGCTGCGCTCACTGGCCGACGCGGACTTGCTAGCGATCAGTTGTGACGCGCGTTCTACGGGCATCAGACCGTGGTTGAGAGGGCGAGTGAAAGGTACACAGTCCTAGGGAAGTTGCTAGTCATGAAAAACTGGGGCAATCCCTTGCCTTCCATCACCCTTGCGGACCTGCGACAATTGTGCGCTTTTCCAACACGGTTGCGGCGATCGCACTACGCGAGGGTTCCACAGCGCTGTGGCCTCCGTGCATCAGTTTGAGAACGATCATCAACGGTGGGGTCGGTCAATTGGCTGCGGGAGACCATGTTAGCGCTGGCAGGCCGCGCACGTATCCTGCAGGTAATATATGACTTCTGGAGCGCGGCCATGAGCGCAGCACCGCTAGTGATGAGAGGACCAGTAATGCCTACACGGGGACCGGCGGCACGGCCTGTCGACCTCTTAATCGCCAGCACCCATGAATGGACCAGCCGTTCCCTTGCGACCATCCTCGCTCCCCACGGCTACGTCGTGGGTAAAACGTTCAATCGCGCGCAAACGCTGAAGCGAGTTCGTACCAACCCGCCCGATGCGGTAATCATCGACGAACAGCTTCCCGATGGCGACGGCTATGCGC
>DASZCG010000121.1:0-7839 GCA_035943355.1 Gemmatimonadales bacterium
CTCAGCGCACCACCTCGAGTGACTTCTGTTCGAGGCGCAGCCGCAGCTCCTGCAACACGTGGATCGCCCGCGCCATCGCGGAGGCCGGCATCCCCTCAATCGTGCGGGCCGCGAGGCGCCGCTCCAACTGCCCAGCGCGCAATAGCACCTCCAGACCGTGCCGTGTGAGGTTCACGCGCACCCCACGATCGTCGTCGGGGTCGGTATTGGTCTCCACCAGCCCCTTCGCCTCGAGGCGCTGAATAAACGTCGTGGCTGCCGCGCGCGATACCCCGAGCTCGCGCGCCACGTCGCTGGGCCGCGCGCCGTCGGGCCCGCCCAGATCCACCGCCGCCATCGCCGCGTGCGCGCGCTGCGACAGGCCGAATGTCTTGTAGGCCCGGTTGCCGGCCCGTTCGATGGCCTGGCAGGCGGCGGCCACCGCGTCGGTCAGCTGCAGCGCGAGCTCGGAGCGCTCGGACATATCGTTAACATGTTGATAGTTAACATACTAAATATTTTCCGGCCCGCAAGACGGGCACTTCCGACCACCACCAACCCATGTGCGGGGGACGCTCAGCAGGTTTCCGACCAGTCGACCTTCGATTCCCGTTTGCAGCGCCCGCATTTGATGGTGTCCGGTTTGCCCGTGAAGTCCTGCCGCTCCTGGCAATGCGGGCAGACGGCGTAGGTGGTCGTCACGTCCTCCCCTCCCCTGCCGCCCAGTGTCGGTCGGAGAATGCCGGTGCGGACGACGACGCTCCAGCGGTCGGGCGGCACGTCGCGCACGGCCACGTCGATCCGGCTGACGCGCACCGGCCGCTTGCGCACCTCGATCACGACTTTGCCGTCGCTGGTCTGTTCGAGGATCGGATACCACGCGCCGCGACGCAGCACGTCGGCGACGTTGTCCAGACAGCGCGCCCACCCCAGGGGAGTCGCCATGCAGGCGCCCAATGTAGCACTTTCGGTTAAATTTCGTTATGCGCACGATCGGCACGATCACTCGGTTGCAGATTCAACGCGGGTCGCTCAAGACGGGCGACAAACCGACTCGCCGCTATGACCCCGCTCCCCTGCTCGCCGTCCCCACCCTCAACGTGACGCCGGACGGCGCCCTGGGCGGCCGGCCCGACGGCGAGTGGATCGTCGACGTCCACCACCGGGCTCACCCGCTCACCAAAAACGAGGACGGCCAGCACGGCATCTCGCTCGGGTTCACGACGCACTACGACGCGATGCGGCAGCACTTCGGCGATCGGATCGAAGTGGGATGCGCGGGCGAAAACATCATCGCCACAGCGCACCAGCGGTTCACGTACGAGGAGCTCGCCGGCGGCGTCGCGATCCTCGCCCCCGACGGCACAGAGCGTGTCCGGCTCCGCCTTCTGCAGGTCGCGCATCCATGCCGCCCGTTCACGGGGTGGGCACTCGGGAAGACCGTCGAGCCCGAGGAGCTGAAACAGCATCTGCAGTTTCTCGACAACGGGATGCGCGGCTTCTACTGCGTGGGTGAGGGTAATGGAACGGTCGCTCTCGGAGACTCGATCGCCGTGCTGTAAACGAAAAGGGTCAGGAGAGCTTCTCCTGACCCCTCGCTGCTAATGCCCCTCGGCCGCTCAGCGTCTACGACAATTCATCCCAGGCCAGCGCGGCCGTCTTATGGCAGCGCGTGCACGACATGTCATTGGTGCGCGCTTCGATGCCCTGCCGATGCCGACAGTTCGGGCAGACGGCATACGTGAGCGGAAAGATCCGTCCCAGTCGCTCGATGACGCGGGGCTCGCATTGCACGACCGTCCAGCGCTCTGGCGGATGGTACCGGATTTCCAGAAAGCGGCGGTCGACCGGAATGTTGTGCCGGTTCACGTCGAGCACGACGATGTTGCTCGAAGAGATACGGACCACGGGATACCATGCGCCGCGCCGCAGTGTGTGCGCGCCGGCGGGGCCGACGCGCGCCCAACCCTTCACTTGCAACTTCGTGGGCGTTACCGAGCGGGGGGCCGTTTCCATGACATTAAGACTATCCTCGCGCGCAAGTGCTTGTCGTGACTGGAGTCACAACCGGTACGGTCGCCCCAGGCTCACCCGCATTCCGAGAACCCGCAAACGTGACATTTCGCACACCCCTCGATGAACGCCAGTTGCGAGCCGCAGTCGGGGCAGGCACCGATGAAGTCCTCCTCCGGCCGGCGCGGGCTCAGCAAGGCAGCGTCTCCAGCGGAGCCTGGAACGACCTCGCTCGGCAACGGTGACGGGGCTCCGCCACCCATGCTCAGCTCCTGCTGCACGCCCTGCTTCTCCTGCATCCACTTCTCGATCGCGATACCGATGGCGTCGGGCACGGAGAGCACCTTGTGCGGTCCGAGGCCCACCGCCCGGTCGGACGAGATGCCACGCAGCTGCCGGTAGATCTCCGGCAGCGGCACCCCCGAGCGCAGCGCGAGCGAAATGAGGCGGCCGATCGCTTCGACGTCGGCCATCAGCGCGCCGCCCGCCTTGCCGAGCGACATGAACACCTCGAATGGCTGTCCTTTGTCGTCCTCGGTGATCGTCACGTACATCGTGCCGAGCGGTGACTCGACGCGGCGGGTCGAGCCCTTGAGCAGGTCAGGCCGCGAGCGCTTGGCGCGGCGCTGCAGGTTCTCCGCCTCGACGTCGTGCAGCCGGTCGCGGGTGCGCTGCAGCTCCGTGTCCAGCTCGGCGATGCGGCTGAGCGCCTCGGCGAGCGCGTCCTTCCCTGCCCCCCCCCCGGTCCCTTCCTGGACCTTCTTCGCGGTGGAGCCCGTGGACAAGACCTGGTTCTCGCGCGCGCCGTCGCGGTACACCGTCACGCCCTTGCAGCCCAGCTCGTACGCGTAGCGGTAGATCTGCTCGACGTACTCCTCGGTCGCCTCGTTCGCAAAGTTGCAAGTCTTGGAGATCGCCGAATCGGTGAACTCCTGGAACGCCGCCTGCATCTGAATGTGCCACTCGGGTGTCACGTCGTGCGCGGTCACGAAAACCCGCTGCCATTGCTTCGGCACCGCGTCGAAGTGGATGTGGCCGGCTGCGGCGATCCGCTTCATCAGGTCGTCGGAGTACCACCCCTCACGCTGCGCGATCGCGACGAAGTCCTCGTTCACATCCGGCATCAGCACGCCTGCCTGGTTGCGCATGAACGCGACCGCGAACAGTGGCTCGATGCCCGACGAGCAGCCGGCAATGATCGAAATCGTGCCGGTCGGGGCCACGGTCGTCAGGTTGCAGTTGCGCAGCTTCCGCATCGGACGGATGCGCTCGCCGCTGGCGTTCCGCCCCGCGGTGGCGTCCGGCCCCCAGATGGACCGCTCCCACTCCGCGAACGTGCCGCGCTGCGTCGCCAGCTTCTCGGACGCGACCTTCGATTCCTCGTCGATGAACTGCATCAGCTTGCGGCCGAGCGCGACGCCCTCATCGGAGTCGTAGGGGATGCCGAGCCGCACGAGCAGGTCGGCCCACCCCATGATCCCGAGCCCGATGCGGCGGATCCGCTTTGCCAGGTCGTCGATCTCGGCGAGCGGGTACCTGTTCGCGTCGATGACGTTGTCGAGGAAGTGCGTGCAGAGGTGCACGGCGGTACGCAGCCCGTCCCAGTCGACCGCGCTGTTCTTCACGAACAGGCCGACGTTTATCGACCCCAGGTTGCAGACGTCGTAGGGAAGCAGCGGCTGTTCACCGCAGGGGTTCGTCGCCTCGTAGCTGCCGAGGTGCGGGACCGGGTTGTAGTGGTTGGCTCGGTCGATGTAGAACACGCCCGGCTCGCCCGTCTTCCAGGCGCCGTGCACGATCTGCCGGAACACGTCGCGCGCGTCGAGCTGGCCGACCACCTTGCCCGTGCGCGGGTGGATCAGGTCGTAGGGGTTGCCGGCCTCGAGCGCCAGCATGAACGCGTCCGTCACGGCGACCGAGACGTTGAAGTTGGTCACCTGCGTGAGGTCGTCCTTGCAGTGGATGAACTCGAGGATGTCGGGGTGATCGACGCGCAGGATTCCCATGTTGGCGCCGCGCCGCGTGCCGCCCTGCTTCACGACGTCGGTCGAGGCATCGTACAGCTTCATGAACGACACCGGCCCCGAGGCGACCCCCATCGTGGAGCGCACGACGTCGTTCTTGGGACGGAGCCGCGAGAAGGAAAAGCCCGTCCCGCCGCCCGACTGATGCACGAGGGCCATGGCGCGGAGTGTGTCGTAGATCCCCGAGCGTCCATTCGACAGTGCGTCTTCGACCGGGAGCACAAAGCAGGCGGACAGCTGGCCCAGGGGGCGTCCGGCGTTCATTAGAGTCGGAGAGTTCGGCATCCACACCCGCGTCGCCATCAGCTCATAGAACGTCTCGGCGAGGCTCTCCACAGCCCGATTTGAGGCGCCATAGGTCCGGTCCGGTGCGGCAATGGTGCGGGCGACCCGCCAGAAGAGGTCCTGGGGGCGCTCGACCGGCTTGCCATGATCGTCCTTCACCAGATAGCGGCGCTCGAGGACGGTCAGAGCATTGGCGCTCAGATCGAGAGGGGTGTTAGGGGTCGAAGTAGTCATTCGAGCTCGTCCCTTGACGGTAGAGCGTCACAAGACCCGTGGCGCAAGCGGTGAAATTTAGCCTGTCAGCAGGCCAACTCAAAACGACGGCCGAGAAGTGTGGAGGGGCAAGGTAGAGATGCAACTGAACCCCGGCAAGACTCGGGACTAATCAGGTCGCGACTCGCTCTCTGAATATTCACATCACAAACTTGGTCGCTCGCGGGGAAAGGTCCCGCGACGATGCCGCTCGGCTTCCGCGACGTAGTGCTCCCACGTTCCCTTGATGCGCGCGCGCAGACCAGCGTCCACGTGACGCACGACACGCGCGGGCACTCCCATCACGAGCGACCCGGGCGGCACCCGCATCCCTTCCGGCACGACGGCGCCCGCCGCGATCACGCTGCCGCTACCCACGTGCACGTCGTTCAGGAGAATCGACCCCATCCCGATCAGGCAGTCGTCGTCCACCGTGCAGGCATGGAGAATCACCCGGTGCCCCACTCCGACCCGCGCGCCGATCAGCGCGGGCTTTCCTTCATCTACATGCACAATCGTCGCGTCCTGCAGGTTGGTCGCTTCGCCGACCACGATGGGCGCCATATCGCCGCGCAGCACCGCCTGGTACCAGACGCTGGAGCGCGGGCCGAGCGTGACATCGCCCAGCACGACCGCGCCCGGGGCGATGAATGCGGTGGGATGGATCTTGGACGTGTGGATTACTGCCGCACCGGCTGGAACGGCCACTGCACCCACGCTTCCGCGGGCTCACCGTTCTTCTGAGCCGGGTTCCAGCGGAGGTTCTTCACCATGTCGAGCGCTTCATTATTGAAGGTTTCGACGTTCGAGGGAACGAACACGCGTGCTTCCATCGTTGTGCCGTTGCGCGAGACCCGCACGAGCAGGATCGCCTGGCGTGGAAAGATCGGGGCGTCCGCCGCAACCGGAATCAACGTGGATGAGAGCGGCACCGGCCGGCTGTCGAAACAGAGGTTGTCCTGGTTGTACGCCGGGCCGTACTGGTCGCACGGGCCCGCCTCATCGTCCCCCGTGCTCTGCATATCCAGCCGTACCGTGAACGTCTCGCCCGGGTTGATCGTGACCTGGCGATCGTAGGTCTGATATCCGGCCGCCCGCACCGTCACCTGGTGAACGCCCGCCGGCAAATCGAGCTGCGTACCACGCACCTGCTGCCCCTCGATGAGCACCCGCGCCCCCTGCGGCACGTTTTGCAGCACGAGGCGGCCCGGCGTACCGAGAGGGGCGACGGGCGCGCGCACCGTCGGGGTGCGGCTCCCTTCGACCCGGGCGCTGTCGACCCGCGCGACGGCGGGAGTCGAGTCCCTGCGTGCCGCGCTGTCCAGCAGGGCGAGCGAATCGGGGGGGGTCGGAGGCGGCGCAGGCTTGGCGAAGATCAGCCCCTGCTTGTAGGCGTAGAAGCCGCCACCGCCGAGTACGGCCCCGACGATGAGCAGCCATACCAGGAGTCCCACGAGCACGGACCGGCGCGGCTGTTCCGGCGTGACGACTTCCGGAGCGGCGCCGCCGGGAACGGGAGGGCGCATGCCGGTGGCACGCGGCAGTGGGGTCGTCGGTGCCGAGGCGATGCGCGGGCCGGCCATCGACGGCATCGCCTGCGTCGCATCCGTGGTGAACGAGACCGAGCGGCCGCCCTCGAGCACGCCGATCAGCTCGTCGGCGTTCTGGAAGCGCTGCGCCGGTGTCTTCGCCATCATCTTGCGGATGATTTCGAACAGCTGCCGCTGCTCGGGATTGTCGAGCGGCGGCGTGGGGATCTCCTCCATGATGTGCTTGTAGCCGATGGAGAAGGAATCCTCGCCGTCGAACGGCACGGCGCCCGTGAGACACTGATAGGCGACGACGCCCAACGAATAGATGTCGCTGCGGCCGTCCAGCGGCTGGGCTTTGGCCTGCTCGGGGCTCATGTAGTGCGGCGTGCCGATGGACATGCCCGTGCCCGTCAGCTTGCCGCCCGAGACCGCTTTGGCGATGCCGAAGTCCGTCACGACGGCGTGCCCGTGCTCGTCGAACATGATGTTGTCGGGCTTGATGTCGCGGTGGACGATTTCCTTCTTATGCGCGTACGAGAGCGCGCGGGACACCTCGGACAGAATCCGCCGGATTTCCACCGGGGGCAGGCTGCCGCGCGTCGCCAGGATGCTCGACAACGGTTTGCCGCGCAGGAACTTCATGACGAAATAGATGATTCGTCCGGATTTTCCGACGCGGTAAATCGGAATGATGTTGGGATGCTCGAGCTTCGCCGACGTGCGGGCTTCGCGCTGGAAGCGCTCGACGAACTCGCGGTCGAAGGCGAGCGAGAACGGCAGCACCTTGATGGCGACTTCGCGATCGAGCTGCTTCTCTTTCGCTTGGAAGACGATCGCCATGCCGCCGCGGCCGAGCTCGTCGAGGACTTCGTATTCCTCGCTGAGCTCCTGGCGCACCATGTCGATTTCCGAGATGTCCGGAGCTTCCGCGCGCCCCCCCCGGACGCCGGTCGGCGTCATCGCGGTCAGATCGAGACCGCAGGAGTCGCAGAACTTCGCGGTGTCCTTATTCTGGGTGCCGCAGCGGGAGCAATACATCCGGTCTCCGAGGGAACCGGGCTAACATAGGACTCGTCTCCAGCAGGGTCAACAGATCAGCGATCGACGACTTGGAATCGTTGTATTCGCGTGACGCTGGCGCCGGTTGCCGGATCGGAGATCGTGACCGCCAGTCGGTAGCTTCCTTTCCCGACGTCACGCAATTCGATGCCGCGCTGTGCGCGCGTGACGGGTCCGTCGGCCGGCGCGTCGAACTCGAGCAACACCGGTGAGCGCCCGCCGCCGAACAACCGACCGATCGCGCCGAACAGCGAGCGACCACCTTCATGCTCCAGCCGCACGACCGTGTGATACGCGGCGCCGCGTCCGAGTCCGTAGATCTCGTAGTACAGATGAACCGCACTTCCTTCGGGGAATCGCTGCAGTGGATTGAGTCGCACAGTGTCGCCGGACGGTGTGTGCCAGACGAGTCCGGAGCCCTCGCGTCCCACAACGACGTCGCTCACGGAGAAACGGCGCGGATCGAGCGAATCGACGCGCGCTTCACCCGCGACGAGGTCTCCCGCGCCGCCGTCGATCGTCGCGACGAGCAGGCGGTACACGTAGTGACCCGCCGGGACCGGCAGCGCGATGCGGCCGGTGAGGTAATCGGGATGGCGGAGCGGCTGGCGCGCCGCGAACACGCGCAGCTTGTCGTGCCGCGCCACGACGCGTCCCGTCGAGTCGACGACGACCAGGCGAAACTGAAGCGGGTA
>DASZCG010000122.1:0-9617 GCA_035943355.1 Gemmatimonadales bacterium
CGCTGCAGTCTGGGCTGTTGCCGTCATCTGGCGGCCAGGGTAATCGCGTCGGCCATCGCGACCACGATTTCGCGGGGCCCTGCGAAGGGCTCCTTGGCGTGGGCGGTCCGGATGTTGTCGACGATCAGCAGGTCGCCAGTCCGCCACTGCTCGCGAACCGTATACGCTTCGTAGGTCTCGTTGATCACCTGGATCACGTCGGCGTCGATCGGATCACCGTTGCCGAAGCACGTGTTGAACGGCAGCCTCTCCTCGCCATACTCGTCCACGAGGTACTCGCGAAGCTCAGGGGCCAACGTCCACTGATTGAGGAACGCGATCTGGTTGAACCAGCAACGGTGCCCGCTGACCGGATGCGTCACGACCGCCTTGCGGCGCTGCCGGGTACGGAGGCCACCGTCCTGCCAGGCGAAGTCGATCGCGTTGCTGCGAAAATACCGCTCGATGGCGTTCCGATCCTCGGTGCCGAAGACATCGGCAAGCGATGCGCCGATGTCGCCCGAGTAGTTGCGAACCAGCATCCACCCCACGCGCTCGAAGCGTTCGACCAACCCGGCGGGCAAGGCATCGAGGACGGCGGACGCGTCGGCCACGGGCGTCGCTCCCCCGGTCTCTGGAGCAACGAGACAGGCGAACAACATGAGACCTGGGACCTCGAGCGCGTAGCTCAGCTCGTGGTGCATGCACATCGGCTGGTTGGGCGGCCACTTCGTCGAGGAGTAGACGCCCGGCGCGTACTGTTGCCGGGGCGCGAGCACCTCTCGCTCGGTCATCAGAGTGCCAAACTGCCGAAACACCGCTTCCGCGGCAGCCGTGTCCTGCAGCTCGAGACCGCGTACGCGCACCGCTCCCTGCTCGGCCGCCAACGCGCGCAATTCCGCAGGTTTGAGCTCCGCATGTGGCAGGGCGATTGTCGATGTCATGTCGCGCAGCTCCCCCCTGCGCTTCGCACCAGTGCCTTCGGAGCGCGAACGCCGCGCTCATCGAGTAACAACGCCTGATCGGCGAGGCTCGGATGCATCGTGATGTCCTTGAACGACAGCGCGCGGCCCAGAGCGATCACGAGCTTGAGCGCGGTGAGCGACATGCCGCCCAGATCGAAAAACTGATCGCGTCTGCCGATCTGCTCTGTGGAGATCCCGAGCACCTGCGCCCACGCCGCGGCGAGCCACTGCTCGGTCGGTGTGCTGGGCGCCTCGCGACTCTGCTCCGTCGTGCCGAGCTCCGCGGCCAATATGGTGAGCGCCTTGCGGTCGGTCTTGCCGTTGTCGGTGAGCGGCAGCGTCTCCCACCAATGGATCACCGAGGGGACCATATAGGTGGGCAGCACTGCACCCAGCCTGTTTCGCAAGGAGTCGGGATCTAGGAGCTGGGGGCCGGAGCAGAAGGCGACCAGATGCTTGCTGTTCTCAGCGTCCTCGGTCACGACCACTGCTGCGTTGCTTACGCCCTCCAGTCTGAGAAGCTGGTTTTCGATCTCGCCGATCTCGATCCGGAAGCCGCTGATCTTGACCTGGGAGTCGCGGCGGCCGAGGAACTCGAGTTTGCCGTCGGGCAGGGCGCGACCGAAATCACCGCTGCGGTACAGCCGCTCGCCCGGGCGCAGCGGATCGGGCAGAAACGCCCGCCCAGTGCGTTCGGGGTCGTTCACGTACCCGCGGCCGACACACACGCCCGAGAAGACGATCTCGCCGGGCTCACCCAGCGGCACAGGCTGGAGGTCCTCATCGACGACATAGATCCGCACGTTGTTGATGGGCCGGCCCAGCGTCACGCGTTCACCAGCCGGCGCTTGGTCCATGATCTCGTGGTTCGTGTCGTCCGAGGTCTCGGTGAGTCCGTACGCGTTCACCAGCTTGATCCGCGGCTGCACTCGGAACCAGCGCTCGACGAGCTCTTGCTTGAGCGCCTCGCCCGTGGCCACCACGTACTCGAGGTGATGGAGCGCGCGGGGTTGTTGGGCCAAAGCGGACGCGAGGACCTCGAGATACGACGGCACGACCTGCACGATGTTGACGCCGCCCTGGACGATCCGGTCGAGGAAGCGGTTCGCGTCGAGGATGGTCTCCTGCTCGATCAGGAGCGTCCGCCCGCCCACGAGCAGTGCTGCGAGCAGCTGCCAGAGCGAGATGTCGAAGCATTGCGGCGCGGTTTGGGCGACGACGGTCTCCGCGCCGATGCGCAAATCGTCGATCTTGGCGAAGAGATGATTGAGCAGCCCGGCGTGTTCGCACATCGCGCCCTTGGGCTCGCCGGTCGAGCCGGATGTGAAATAGATGTAGGCAAGCTGGTCGGATGCCACCGCGGTGCGAAGATTGTCTGCGGGCCCCTTGTGGGAGACCGCCTCGATCAACAGCGTTTCCACTCCGGAGAGCGCGGTGGGCGGCTGCACCTGGTCGGTGAGCACCAGTCTCGCCCCCGCGCGCGACAGCATCTTCGCGATCCGCTCGGCAGGGAAATGCGGTTCAATGGGCAAATACGCGGCGCCCGCCTTGAAGATCGCGAGCACCGCGGTCAACCAGTCGAGGTTCCGCTCGGTCAGCACGCCGACGACTGCTTCGCGCGTCAGCCCGTGTGCCACCAGGGTTCGGGCCACGCGATTGGCGCGCGCGTTGAGCTCACCGTAGGTGAGCTGCTCGGCACGGTGCCTCGCGGCGATCGCATCGGGCCGTGCCCAAGCCTGGTGCTCGAACAGCTCGTGGGCTCGAGCGTCGGGGAGCTCGCGGCTCGGTCCGGCGAGGATCGTCAACGGCTCACTCATCTCATATCTCCCGTGCCGGGTTGCCGCCCCAGCGCTCGCCAGGGGGGACGGTCTCGCCCTTCATGAGGAAGGAGTCCGCGGCGAGTACCGCGCCGCTCCCGAGCGTCACGTCGTAATGCACGAATGCGCCGACCCCGATCGTGCAACCGTTCGCGATGGTCGCTGTACCGGACTTGTACGTCCCGTCCTCCTGCGAATCGCACTGGATGATGCTTTGCTGATTCAGCGCGCATTCGTCGCCGATGACGGTGAGGGTCGGCTCGGAAATGAAGACACCGTCGTCGAACACGCGCTTGCCGAACCGTACGCCGATCAAGCGCCACAGCACGCTCTTGAACGGCGTGCCGTCGAACAGGTGCAGGAAGCTGATCGGATGGAGCTTCCACACGCGCTCGACCCACCAGAACGCGGGGTCGTAGATGGAGCAGATGCGCGGCGGCGGGGGGCTGAGGGATTCGAAGCAACGCTCCACCAGGGCGTAATAGATCGCGGCGGCGACGGCGCTGAGCGCGAGCAGCACTGCGGTGATCGCGTGCGCGAACATGTCGAGCTGGAGTGCGACCACGTCGATGAGCACGAGCAGGAAGACGCCGAGCCAACGGGTCAGCAGGAAGATGCCGATCGTCTGCAGGTTAAACCGGTTCTTGGCCGCGAGGCCCTGGCGCAGCGCGTCGCCCGTGCGGAGATGGTCGAAGCGGCTGTCGCGCTCGACGGAGCGGGGGACCTCGAACGGCGGCGAGCCGAGCAGGCCCACACCCACGCGGACTTCTCCGTCGATTGGGACCATCACCTTGGTGCCGAGCAGGCAGTTCTCGCCCGTCCGACCACCCGCCGGGTAGTTGACGTAGTTGCCCAGGAAGTTGTTGGGACCGATCGCGGCGCGGGACACGCGGAACGACGTGCTGGAGATGTCGTCGTTGAACACGTTGAGACCGTCGGCGATCATCGTGCCGCTGCCCACGGAGGTGAGAAACGGATTCGTGGTCGCCACTTCGCTGCCGAAGTTCGAGCCCGTCTGCACGAGCGGCGTGAGCCGCCAGCCGCACCACTTCAAGAAGTGGACGATGTAGGAGCTGTCGCCGAAGAGCAGCGGGAACAGCCGCATCCTGGAAAGCCCACCGATGAGTCGGTAGACCGAGTAGCGGAAGCCATACAGCGGATAGACCGTGTCGGGCTGGATGACACCGCGCAGGACGCGCGGCACACCGCCAAGGGCCAGCAGGCCGGCGGCGAGGAGCCCGAAGAAGAGCACGAACGAAATGGCCAATCCTTTTATCACGAGCCCACTGTCCCCCAGCAGCGACGACACGCCGGCGGCGAGCAAGTCGAGGCCGCCCTCGAGGAGGGGGACGTACAACAGCACAATCGCGAGCAGGGTGAGCGTGGCGCTGATCGCCCGCCGCGCCGAGCTCGACTGTGCGGGCGGGACTCTGACGTAGTCGACGTCCGCGCGCTGTGCCGGCGAGCCGTGCCAGCGCTCGCCCGCCGGTACGGTCTGGCCGCGGAGCAGGGCGGACGCATGACCGAGCTGCGCGTGGTCGCCCATCCGCGTGTCGATGTCCAGCACGGACATTTCGCCGACGTAGGCGTTCTTGCCGAGAGTCACAGGCCCCGTCTCGATCCGGCCCGCGTGGGCCCGATAACAGAAGAAGCTGGTCTCGCGGCGCAGCACCGTGCCGGCGCCAATCGTCAGCAGGTCGGTGCAGACGGGGATGCGGCGTGAGAGGATCAGGGCCCCCGCGCCGATCTTCGCGCCCAGAGCTCGCAAGTAGAGCCCGTAGAGCGGCGACCCGACGAACAGATAGGGAGCCGGGTTCGAGCGGATGAGTGTCTTGACGATCCAAAAGCGCAAGTAGCCGAGGCTCCAGAGACGGATGTGCCGCGGCTTCCAGCGCCCGATCAGGAGCCACTTCGTCGCGATCGGGACCGCGGTCACGACGAGGAACGCCACGGCGCCGAACGCCACGAGGCGCACGATGCGCTCCACGCCGGTCGTTCCGTTGACCAGCGATCGATACCCTGCGATGGCGGCGAGTACGCCCAGGTACGAATAGCCGAGATAGAACAGCGCTTGCAGCGCGCCGCAGAGGACGTATTCGCGCGCGCTGGTTGGGGATGGAACCTCCGGCTTTGCGGCAACGGGTACGGAGTCCCTCGCCGCCGCCGCCAAGCTCCGGATCGTCGGATGGGCGTACACGTCCTTCATCGACACGGACGGCAGGCCGCCCCGCTTGCGTACGCGCGCGCAGAACTGCGCCATGACGAGCGAATCGGCGCCGAGATCATCGAAGAAGTTGTCCTCGGGCCCCACGGACGCCGTGCGCAGCACGCCGGCGAGCAGCTCGGCAAAGACTTGCTCGAGCGGAGTGGCCTGGACGACGGTCGTCATCGCGCGGTCTCGTAGAAGAAGTCCGACAGCCGCAGATCCTGGCCGCTCGCAATCGCCTGGTCGTACACCCACTTCCCGAGCGCCACATCGAGGATCCCCATGCCGAATGGCGAGAAGATGATCGGCCGGCTGCGGTTGACCGAGCGTTGTCCCAGTATGACCTCGGCGAGGGTCGCAGTCACGAAGTTTCTGTTTCCCGACAGCAGTTCGGTGAGATGCGGCGATGTGTTCGCCTTCATGACGTGCTCGACGTCGTCGACCACGTTCTGCGATCGGAGCAGGATTTCGGGGGCGAGATCGCGCAGCGAAATGTGCAGGACCAGGGGGTTGTGATCGAACAGCCACGTGTCGGCGATGTGCGGCGCGGACGCGACGGTCGTGAAGACGATCAGGTCGGAGGTGCTGCACAGGTCGGCGACGTGGGGAACCACTGTGACCGAACGGTGGTGCTCGGGGCGGCACACCGTGTCCCTGAATTTCTCGCTCTCGGGGGACGAGATGTCGTACAGCCGGACGTCCTTGATTTCCCATCCGGTATCGACGAGGAAGTCGTAGACGTAGCGGGCGATGAACCCGGTGCCCACGATGCCGAGCGACTCGATGCGGCGCGTTTGCCCGTTCATCCAGTAGGCGGCCAGCGTCGCCGACGCCGCTGTCCGCGCGGCGGAGATGATCGAGCTCTCGAGGAATGCAAAGGGATAGCCGGTGTCGTAGTCGTTCAGCACCAGGACGGCCGAGGCGCGCGGAAAGCCACGCCGGACATTTTCGGGATAACTGGCAATCCACTTCAGCCCGGCCACGTGGAAGCCGTTCCCGAGGTAGGCGGGAAGCGCGATGATGCGGCAATCGGGCTTGTCGGGGAAGCGCAGGAAGTAGCTGTCGGGATTGACGGAGTGCCCGCTCGCGTGCGCGAGATACGCGTCACGTACGACGTCGATGCATTCGGCCCGGTGCGAGCGAATGATCTCACTGACGGTTTTGCCGTTGATGATCGACAGCTCGAAGGTCATACGAGCTCCAACTCGAGTCGCGCCGTCCAGTTGGGATCGAATACGGTGTCGAGGTAGGGGGTGCCGCGGTCGGCGCACAGGAACAGCACCGTGGCTCCCACCAGCTGCTTCGCATAGCGCTTGATGGCCGCATAGGCTGTCCCGCTCGAGCCGCCCGCAAACAGGCCGTGCGTGAGCAGGAGCTCGCGGCACGCCGCAGCGGTTTCGGACTCCGGGATCAGGACGACGTCGTCGATCGCGGCCCGCGTCACGAGCGGTGGTACGATGCTCGAGCCGACTCCGGGGATGTGCCGTTTGCGCGGCGCGTCGCCGAAGATGACGGACCCTCGGGTGTCGACGGCGATGATCTTGACCTTGGGATAGCGCTCTTTGAGGCGGCGCGACATGCCGGCGATGGTGCCGCCCGTACTGACGCCGATGAAGGCGTAGTCGAGCGAGTCGAACTCGGCGCAGATTTCGCCGGCGGTGAGCTGGTAGTGCGCGTCCACCGCGTCGGGGTTGCCGTACTGGTTGGTCCAATACGCATGCGGGGTGCGCGCGCACAGGTTCCGCACCATCTCCAGACGCGTCTTCAGGAACCCGCCTGTGTCGTCGCGCTTCTCGACTTTCACCACCGTCGTGCAGGTCCGCCGGAGGAACGACTCATACGCGGCGGAGATGTTGGGATCGATCACCGGAATGAAGCGCAGGCCGACGAGGCGCGTGAAGGTCGCGAGGGCCGTGGCGAAGTTCCCCGACGAGGACTCGATCACGGTCGTCTGGTCGCAGATCTCGCCGCGCTCCGCCGCTCGCTTCAAGATCCAGAACGCCGGCCGGTCCTTGATGCTGCCGACCGGGTTCACGTATTCGAGCTTGGCGAACAGATGCATGCCCGGCATCGCCAGCGGGACATGCGGTGTGGGCCTGAGGGTCTTGCCGAGCTGTTCCAGGCGCGCGACGAGCCCCGGCCCGGGCTGTGGACTCCGGCGGGCAGGGCGAGGAACAGCGCGAGGGAGAGGGCTCGGGATCGTGGGCGTGTCTATCGACGAGCGCATCTAGAACTCTCCTCCAAGTGTGAGTCGGAACAGGACGTAGCTGGGCTGCGGCACTGCCGCGCGCACGGCGGGGTCGATGATGGTGCTGTACTCGACGCGGGGACTGATGTAGAGGCGTTTGGCGGAGACGGTCAGCCACGCGTCGGTCCTGATGCGATCGAGCGCTGGTTGCGGGACGCCGGCATAGGCGTCGTTGAACCGCGCTGATGCGAAGCCGGCGCCGAGCCGGGCGCCGATGTCGAGGGGCGACGACACGTGCCGCTCCGACTCGATTCCGGCGTCGACGAAATACGCGCCCGGGTAGGTCTGGACGTCGAGGCTCTGATTGGTGAACAGGCTGAATGGTCCAACGTCGTACGACAGGAAGAGCCAGCCTTCGAGCGAGCGGTCGCTCTCGCGGCTCAGCGCCTCGTGGTAGAAGTACATTCTGGCGGCCGGTTCGATCGTGAATTTGCCCCAGTGGTGCTCACGGCCGAGCTCGAGCTCCATGATGTGCGGACGGGTGCCGTCGGTGTTTGGCGTGAGCGGCACGCTGCTCCACACGGAAAATGCGGCGCCGTTCCAACCCACCCAGGACACGGGTTGCACGACTGGCCGATCGCTGATGAGGAAGCCGCGGTCGGCGTGGCCGGAGGAGAACGCGAGCTCGAGACCGTAGGACACGCCACGCGGCGGCGTGTTCTGCGCAAACGCCGGCGTGGACGCGACGAAGGCGAGCGCCCCTGCCGCGGCGCGGTACCAGGAATGCCGTTTTGTATGGATCACGAATGCGTGTTGGTACACCGGTTCCTGCAGACGGGCGATGTAGCGCGCGTGCAGCAGGTGGGTCGGACTGAGCGATGCGAATGTGCAACGTTTTTAACTGCTGCGCGGATGATGCGTTACAAGGCGGGTGTTACCTCTCGCGTGCACGAGACATCTTCACTGTTTGTCTGCGGGATCAAGAACCAGTTCCGCGGCGGTGGAACCTCCGACAGATTTAGGCGCTCAGTATGACACGCTCGCGCTTAGCAGTCAGACGGCGAGGACTGCGGCAGGCGCGGGACCAGCGTCCACCAACTGCTTCGTGACCGGTTCCACCCGAAAATTCAGCCCTTCCAGGGTGCGTGAGCCCAGCAGAACCAGATCGTTGGGCTGACCGAACACGACTTCATCGGCGGCTCGCTTTCCCGCGACGTAGACGAAGACGCTGCCGGTCCAGCGTTCCAGTAGGGACCCGTCCGCCTGGCGGAAGCGCCACTTGTTGTTGCGCTCCACGCCCAGCGATTCGAGCACGCCGGCCGGGACCCAGCTCAACTCGGCGCCCGTGTCAACCAGGACGGAAGGGAGCGTGCGCCGGTTGCCGGGGCGCGCCGGGTTCTCGAGCTCCATATCCACGCGGAACGACCCCATGTCGTCGGCCATAGTACCTCCCGTCTGCATGCCGAGTAGTACCATATCGCGGCGGGCGGTGTCAATCCGGCTCATGCCTCCTTTTCTCTTTTTTTACCGAAGCGGCGGCGGCATGTCATCCTGAGCGAGCGCGCAGCGCGAGCGAAGGACCTGCTTTTCGATGCGGTGGTCTGAGCCCTAGAAGCAGGTCCTTCGCTACGCGCGCGTGCCGCGCGCTCCGCTCAGGATGACAGGCTCGCGCGCTGGTGTAAGGGAAGAGTGAGAGACACATCGAAGGATCTCGCGGAGTGCTCCGCCTGCCCGTATCATTTGTTGCCGCCACTCCTTCACTCCGAGAGTCTCGCTCATGCTCGCTCGCACGTCCGCGCTCCTCGCCCTGCTCGGCGCCGTCGCTGTACCCGCTCGCACCGATGGCCCGCTGCCACCGAGCCTCCTCTCCGGTCTCGTCTGGCGGAACCTCGGCCCGTTCCGCGCGGGACGCGTCAGCGCCGTCTCCGCCCCCCTCGGCCAACCCGGCGTCTACTACATCGGGCTCCCCGTGGGCGGCGTGTGGAAGACGACCAGCGCCGGCGAAACGTGGTATCCGATCTTCGACGCGGTCACCGACGCGTCCTCCGTCGGCGCGCTCGAAGTCGCCCCCTCCGACCCCAACGTGATCTATGTCGGGATGGGTGACCTGATCACCGGCGGTGGCCCCAACGAGGGCAATGGCGTCTACAAATCCAGCGACGCCGGCAAGACGTGGCAACACCTGGGATTGGACGCGACGAAACAGATCCCCTCGATTCTGGTCGATCCGCGCGATCCCAACCTGGTGCTGCTCGCGGCCCAGGGCGACGTCCACAAGAAATCCGACACGCGCGGCGTCTACCGTTCGAGCGACGGCGGGAAGACGTGGACCAAGACGCTGTTCGTAGACGATTCGACCGGCGCACAGAAGATCACGTGGGCATTCGATCATCCCGATGTGATGCTGGCCACCACAGTGCGCCACTACGTGACGCCGGTGACGGGCCCGGCCCGTTTCGGCC
>DASZCG010000123.1:0-2355 GCA_035943355.1 Gemmatimonadales bacterium
ACTGGGGCCCGTGGACCGCGGATCCTGGGACACATAACGCCGGCGTGATTATGACGTTTGGGCGGTGGGGCTTCCGAACTGAGCGGGCTCCATTGAACGCGCGTGGTGAGCTCGCCCGGTTGCAATCTGAACACCCGAAACCCGCAACCATTGGTCAGACCCCGGGGTAGCTCCTGAACGAACGGAGGGTCTGACCATGAACCGCATACTCGCTTGCACGATCGTGGCCGCAATCGGCGTAACCCCGATGGTGTCCGCGCAGGGCAACGTGGCGCTGAAGGGCGGGCTGTCCTTCGGCAACGTGTCGAACAGCGGGATCCTGCCCGGAAATCTCCAAACGCGGACCGGCTTCGCAGCAGGACTCGCGTGGGGCACCGGCCGCAAAACGCTTGGCCTTGGCGTCGAGGCGCTGTACGCGCAGCGCGGCATGACGAGCGCCTCGAGCCCAGACGAGCGCAAGCTCGACTACGTCGACGTCCCCGTCTTCATCCGCGCCCTCTTTCCCACGCCGGGGATCGCGCCGTATGCGTTCGCCGGTCCGCAGGTCTCGTTCGAGCTGCGGTGCCGCTCGGGCGGAAGCGCCTGCCCCAGTACCGATCGTCCATCCACGACCTATGCGGGCGTGATCGGTGGCGGCGCCCGGCTTGGCGCGACGAGTGCCTTCACGCTCGAGGGGCGTTATGTGTACGGCCTCACTGACTTGAAGCCCAGCACCGTCACGAGCTCGGAAAGCTATAAGACCCGCTCGTTCCTCATTCTCGTCGGCTGGACGTTCTAGCGGTGCCGCGCGGCGCATAAGGGCGATTCCCAGGGCGCGCGTAGGGAATGCACTTCCCCGCGCGCGCCTTGTGTGTCCGGCGCTGCGGTGGCGCCGGGGGGGCAGCGTCCCTTGCAATGCTCGAGCGATTGGTGCCGAGCGCATCCATCGTCGTGTTGTTCGCGCATCAGCGCCTTGCGGCACAGATTCCCGGTGATGCACCCGTGTTGTGCGCGTGGCATGGGCAGGCGCTGATGCAGCGCGGGAGGTGGGTGGACGCCCAGGCAAGGGAGACGTGATGACAGCGATTGACGCGACCGCAACCAGCAGAGCCGCCGGGTCAGCTCGCGCAACCATCCCCTGGACCGTGGCGGCCGCGCTCGTTGCCGCGACGAGCGCCGTGGTCGGCGTGATCTGGGACATTTCGTGGCACCGCACCATCGGCCGCGACACCTTCTGGACGCCCGCGCATATGGCGATCTACGCGAGCGGCGTGATCGCCGGGCTCACGTGCGGTTGGCTGGTGCTGAAGACGACGTTCGCCGGCAGCGAGGTCGAACGGGCCGCGAGCGTCCGCTTCTGGGGATTCCTCGGACCCCTCGGGGCGTGGCTGTGCATCTGGGGCGCGCTCGCCATGATTGTCTCCGCCCCATTCGACAATTGGTGGCACAACGCCTACGGGCTGGACGTGAAGGTGCTCTCCCCGCCGCACGTGATCCTCGCCCTCGGGTTCACCGGAATCCAGCTCGGCGCCATGCTCATGGTCCTCGCCTTTCCAGAACCGCGCCGGCGCCGACGCGCGGTCCAGGTACGGTTGGCTGCTCGCCTACGGCTTCGGCATTCTCGTACTCAACGTGTCGATCATGGGATTCGAGCAGATCGGATTCCCCAACGCCGCCCATAACGGGCTCTACTACAAGGTCTGCGCGGTGATCTTTCCGATTCTGCTCATCGCTGGGGCCCGGGCGTCGAGCCTGCGTTGGCCCGCCACCACGGCCGCGGCGGTCTACATGGGCGTCACGCTGTTCATGCTCTGGGTGCTGCCGCTCTTCCCCGCCACGCCGAAACTCGCGCCCGTGTACCGTCCGCTCACCCACATGGTGCCGCCGCCGTTTCCACTGCTGCTCATCGTGCCGGCGATTGTCCTCGACCTCATGATGCGGCGCTTTGGCACGGGCCGTGATTGGCGGCTCGCTCTCGTTCTGGGCATCGGCTTCCTGGGCACCCTTTTCGTGACCCAGTGGTTCGTCGCGGTGTTCCTCATTTCCCCGTCCTCGGACAACTTTTTGTTCGGCGCTCAGCGCTGGAATTACGACGCCTTCCCCGGGCCCCATGAGCACCAGTTCTGGAACCTTGGCAATGATCCGGTAACCCCGCTCACGATTGGCGTTGCCGCCCTGTTGGCGATGGTATCGGCACGATTCGGTCTGTGGTGGGGGAACGGTCTTTCCCGGGTGCGGCGATGAGGCGCAGGGCACGTCTGCCCATCCTCGCCGTGGTGACCCTCGTCGCCTCGGCACACGTCGGCAGCCCAGCCACCTACTTCGAAGGGCCCGCGGGACCCTATCGCGTGCGCGTGATTGTGCGGACGCCGGGAG
>DASZCG010000124.1:0-26363 GCA_035943355.1 Gemmatimonadales bacterium
CAAGTCCAAAGCTCCGCGCCCGCGGCGGCACCGGCAAGACCTACACCGTACGGGACGACTTCAGCCGCTTGAGCCGCAGCACTTCATCGCGTTCGCGCTCGTCCAACGCGCGGCGCATGAACGTGACCGCGCCTCGCAGCGCGGGAGCCAACCGTCGCTCGAGCGTGTTCACCTGGCGCGACGTCTGCGCCAGCCGCCTCGATGTCGGCAAGCACACGTCGCAGGTAGCGGCGCTCGCGCTCCTCGCGATCCGCGAGCCGCGCCCGGTCAAGGGGCTGGCCCGGCACGACGCTGAGTGGAGCGAGGTGCAACAGGCTCAAGTCTTGAAGAACCCGCAGTACGTCGGGCAGGCGCTCCCGCGGCCCCAGCACGCGGACCTTTGCCATTTCGATGATCACGGTGCCGGCTCCCCCGACGAGAAAACGCCGGGCAAGGTCCCGGGCGACGCCGGCCACGCGGGACGCCGGTACCGCTTCGTAGGCCTTGACCTCGCGCTCCGCAGCGGGGGCGATGTCACGTTCCCCCTCTTGCCGTTCGGTCTCGAGCGCCGCGGCGAGTCGGCGTTCGTCGAGTTCGAGCTCGGCAACCAACTCGTGCTCACGCTGGGCCGCAGCTGCTTGCGCCCCGGCGATCGTGCGGTCGCGCTCGATCCGCGCGGCAGCGAGGCGCTCCTCGAGCCGCCGCTCGGTGTCGAGCAGCCGCGCCAAATCCCCTGGGGGCGCAGACGCACTCGTGCGCATGAGCGTAGTCTCACACAAGCAGGGTCCGGCGACTGTGAAGAGAGGAGAAAGCTTTCTTCAGAGAGAATTCGAGCCGCCGAATGAAGGTCTCTTCACTCTGATTTTGTGAGGTCTACCGCCTCCGTGCGTCACTTTGCATGTCATACCACGCACCGGGAGCGAGTCGATGTATTTCCCCACGTCGCATCCCTGGGTCTCGGGCGACTCTCTGGGCACCTACCTCGAACGGCGCGGCGTCAGCCGCCGCGACTTCATCACCTTCTGCGGACAAATGACGGCGGCGCTCGGGCTCTCGAGCCTGATGACGCCCAAGGTCGCCGCCGCGCTGGCGGCGGTGAAACGGCCGACCGTCGTCTGGCTGTCGCTCCAGGAATGCACGGGCTGCGTCGAGAGTGTGCTGCGCACCGCCGAGCCGACGATTGGTGATCTCGTGCTCGATGTCGTGTCGCTCGACTACCAGCACAACATCATGGCTGCCGCGGGCCACCAGGCCGAAGCCGCATTGCAGAGCTCGATGGCCAAGAACAAAGGCGAGTATCTACTGGTCGTTACCGGATCCGTTCCACTCAATGATCACGGGATCTACACGACGATCGGCGGACGCACGGCCGAGACGATTCTCAAGGAAGCCGCCAAGGACGCGAAAGCCGTCATCGCCATCGGGGCGTGCGCCCATTGGGGCAACATCCAGGCGTCCCGGCCCAATCCGACGGGCGCGGTGGGAGTCGATGCAATCGTGAAGAGCAAGCCTGTGGTCAACATCGCCGGCTGCCCGCCGATCGGCGATGTCGTCACCGCGACGATCGTGCACTACCTCACGTTCGGCCGGGTGCCCGAGCTCGATTACGACGGCCGCCCGCTGTTCGCGTACGGCGCGCGGATTCACGATCAGTGTCCGCGGCGCGCCAACTTCGACGCCGGACAGTTCGTCGAAGCGTTCGACGACGAAGCCGCGCGCAAGGGCTGGTGCCTCTATCACGTCGGCTGCAAGGGACCGGCGACGTTCTCTCCCTGCCCGATCTTCCTCTGGAACACGCGTACCAGCTGGCCCATCGGCGCGGGCCACCCGTGCCTCGGCTGCACCGAGCGCCATTTCTGGGACACGATGACGCCGTTCTACGGCCGGCTGCCGGACGTCGCGGGGTTCGGGGTGGAGCGCTACGCCGATACGATCGGCGCGGCGTTGGCGGTGGGCGCGACGGCCGGCGTGGCCGCGCACGCCATCGCAACCGGTATCCACCAGGTCCGCGAGCGCCGCAGAGCGCTCCCAGTGATCGAGGGTTCGACCAAAGAAGAAGGAGACGGCCATGGCCACGACTAGGATCGTCGTCGATCCCCTGACCCGGATCGAGGGCCACCTGCGCATCGAGGCCCAGGCCGACAACGGGCGGATCACCAATGCCTGGGCGACGTCCACGCAGTTCCGCGGCATCGAGATCATCATGCAGGGCCGCGATCCGCGCGACGCCTGGGCATTCACCCAGCGCATCTGCGGCGTCTGCACGGTCGTGCATGCGGTCGCCTCGTGCCGAGCCGTCGAGGATGCCCTCGACATCCGCATCCCCGCCAACGCGAATCTGATCCGCAACCTGATCCACGGCATGCAGTTCGTGCAGGATCACGTGATCCACTTCTACCACCTGCACGCGCTCGACTGGGTGGACGTCGTGAGCGCCCTCTCGGCCGATCCGGCGGCGACCGCCAAGCTCGCACAGTCGCTCTCACCCTGGCCCAACAACTCCGCCACCTACTTCGCGGAAGTGAAGAATCGGCTCAAGACGTTCGTCGGCACCGGCCAGCTCGGGATCTTCACCAACGGCTACTGGGGCCATCCGGCGTACAAACTTCCGCCTGCCGCGAATCTGATGGCGGTCGCGCATTACCTCGAGGCCCTCGATTGGCAGCGCGATGTCATCCGGCTGCACACGATCTTCGGCGGCAAGAACCCGCATCCGAATTTCCTGGTCGGCGGCATGGCGTCGGCGATCAATGTGGATAGCCGGGCGACGATCAACGCCGAACGGCTCACCGACATCCACGACATCATCGCGAAGGCGCAGCGGTTCGTGGAGCAGGTGTACTGGCCCGATCTCATGGCCATTGCAGGCTTCTATAAGGAATGGGCCGGGATCGGCGGCGGCACCGGGAACTATCTCGCCGTGGGCGAGTTCCCCGACGGCGACGTCCGCGACATCGATTCCCTCTACCTGCCGCGCGGCATCATCCTCAGCAAGGATCTCAGCAAGGTCCGGCCTTACGATCAGGCGCTGGTGAAGGAGTACATCAACAGCTCGTGGTACGAGTACGAAAAGGGCGATGCGGCCGGCCTGCATCCGTGGGAAGGCGAGACGAAGGCGAAGTACGATGGCCCGCCCACGCCGTGGACCTACTTGCAGGACAACAAGAAGTACACGTGGATGAAGGCGCCACGCTACGAAGGCAAGCCGATGGAAGTCGGCCCGCTGGCGCGCGCGCTCGTCGCATTCGCGTCCGGACATCAGGACATGCGGGTCATTGTAAAGGAAGTGCTGGACCGGCTCGAGGTCGGTCCCGCCGCGCTGTTCTCGACACTCGGCCGCGTCGCCGCGCGCGGGGCAGAGACGGTCCTGTTGTCGCGCCGCCTGTCCCATTGGTACGATGCGCTGGTTGCGCGGATCAAGGGCGGCGACGTCCGCACGCACAACGGCGAAAAATGGAAGCCGGAAAGCTGGCCCGCCAAAGCGCAAGGGTACGGCTATCTCGACGCGCCGCGCGGCGCCCTGGGGCACTGGGTGCAAATCGAGAACGGCAAGATCTCGCGTTATCAATGCGTGGTGCCGAGCACGTGGAATTGCTCGCCGCGTGACGGCCAGGGGCAGCCGGGACCGTACGAGGCGGCGCTGATGGATCATCATCCGATCGCCAATCCGGAGCAGCCGCTCGAGATCCTGCGCACGATTCACTCGTTCGACCCCTGCATGGCGTGCGGCGTGCACGTGCTCGATGCGACGGGCAATCACGTCACAGCGGTGAAGGTGCAATGAGAGCCGCCGCCGGGGAGCCGAGGGGAGTTTCGCTCGCTCACACGATGGCGCCGCCGAGCGGCAACTACCGCTGGGTCTACCTGTGGGAATGGCCGATTCGCGCGATGCACTGGGCCGCCGCCCTGTCGATCGTGGTGCTCGTCGTGACCGGATTCTATATCGGCAAGCCGTACTTCATTACGCACGGTGAGGCGAGCGCTCATTTCCTGATGGGATGGATGCGTTTCCTGCATTTCGCCGCGGCGGGAGTGTTCGTGGCCACGGCGATCATCAGGGTCTACTGGCTGTTCGCGGGGAATCAGTTCGAGCGCTGGAAGGCGTTGTTCCCGGTTCGCAAACAGGATTGGATCAACATGGTGAAGCAGGTGAAGTTCTACCTGATGATCCAGCCCGAGAAGGCACCGCGCTATCTCGGCCACAATCCCCTGCAGCAATTCAGCTATACCGGCATGTACGCGGTCGCCCTCGCACAGGCGGTAACCGGGTTCGCGATGTACGGCCAGTCGCGTCCGGGCGGGCTCTGGTACACGCTGTTCGGCTGGGTCGTGCCGCTGCTCGGTGGGATTCAAGTCGTGCACTTCGTGCACCACATGCTCACCTGGGTCTTTTTGACCTTCGTCCCGATTCACATCTACCTGGCGCTGCGGGCCGACCTGCTCGAGCGCACCGGGACGATTTCCTCGATCATCAGCGGCGGCCGCTTCGTCCGCTCGGACGTGGACTATGTCGACCAGTAAGCACGCCGTTGTCGTGATCGGGCTCGGCAATCCGCTGATGGGCGACGACGGATTGGGCATCGCCGTCCTCGAGCGGCTGCGCGCCCGATATGCGCTGCCGCCCGCGATCGAGCTCGTGGACGGTGGGACGTGGGGGTTGAACCTGCTTCCGGTCATCGAGGATGCCGCAGCGCTGATCCTCATCGATGCCATCGATGCGGGCGTCGCGCCCGGCACAGCGGTCCGGATCGAGCGGGCGTTTCTGCCTCGGTATCTCGCCACCAAAATCTCGCCGCATCAGGTGGATCTGCGTGACGTGCTCGCGCTGGCGGAGCTGCGCGGGACCCTGCCGGCCGATACGGTGGCCATTGGCCTGCAGCCGCAGACCGTCGCGCTGGGTGACGCGCTCAGCCCGCTGTTGTCCCGCGAGCTGGACGCCGTGACCGCCACGGTGTTGGAGGAGCTGGCCTTGCGCGGCCATCCGGCCGAGGGGCTGATCGCCGAGGCGCTGCATGCATGAAATGAGCGTTGCGCTCGAAATCTGCCGCCTCGCCGAAGAGCGGTTGGGCGAGGACAGCGAGCGGCTCGTGGCTCTCGGCGTCACCGTCGGTGACGATGCCGGAATCGAACCGGAAAACCTCGCCTTCTGTCTCGAGGCGCTGCTTGCCGAGCCGCCATTTCACGGCGCGACGCCCCGGATACGGCGGGAGCCGGGCGATGCGCTTCACCTGGGATATCTCGAGGTCGACGATGGCCGTCCGAACGATTGAGGTGCGGGAGCGGGTCATGGCCCGCAATGACGAAATCGCGCGCCGCGTGCGCGCGCGCCTGGCGGCGGCCGGCGTTCCGGCATTCAACCTCGTCTCATCGCCGGGATCGGGGAAGACGCGGTTGCTCGAGCGCACGCTCGCGGAGCTGGGCTCCGCGCTGCGCATCGCGGTCGTCACGGGCGACGTGCAGACGCAAAACGATGCCGACCGGCTGGCGCGCCACACCGACCAGCTGGTCCAGGCCGTCGTCACGAACGGCGCGTGTCACCTCGATGCGCGTCAGGTCGAGGCTGCGTTGGAAGCGATCAACCTCGCGGCCACGGACCTGCTGTTCATCGAGAACGTCGGTAATCTCGTGTGTCCCGCGGCATGGGACCTGGGGGAAGATGCCAAGATCGCGTTGTTCTCGGTGACTGAGGGCGAGGACAAGCCTTCGAAATATCCCAAGATGTTTCGCGCGGCACGGTGGGTGGTCTTCACTAAACTCGACTTGCTGCCGCACGTGCCGTTCAGCCTGGAGCGCGCGGTCGATCTGGCACGAGCCGTCAATCCGGCGCTCGGCTTTCTCATGACGTCGTCCGTCGCCCAGCACGGGCTGAACGAGTGGTTCAGCTTCTGCCGGGCCCACGCGCGGCGCGGAGTGCGCATATGATCGCCGTCGAGAGGAACGCTCCCGTACGCGAAGCCGCCCGGCTCTCCGTGCGCGGCGTCGTGCAAGGGGTGGGGTTCCGTCCCTTCGTCCACCGGCTCGCGCTGCGATTGGGCCTGACCGGTTGGGTCCGGAATGCGTCCGGCGACGTGCAGATCCACGTCGAAGGAGCGGCGGGAGACATCGCCGCGTTCGTACATGGACTGCAGGCGGAGGCACCCCCGATCGCGCACCTCGAGGAGATCCGGCATGAGGCCTGCGCGCCGGCGAACCTCACGACCTTCACGATCCTCGAGAGCCGCCCGGAGAAAGACCGCCGCCAGCCAATCTCTCCCGACGTCGCGCTCTGCGCCGCATGCGAAGCGGAGTTGTTCGACCGCCATGACCGGCGCTACCGCTATCCATTCATCACGTGTACGGACTGCGGGCCGCGGTTTACGGTGATCGACGCTATGCCGTACGACCGCGCACGCACCAGCATGCGTGCGTTCACGCAGTGCCATGCGTGCCACCGGGAGTACGAATCGCCGGGTGACCGCCGCTACCACTCAGAGACTAATAGCTGTCCCGCATGCGGGCCGCAGCTGTGGATCGCCGGCTCAGACACCCGGACTCCGCTCCAGGATGCCGCGCGGCTCCTGCTCGCCGGCAAGATCGTCGCCATTCGTGGACTGGGCGGTTTCCATCTGGCCGTCGACGCGACCGATGAGCATGCGGTCGCCCGGCTGCGCGCCCGGAAGGAGCGCGAGGCCAAGCCGTTCGCGATCATGGTGCGCACACTCGCGGAGGCGCGGAAGCTCGCGGCCGTCAGCGACGCGGAGGCCGAGCTCCTCACGTCCCGCGAGCGCCCCATCGTGCTGCTGCACAAGCGCGCCGGAGCGCACCTCGCGCGCTGGGTGGCGCCGGCCCTCGACACCGTGGGCATCATGCTGGCATACACGCCGCTTCACCACCTGTTGTGCGATTTGGTGCGACGGCCGCTCGTGATGACGAGCGGCAACCAAAGCGAAGAGCCTATCGCGATCGCCAACGACGACGCACAAGCACGGCTTTCCGCGATTGCCGACGCGTTCCTGCTGCACGATCGCGACATCGTGGCCCGCTACGACGACTCGGTACTCCGGGTCGCGGGGGGCGCGCCGGTGTTCCTGCGGCGCGCGCGCGGCTACGCCCCGTTGCCGCTCAAGCTGCCGCTGGCGAGTCCCAGGCCGCTAATCGCCGTCGGTCCGCATCTCAAGAACACGTTCACGCTGGCGCAGGGCAGCGACGCCTACGTCAGCCAGCATATCGGCGATCTGGAGAACCTCGAAACGCTGACGCATTGGCGGGCCGCGTTTGATGCCTATCGCCGTCTTTTCCGACTCGAGCCCGAGGTGGCGGTGCGGGACCTGCACCCCGGCTACCTGTCAACCCGCATAGCGGGCGACCTCGGGCTCGAGCGGATCATTTCCGTACAACATCACCATGCGCACGTCGCCGCGGTCCTCGCCGAGCACGGGCTCACGGAGCGCGTGATCGGCATCGCGTTCGACGGCACGGGCTATGGCGACGACGGCAATGTCTGGGGCGCGGAATTCTTTGAAGCGGATCTCGCGACCTACCGCCGGGCGGGACACCTGCGCTATGCACGGCTGCCGGGCGGCGATCTCGCGGCACGCGAGCCCTGGCGCGCGGCACTCGGGTATCTGGCGCTCGATCCGGATGCGGCGCATGCCTTCTCACCACTGCTCGACGCCGTGCCGCTGAACATCCGGAACATCGCGATGCAACAGATGGCGCGCCGCCTGAACGCGCCCCTGGCCTCGTCGATGGGTCGGTTGTTCGACGCCGCCGGAGCGATCCTCGGCGTCTCGCTCGACAATCAATACGAAGGCCAGACGGCGATGCAGCTCGAGTCGCTGGCGGGATCGCGCCGCGCGCAACCGCTCCCCTTCCCGATGATGCCGACCGCGGAGGGCACCTGGGTGCTGGATCCTCTGCCCCTGCTCATCGCACTTGGCGAGGCGCGCTTGCGTGGTATCGCCGTGCACGAGCTCGCCGCGCGCTTCCACGAGAGTGTCGCGGCCGGCGCCGACCAGCTGGCTGCCCGGCTCGCCGCGGACGCCGGCCTTCAAACCGTCGCGTTGGCGGGAGGTTGCTTCCAAAACGCCCGCCTGCTCGTGTCGCTGCGCGCGCGTCTCGAAGCGCGCGGGCTGCGCGTACTGATGCCACGACGTCTGAGTCCCAACGATGGTGCGATTAGTTACGGCCAGGCGGCAGTTGCCGCCGCCCTGCTCCAGCGGGAGGAGAACCCATGAAAGCCCCTCCGTCGATACGCCGCGAACACGAGGAGCTGCATGCCGACCTCGCGCGCGCGGGACAGATGCCGGGCCTGCTCGGCCAGACCGCGCGAGAGGTCGCCCGCATCATGCATCCGCATTTTCTCCGCGAAGACGAGTACGCGATTCCGCCACTCAGTCTCCTGCAGCGTCTTGCGCGCGGTGGGGTGACGCCCGACATGGCCGAGGTGCTGCCGCTCGTCGCCCGGCTCAAGGAAGAGATGCCGCTGATGATCGAGGAGCACCGCGCGATTCTGGGAGCGGTGCGGGCGTTCGCGCTCGCCGCAGAGTCCGATGGCGACGAGAAGTGCATTCGTCTCGCCGCCGAGCTGACGGTGCACGCGCAGCTCGAGGAAGAGGTGCTCTATCCGGCGGCCGTACTGGTTGGCGAATACGTCAAGGCGAAGCTGCAACCACAACGAGCGAGGGGCTGATGTGTCTTGGCATTCCGGGCCGGATCGTGGAGGTCCACGACACGCAGGGCTTGCCGATGGGTGTCGTCGATTTCGGCGGTGTGCGCCGCGAGGTGTGCCTGGCTTACGTGAAGGATGAAATCAAGCCCGGCGACTACGCGATCGTCCACGTCGGCTTTGCGATTTCCAAGGTGGATGAAGCGGAGGCCAAGCGAACGTTCGAGGTACTCCGTGAGATGAGCCAGCTCGACGAGCTGAAATGGATGGAGGGACTCGTCACATGAAGTATCTCAGCGAGTACCGCGATCCCACGCTCGCGCGGGCGCTCGTGGCCGAGATCAAGCGGGCCGCGACGCGGCGCTGGGTGCTCATGGAGGTGTGTGGTGGCCAGACCCACACGATCGTCAAGCAGGGCCTGGACGAGCTGCTCGGCGAGGCCGTCGAGATGGTCCACGGACCCGGGTGCCCCGTCTGCGTCACGCCGCTCGAGCAGATCGACAAGGCGCTGGCGCTCGCCGCGCGGCCTGACGTCATCTTCACGTCGTTCGGCGACATGCTGCGCGTGCCGGGCAGCGACTGCGACCTCCTCCAGATTCGCGCGCGCGGCGGAGCGGTGCGCATCGTGTACTCACCGCTCGACGCGCTCGAGCTGGCCCGGAAGAACCCCGACAAGGAAGTCGTCTTCTTCGCCGTCGGGTTCGAGACCACGGCGCCCGCCAACGCCATGGCGGTCTGGCGCGCCAAAGAGCTCGGTGTCAAAAACTTCAGCGTGCTCGTCTCGCACGTGACGGTCCCGCCGGCGATGACGGCGCTGCTCGAATCTCCCGACAATCGGGTCCAGGGATTTCTCGCGGCCGGGCACGTCTGCACGATCATGGGCTGGACCGAATACGAGCCGATCGCGGCGAAGTACAAGGTGCCCATCGTGGTCACCGGATTCGAGCCGCTGGATATCCTCGAAGGCATGCTGCTCGCGGTGCGCCAGCTCGAAGAGGGGCGGCACGAGGTCGAGAATCAGTATGTGCGCGCGGTGCGGCGCGACGGCAACCAACCGGCGCAGGATCTCGTGTCGCAAGTGTTCGAGCTGGTGGACCGCAACTGGCGCGGCATCGGACCGATTCCTCGCAGCGGCCTCGGCGTGCGCGCCGAGTTCGCCGACTTCGACGCCGAGCGGCGATTCTCCGTCGCCGGCATCCGGACCGCGGAACCGACGATTTGTCGCGCGGGCGACGTGCTCAGAGGCGTCTTGAAGCCGTTCGATTGTCCCGCGTTCGGCACGATGTGCACCCCAGAGCGCCCGCTTGGCGCACCGATGGTCTCGTCGGAAGGCGCCTGCGCCGCGTACTACAACTACGGCCGCTTCCGGAGCGCGGTATGACCATCGCCTGTCCCGTTCCCGTCGTCACGACCCAGCGTGTCCAGCTCGGGCACGGCTCGGGCGGGAAGATGAGTGCCGCGCTGCTCCGCGAGCGGTTTCTTCCTCACTTCAGCAACGACATCCTCGCGCAGCTGGGCGATGCCGCGATCGTGGACGTCGCCGGACAGCCGCTCGCGATATCGACGGACACCTTCGTCGTGCAGCCGCTCGAATTCCCGGGCGGCAACATCGGCTCGCTGGCGATACACGGGACGGTGAACGATCTGGCGATGATGGGGGCGCGGCCCTGCTGGATGTCCGCCGGTTTTGTGCTCGAGGAGGGGCTGCCGCTGGACGTGCTCGACCGCATCGTGCGGTCAATGGCGGACGCGGCGCGGGCTGCCGATGTGCTCCTGGTGACCGGCGATACCAAAGTCGTGGAGCGTGGTAAGGCGGATGGCGTGTTCATCAACACCACGGGCATCGGCAAGCGACTGCCGAACTTCGCGCCGGCGCCCAGCCGCGCCAAGCCTGGTGATGCGGTGATCGTCAGCGGGCCCATTGGCCAGCACGGCATCGCCATCATGTCGGCACGTGAGGGACTCGCGTTCGACACGGTAGTGCGCAGCGACAGCGCTGCGCTCACGCCGCTCGTCGAGCGGTTGCGGGATTGGGTGGGAGACGCCGTCCACACGCTGCGCGATCCCACGCGCGGCGGCCTCGCCAGCGCGCTCAACGAGATCGCCGCCGCGGCGGGTATCGGTATCGTACTCGACGAAGCCGTACTGCCGATCCCCGCCCCCGTAGCGGCCGCCTGCGAGATGCTCGGCTTCGACCCGCTGTACGTCGCCAACGAGGGCGTGCTCATCGCCTTCGTGGCCGAGCCGCTCGCCGATGCCGCGGTGAGCGCGCTGCAGAGTCACCCGCTCGGCCGGGCGGCGACACGAATCGGCCGCTGCGTGCGCGAGCATACCGGTCTCGTAGTGCTCAAGACCGGCATTGGTGGCAACCGCGTGGTGGATATGCTACCGGGGGACCAGCTGCCGCGGATCTGTTAAGCCTCACGCCGAGCCTCGCTAGTCCCGGGGGCAGGTCACAACGCCAAGTGTATCCCGACGCCGATCGACCGGACATTCTCCTGGTAGAACTGCCCGTAGGGCGCCGGTCCGCTGTAGGCCTGGAGCTGAACGCTCAAGTTGCGCGCACCGGTTGCCGGCACCGGTTGGAACTCCATGCCGACTCGTCCGCTCCACCCCGCGCGCCAGTTGCGCTCCTCGGTGGATTTGATGTCGAGCGCCGCGATGACCCGGCCCTCACCCAGCCCGCTGACCCGCGCGAGCGCCCGCGGGTGCCGGTACTCGAGTCCCGCGTGAAGCAGGCCGGGCTTCAGGTCTGCCGGCTCGTGCCGGAAGATGTACTCCCCCCCGCCGTAGGCGCGGAAGCTGCCCAGGTCGCGCGCCAGGAGTAGCTCGGCTGCTTCGAAGCTCAGATTCACGCGAGTCGGGTTCTGGTTGAGGATGAACTCGTCACCCAGGTGTGAGCTCTGGTGGTAGATCCGAGATCGCGCCGAGACCGGGCCGTCGCGGTACGCGAGCTGGAAGCCGATGACGAAGTCGGTGTTGATAAGATCGTTTGAGCTGGTTCCCATGTTGAACTGGGAGAACACGCCGGCGGCGACGCTTACTTCCCAGCGCCGCTGGCGGCCGCGGATCAAGGCGATGTCTTCGCCCAGCCCCACGCTCGCGACCTGGCCTGAGACGATGGGTGAGGTGACCCATAGCCAGGCAGCGAAGAAATGCGGCTGCTTGGGATCGGCGACGAGCGGTGCGAACAGATGGCCGACCGGGAGCGGCTCCGCCCGGGGGGCGCGGTCTTGGGCGTGGAGCGGAGCCGTGGCCAGCAGGGCCAGGCCCAACACCGCCACCGCGCGTCGCATCATGCGCGAAAGCTAACCGCGCCTGAGCCTCAAACCGGGACAGCGACCGGCGCGTTCTCCACTTCGACATCGACCGCGATGCCGTCGCGGACGCTCTCTGTCACGATGCAGAAATCCTGAAACAGATCGAGGCACCGTCCCATTCGCGTACGCTGTTCCGCGGTGAGCTCCGGCGCCAAGCGAACGCCGATGCGCCCGATTCTCAATCGACCCCGTGCGTTCCGCACCAGCGTTCCCTCCACTGTTGTGCGAAGCTCCGAGACTTCGATACGCGCCTTGCGCAGGCAGAACAGGAGGCTGGCGCCGAGGCAGCTTCCGATTGCAGCCGCGAGCAGCCGCGTGGGATTGGGTCCGTTCCCCTCGCCGAGCGGCGGCAGCTCGTCCACGACGAGGGGCTGCACGTCCCCGTCCGGAAAATCAACGGTAAACGTGTAGCCGTCACGCAGCGTCAATCCGACCTCGAATCGCTCGACGCCGGTGCTCATGCCGCACCCGGCGATCGCAAGCACGTCGATACGCCAAGCAGCTCGTAGAGGGCCACCACGCCGAGCGCGATGCGCAGCGCCCGATCCCACCCTGCCTCGTTCACGAATTTCATGATCGTCTCCGGTTAAGGGGACCAACTCCTCCTCCCCTTCAAGAACGCCGAAGACCGTGGGGAACTGCTGAGTTATGTGTGAAGGTTTCTCACGATTTGCGAAAATGGAGCACGAGCAACGTGAGGCCCGCGAACGTCGCGAGACACAGCATGCACAGCACGACCAGCTTGACGACCCGTTTGCTCAGGCGCGTGCGAAGACCGTAGTCTTCGTGCGCGGCGCAAGGCGAGGCTCAGCGCCGAGCCAGTACAAGCCGTTGGCCATGATGCAGTACCCGGTAGCTGCAAACCACACCATGGCGACGCCCACGAAGCCGGTGAACGTCAACCACCAGGGGCTGTGAATGATCGAGAGCACCGAGGCGATGGTGAGGTTGATCCCTACGGCGAGATAGATTCGTCGCTCGAGATACCAGTGGTCGGTCTGCATGAAATACCACTTGCCGCGTCCCGCCTGACCCAGCATCGGCGTGAATCCCAATCGATACAGGATGTTCCCGACAATGCAGAAGCCCGTGAGCGAGACGGCGATCGAGGCCCACGCGGTCGCGATGGTGAGGAGGATCCAGAACGGGTTGACCAGCGCGGCGAGCGTCGTACTGACGAGCAGGATGCACCCCGCCACCAGCCAGACCGTTCGTTCGATGTACCAGCGGTCGGTGGGAACGATGTAGATCCCGCGGCGTAACGGCATGACTAAAAAGCTGCTTGCTCAATGAACCGTGAGCAAGTCCTCGACAGAGGCGACTCCGGGCAAGCTCCACACTGCGCGTTCCACCGCCTGCCGGTCGGCCAGCGAATGCACGCGCCCGCGCACAGTCACGGACAAGTCGTGGGTCTCCAGCGAAATATGTGACCCGCGGAGCTCGACACGTTGGAGGGCGGCTTTCGCGAGCCGCTGAAAGTCGGACGGCCTGGGCGCCGGCTCGATCACGATCTCGTTGCAGATGCCACGAACCCCCGTGAGGTGGCTGACCGCGTCCTCGGCGGCGCCGCGCTCGCACTGGCGTTCAACCGACCCGGCAAGCGTAACCCAACCGTCCACCACCCGCGCCGACAGCTTGACGTGTGGAACGCGGGTATCCCACTCCAGGGCATTAGCCACTGCCGCCGCGAGCGCGCCGTCGGGCCGGCAGTCCGCTGGGGGGAGCCCAACGCGCAGCTGATTCGAGACGGCGCGGAGGCCACTCACCCGCTCGGCCCCCTGTTGTATGGCGATGCGGGCATGGTATGAAGGAACCAACCCGCTGAGCGTGGCCACGAAATCCTCGACCCACACACTCACAGCGGCGGTGTCGGTGGGGGACTCCCACCGCAACTCGTCCCAGATTCGCTCCTGGAGTTGCACGTGCGGTTGAGTGTCTTGCGCATGCGAGAGCCATAGCTCGTTATTCATTCCGCCCTGCATTGTGACCTCCTCCCTACCGTCCTTCGCCACGCTGCTCGTGTTCTTCCTGAGCGGGGCCGCGGGTGCCACTCGCTCGCAGCTCAGAATGGCGGATTCGTCCGCCGAGGTTGGCAGTCCACGCCATCAGGGCCACCGTGACAATGGCGACACCGAGCGCGCCGCGGAGTACGATCGTGGGGCGGAAGCGCGACCGTGCGATGAGCAAGGCGGCGAGCGCGAGCGCCCCGAGAAACTCTACGGCGATCAACGACACCACCGCGGCCTCCTCGTGCGCCTCAATCGCGCTGTCGGGGATGCCCGCGAGCGGCTTGACGGCGTCTTCTGAAGGCTCCCCCGTCAAGAAAACGGGGATTGCGATCAGAGCAGCCACGATGAACGTGACCAGCGCGGCTCGTTGCAACATCGTATCGCGCCTCCACAGGCCCCAGGCGAGCAGTGCAAAACCAAACACCGTTCCCAGGACGGGAACGTGATTCAACATCAGGTGCACATGTGGCCAGTTCATAGGATGATCCGGATAGTCATACCGTAGCATCGTCTGGCGAGCGCGAACAAATGATGAATTCGTGATGAAATTCGCCTCATCCTGCGGGCTTCATGAATGGAGCAGTCGGCGTGCCTACGACTGGCGTTCGGCCGCCTTCCGCAGGGCGGGCAGGTGCAGCCACCGGATCATGAAAATTCCGATTTTCGCGACGAGCCAATAGCGAAGAAATTTCTCCCGGGCCGCGGCGTCGGTCGCTTGGACACGCGTCTCGGTGCGAAACAGCGTGAGCGTTGGTTCGATCGGCACAGCTTCCAGCGTCCACACGATCTTGACGCGGTCCGGCTCCGCATAAGTGAGGAACGCGTCGGGCGGTATCGGGGTGAAGGTGACGTCGGCTTTCCACGGCTGTGTTACGGCGCCCATCACCAGCTCGCGACCCGGGCGGCGGGCCAGCTGGCCCCACCCAAGGCTCTTGGTTTCCGCCACGAGGGCCGTCGCGCGGCGCGGCGGCGTGGGTGCCGCCCCCATGATCTTGCCCCGCAGCCAAAAGATCGCGCGGACGAGCGGGATCGACAGCAAGTCGAGATGCTCCGCCGTATCGAAGACCACGTTCGCCGGCGCGTGAACAATGATCTCATCACACGTCCGGACGTCGGATGCCGGCATGAACGATTCGATCTGGCGCTCAGGCTGCGTCGCGACACTCGTCATAATCCCTCCCCGATTATCAAAGGGCACCGAGTACACCGGTCGGCACCACGAACGAGCAGCGCTACGGCGCGCCGGCCGGACGGCCTCGAATCACGTCCCGAATTCGGTCAGCCGTGGTTGGGCTGACGACTCGAAGGATGAGGTACACGCCATATCCCATGGCGGCGAAGACGAGAAGCGAGACGCTCAGCCCAATGAGCACGCCGAGCAGACCGAGCGCGATCTTCAGCACAATCAGGGCGACGATCGCGAGCGCCACAAAGCCCAGGACCTTGCGAATCATGCGAATACTCCCACGAGCGCTGGCTGCGGTGCCGCGAGCTCGGCGAAAGCCGTGGCGAATTGCCGCAGATCGTTCCAGTCGGTGTACTCGAAGTCACGAGTCGTGTCGGTGTCGCCACCCGCCTTTTCCACGATCCGTTTCATCATCCGGCGTTTCAGCCATCCGTACCGCGTGTACAGCAGCGCGCCGGCGACCAACTTCGTGATCATCGGCTGCCAACCGCAGCGCGCCAGAAACCGGTCCATGATTCGCGTTATCTCTTGACGGGCGCCGGGATCCTTCTCGAGGACCGCCAGGCAAACGGAGAGGAACGCGGTGGGCAGGTCGTTGAGCATCGGGGCATACATGCGCACCCAGCGCGCGACGGCGCGTTGGTAGTCGCCGATGTGCAGGGACGCTGCCACGATCACGCCGTCGTAACTCTCCGGGCTTATGCGCCACAAGGACCCTGCGGCATCGACGAGGTCGACGCTGCACCGCCGCGCCCGGAGGTTTTCGGCGAGAACCTGCGCGATCTTCCGCGTGTGGCCGTCGGTGGTGCCGTAGACGATCAGGATGTGTGTCATGGCGAAAAGGTGCGACGCGATGTCGAAAGATTGTCTGAGGGGGGCTTGAGAATACCTTCACGACGGCGAACTTAGGCAGCCCATGAATGGACTCCAGCGCCACCTCGGCGTACGCGCGATGGCCGCTCTCGTGGTGGGCGAAGTCATTGCCATTGGCATCTTCCTGACGCCGGCGACGATGGCGCGGTCCGTCGGCTCGCCGCTCTGGCTGCTGGTCGTCTGGCTGTTGATGGGCGCAATGGCGTTGAGCGGAGCGCTCTGCTACGGCACGCTCGCCGCCCGATTCCCGGAAGCAGGCGGCGGCTATGTGTACCTGCGCGAAGCCTACGGCCCCGGTGTGGCTTTCCTCTACGGCTGGAAGTGCCTGCTCGTCATGGACCCCGGCATCACCGCCGCGCTCGCGGCAGCGCTCGCCGGGTACGTCGGATACGCGCTGGGGATTTCCGGCGTCGCGCTCAAGGCAGTAGCCATCGGCTCGGTGCTGATTCTGGCAGCCGTGAGCATGCTGGGCGTCCGGCTCGGCGCGCGCGTCATGCAGTCGCTGATGATCCTCAAGCTGGGCGCCTTGGCACTGATCGCACTCCTCGCGCTCACATTGCACGCCGGCGACTGGGCGCACTTCGTCCCATTCGTCACGCAACGCCCCGGGTCGGATCGGCTTCCTGGGGCCCTCGCGCCCGCGATGATCGGCGGCTTCTTCGCCTTCGGCGGATGGTGGGAAATCACCAAGCTGGGCGGGGAAGCGAAGGACCCGGCGAGGACCATGCCGCGCGCGCTGGCGATCGGGGTCATCGCGGTCACCGCGATCTACATCCTCACGAGCGCGGTGTTTCTGTATCTCGTTCCGCTCGAGCGCGTGACGTCGGGAGAAACCTTCGCGGCGCAGGCCGGCGAGGCGCTGTTCGGTCCGTCCGGTGGCCGCGTATTCGCCGCAATCGTGATCGTGGCCGTGCTCGGAAGCCTATTCGCGCTGCTGATGGCCCTGCCGCGCGTGTACTACGCGATGGCGCGCGACGGCGTGTTCTTCAAGTCTGTAGCCCGGGTGCACCCGCGTTTCGGCACCCCCACGCGGGCCATCGCCGTTCAAGCCACGCTGGCTGCCTTCCTCGTGGTGCTCGGGACTTTTCAGCAAATCCTGTCCTACTTCATCTTCGTTACAGTGGTATTCCTGGGGCTGACCGTCGCCGGCCTGCTCACCCTGCGACGCCGGGAAGGCGCTGCGGCGTACGCTATCCCGGGGTATCCCGTCACTCCTGTTCTCTTTCTTTCTTTGGTCGCCGTTCTGCTGGTGCTGTTGGCGGGGCACGACCCCAGGCAGGCGGCCCTTGGCGTTGGCATCGTGGCACTCGGCGCTCCCGTTTACCTGCTCGCATTTCGTGGCAAGCTCACTCGCACCCGGAACTCTGCTGATGACCTGGATTCGCACCATCCCGCTGCCCGAAGCGGACGAGAAACTGCGCTGGGCGATTGAAGCCCAACGCGCACTCTACCCCAAGGAATACGCCGATCCGGTACATCCCACGCCGGACGGCAGCACTTCGGGCATCGTCGCATCGCACAGTCTGATCCCCGACGCGCTGTACCATGGCTTCGCGACGTTCGGCGCTCTGATGTCGCCCGATCTCCCTCTCACGCGGCGCCAACACGAGATGATCACGACCGTCGTTTCGGTCGCAAATCGCTGTCGCTACTGAATCGAGTCTCACGCAGAGTTTCTGCGTCGGGTGACTTTGGATAAAGAGCTGGTCGCGGCGCTGGAGGACGACTATACGAAGGCGGCGGTATCGGAAGCCGACCGCGCGATGCTGGACTATGTCGTCCAACTGACGCGCGATGCGACGCGCATCGGCCCACAGTACCACCAGCGCTTACGAGCCGTCGGTTTCGATGACCGCGGCATCTTGCAGATCACGCTGATTGCCGCCTGGTTCAACTACATCAATCGCGTGGCCGATGCGCTCGGGGTGGGACGCGGCTGAGCAAGCGCCACCGGCGCGATCAGGCGTGCGCGACGGCCGTTCTCCATCCTGCAGGAACCGGCATGCGCTGCGCCGGCGCCGGCACTGGAATCACCAGCACGGCGGTGGGAAGATCGCTCAAGAGATCCTCCGTGACGCTCCCGATCAGCAGGCGATCCACCCATCCCTTCCCGTGTGAGCCGACGACGATCACGTCCGCGCGCCAGGCAGCGGCCTCCTCGACGATCGTCTGCGCCGGGTCCCCACGCCGAATCACCTTGTCGTGGTCCGGTATGGGCAGCAGCGGCCAAACGTCGCGCTCCATCCGCTCGCGCGACCATCCCTCAAAATCGATCGGGTTCGGCAGCGACAGCACTTCCGGTACTGTAGCCGCGGGCTCGATGGCATGGAGCGCGCGCAGCGGCCCCTGGAGTAACCGGGCGAATGCCGTCGCCCGCTCGATGGTCGGGCTGGCCGCATACGAGATGTCGACCGCGACCAGCACACGGGGACGCGGCCGCAGCTCGCCCTTCGTCACGAGCAGCGGTACGTCGAGGCGTCTGACGACGTGTTGTACCGTGCTGCCGCCAAACCAGCGGCCCAGCGCTGAATGATGCTTTCCGCCGAGCACGAGCATTTGGGCCTCGGTCTCGGCAATGACCTGGTCGAGCACTGCAGCCGCAGGACCTGGGCGAACGATCAACTCGTCCGCCGCGGCTTCCGGTATCGCGCTGCGGTGCGCAGTCAGGATTTCCTGGCGCGCGTGCGCCAGGTGCGCCAGCTCGAGGGCGTCGAGCGAAATGCCCGTACCGGCCATTTCCAACGCGGTACGCACGTCCCGCGTGGCGTGTACGAGCCGGCACTCCACCCCCGCTGCCTGTGCCAGTAGCCACCCTGCTCTCGCCGCCGCTCCACTCTCGAGAGAGCCGTCCATCCCGACGACAATTGGTTGCCCGCCCATACGACCTCCTCCTTCCCCCTAGCCCTCAGCAGGCGGCAAGCGCCGGCTGCCGCCGCTCGCGCCGTTTGAGCGCCGCCGCCGCCACGCCAACTGGGGCGACCAACAATGACGTCGGTAAATGATTGACGAGACGTTCTGTCACGCTACCGAGCAGTACGCGTTGCGCCCATCCTTTGCCGTGCGACCCGACGACCAGCACATCGGCCGCCCACTCGGTCGCCTCGCGCAGCAGGGTGTCGATCACTGATCCGTGGCGCACATACTTCTCCACACCGGACGTCCGCACGAGCGGCCAGACGTCGCGCGTCAGCGTTTCCTGGGCGAGCGCGAAGTACTCCACGGGGTCCATCGGTGGAACGCCTGGCAGATCGGGAAGTGGCTCGAACACTGTGAGGACGCGCAGCTGTGCCCCGACCAACCTGGCGAACCGCTCAGCGAGCCCTATGGTGGGGCCGGCCGCCGCCGAGAGGTCGGCCGCGACGAGCACCCGGCGAAAGGCGGTCGGTGCGCCCGCCGTAATGAGGACGGGGACTTCGGCACTGCGAACGACGTGCAGGCTCGTGCTGCCGCCAAGCCAGCGCTCGAGCGCCGAGTGATGCTTGCCGCCCAGGATCACCAATCCAGGCCGTTGCTCCCGCATCGCCTGCTGCAACACCACGGCTGCCGGGCCGAAGACGACGTCGAGCTTTTCACGAAGCTGGCCGGAGACAGCGGTTCCCAACGCTTCGTTCATGTGATGACGCGCGACGACGAGCTGCAGCTGCTGCTTCTCCGCGACCTGGGGGTCGGGGCTCACAGCCACCAACGGTGCCCAGGCATCGCGGACAGCGTGGATCAGCCGGCAGGGCACGGACGCCAGGCGTCCGATTCGCTCTCCTACCGCCGCGGCCCCCGCCGCTGCCGGTGAAGTATCGACGCCAACTACGATTGGACCCCAGGACATCGCCGCTCCTCGTGAGGGTTCAATTCGAAGTTGGGCCGCCCCGCATGAAGAAATCTTGAGGCTCAAGCGAAGGTTCAATTCACGCAGCTGGACGATATCCTCGACCATGTGGCCCAAGAGGGGTCCGCGATTGGGAAGCTGCAGAAGCAGCAGCCGAGCGTTCCCGTCTAAGCAGGAACAAATGCGAGCCGGCGATCCCGGTGCGCGTCAACTCGCTGCACCGGGATACCGGCGTACACCGCTCGCTCGGTCAGGCGTGAGTGCTTGGGAACGAGGCTCAATGCTCCAACCTGCGTATTCGCGCCGATCGTGACATCGATGCCGACGATGCTCCCGACGCCGATGGTGACATGGCGACCCAGCTGAATAGAACGGAAGGCAGGCCGGCGAGCGCGAGCAGGGCGCTCTCGATCACGATGGCGCTCGAGCCGGCCCACACCACGCGCAACGCGCGCCGCACCGTCAAAACCCTTACCTCTCAGTGCCCCGGCCTGAGAAACGGCCGACAAGTACGCCGATGGCCGCGCTGATGGCGGCAACCCAGGCGAGCCGCTTGGTCTGGCCGAACGCCAGGTACTTGGTTTCGGCTTCACTGATCTGCACTACGCCGATCGGCTCAGCGGGTGCACCACCGCCCTCCGGCGATTCTTTGGGCGATACCTTCGCGATCGGGATGAATGTCTTCCCGTCTACTCGCACTGGCTCGCCAAACACCGTCTTCATGCCGGTGCTGGTGCGGAGGTGCTCGACCGCGGAATCGATCAATCCTTTGGTGCTCATGGCCGGTCTCCTGTTGTCCGTTCCTACAATGAAGCCACGATCTCCTGAAATGGTTGTGAGATGCCTGTGATGTCTTGTTCGCATGCACGAGCCTAGCGTTCGCCTCGCCGGGCAAGGACCGCTGCTCGTCTTCGTGCCGGGCATGGATGGGACGGGGGAGTTGTTCTACCGCCAGGTGCCCTCGCTCGCCCGCCGGTACCGTGTGGCGACCTACGCGTTGCGAGAGCGTGCGGCCATGGAGGAACTCGTCGCGGACCTGGCGCAGGTGATTGCCTCGGCGGCGCCCGAGCGCCGGGCCACCGTGGTCGGCGAGTCCTTCGGAGGCACTGTCGCGCTGAGCTTCGCGCTGACGCACCCGGAGATGCTGGATCGCCTCGTGATTCTCAACTCGTTCCCGCGCTTCCTGCCGCAGGGGCGGCTCCAGCTCGCGATCGGCATCTTGCAGGCGCTGCCCTTTCCCTGGGCGGTCATGAGCCTGGTGCGGCGACTCACCGGCTTCCGCCTGCACTCGCGGCACACGCATGCTCAAGAGGTCCGGCGCTTCTTGGAATTGACCGCTCGTACGACGCGCGCCGGCTATCTGCAGCGCCTGCGCGTGCTGCGTGATTACGACGTGCGCGAACGGCTCGGCGAGATTCAGGCACCGACGCTGTTCCTGGCCAGCGACCGCGACCATCTCGTACCCGCCGTCGAGCAAGCACGCTACATGGCCGAGCGAGTGCCGCGCGCGCAGGTCCACATCCTGCGCGGCCATGGCCACATCTGCCTCATAGCGCCCGATCTCGACCTCGCGCAGATCCTCGATGAGTGGACCAAGGTGACCGCTTAGCCATCGAAGCGGCGGAAGAACGTCTCCTTGGCGAGCGCCACTCCTTAGATCCTGGCGGTGGCAACCGCCGCGACGATGTCGGTCTGCGAAATGACGCCCACCAGCCGGCCATGGCTCTCCACGAAGAGGCGATGCACCTCGAGCTGCAACATCTCGCGCGCAGCCTTCAACACGTCGGCTTCCGGCTCGATCACCCGTGACCGCGGAGTCATCAGGTCCCGAACCGGCTCCTCGAATAACTGCTCACGCGTCTCCGGGTCCCTCGTCTCCGACAATGCACCAAGAATATCGGTCGTGGACAGGACGCCGACTATGCGACCGTGGGTGTCTGTGACGGGCAGCGCCGAGACATGCACGTCACTGAGCGTCGCGATCGCATCCCCCACGGTATCGTCGAGATCGACCGTCTTGACTTCCCGCCGCATGATGTCAGCGACTTTCATAGAATCAGCGCCCCTTTCCGGCGGACCTTCGGTCGCACGCTTCGCTTCTCGGGGACCGCCGGCCGTGCCGCCGGCTTATTGATGGGCACGACGAGCAACGAGGTCGGCAGGCGATTGAGGAGCCGCTCGGCCGTGCTGCCGATCAGCAGGCGGTCGATCCATCCCTTGCCGTGCGATCCCACTACCACCAGATCGGCGCGCCAGGCCGATGCCTGCTCGGCGATCTCCTCGTCGGCGCGTCCCTGCCGGATGAACCGGTCGTCGGTCCGGACGGCCGGCGCCTCCAGCTCGACCAGTCGTTCGAGTTCCTCCTGCGAGCGTTTCGCCAGCAGATCCATGTCGAGGGTGAGCGGGAGGAGCGGCGAGGCTTCGCCGGCTTCGATCACATGGACCACGCCCATCTGCGCGTTCAACAGATCTGTGTAGCGCCACGCGGCGGACAAGGTCGGCGAAGCCGCTGCCGAGAAGTCGACGGCGACGAGAATGCGCTCCAGCGCGCGCGCAGATGCCTCGACCACCAGCACCGGCACCGCCGCAGTGCGGACCAGGTGATGCGCCGTGCTGCCGCCAAAGCCGCGAGCCAGCGCGCCGTGGTGATGGCCGCCTACGACGATGAGTCCAGCGTCGTACTCACGAGCGACTTGCGCGAGGACAACGCCGGCGCGTCCGGCGCGGGCCACGAGGCCCTGCCGGATGGCTTCCGGAATCTCGGCGCCGAGTTCCTTCCCGAGCATGCGCCGCATGTCCGACACGATCTTTCCGAAGATCTCCGGTGAGTTCACGAGCGGCGCGACACTGCCGGGCACCCAGACGTCGGGAACCGCGTGGACAAGTACGCATTGGGCGTCAGCCGCGCGCGCGAGACGCCACGCGAACGAGGCGGCGCGGAGCGATGCCGGAGAGCCATCCACGCCCGCGATGATGGGTTGCCACGTCATAGATCTTCTCCTTGAGCCATCCAAACCGGCTCGATTCATGGCCTCGTGCCCAGTAGCGAAGGCCCTCGACCACCAGACCTTCAGAATCAGCATCGCTGGATCGATGTGATGGTACTGTGAGGTTGATCTCAAACTGTCTTCATAGACATGGCACGCACGTTTGACTGCAAAGGAGCGAGCCATGCGGCCTGGGCGCTCGCAGCGATTCCCTTCCCCTGGCAGGTGATGACGATCGTCCGGCGCCTCACCGCCTTTCGTGGTCCTCGGGCGAGGGCGGGTACGCTTCTTGGACGTTGAACCAACAGGCACAGTCGAGCTGCCGTGCCTGCATTCACCGTTTACCCGCGGCGGCAAGTTCCATTGCGAACGGGGTAACGCTCCCGGGCGGGGAGAGCGCGCCTAGGCGCCCACCACCTCAACGGTCCTGGGCCGCGACCTCTGCCGCGCCATCGCGCGGTACACCGCGTCGCGCAACGCTTTCTCGCGTGGATCGTTCTCCAGGTAGAAGTCCAGCTTGTTCATCACGTATGCGTAACCGAGGCGTGCGTCGGGATCGGCAAACGCGAACGAGCCACCCGCACCGGGAGAACCGAATGCGCGGGGACTCGAGCCGAACGCGACGGTCGGGCCTGGCCGCAGGAAGCCGAGCGAGAAGTAGCTCGGCACACCCAGCACCACATCGCGGTCGCCATGCACGACCGGCGGCGTAATCACGCGGGCGAACGTCTTCGGCGAAATCCCCAGCTCGGCGCCGCCCTCGGCGAAGCACGAATAGGCACGCGCGATCGCGCGTGCGGTCCCCACACCATTCCCCGCCGGCACTTCGACATCGAGGTACTGCCGGTCGTTGGGGTCGACGCCCAATCCCACAAATGACCTGCGTAGCAGAGAGCCCGGGCGAATCATCTTCAGGGTCACCGCGGGCGGCGTGTAGCGCAACGCCAGGAAACCACGCCACTTCGAGAGCGGCTTGACCTTCGCGACGCGCGCGTCGGGGATCTCCCGTGGCAGCCCGATGTAGAACTCGAGACCCAGCGGCGCGGCAATTTCGTCTCGGAAAAAGCGGCCGAGCGAGCGGTGTGCCGGATCGACGCGCCGGATCAATTCCTGCATGTACAACCCCAGCGTCATCGTGTGATAGCCGTGCTGCGTTCCGGGCGCCCACGCCGGCTGCTGACGCGCCAGCAGGCGCGCCATGTAGTCCAAATCGCTCAGCTTCTCGACCGTCAGGTGCTCGTCGAGCAGGACGAGCCCGGCCTCGTGGCCGAGGAGCTGGCGTACTGTCACATCGGCCTTGCCATGCTGCGCGAACTCGGGCCAGTAGGAGGCCACGGGGGCGTCGTAGTCGAGCCAGCCGCGCGCGTTGGCCAGGGCCAGCGTCATCGCCGAGAGTCCCTTCGTCGTGGACATAACGACGACCATGGTGTCCCGACTCCACGGCTCTTCGCCGTCGGGTGTGCGGCGGCCTCCCCACAAGTCGACGACTTTCTCGCCGCGCCAGTACGCCGCGACGGCGGCGCCGATCTCGCCGCGATTGGCGAAGTTGCGCTCGAACTCGACGCGCACTTCCTCAAAGCCCGGAGCGACGACGCCTCCGATCCGCGGCTTCGCTTCCCGAGTCGCCGGCTTGGTTTCCGGACCCGCGCGACGTCGCAGCAGCGCAATCGCCAGGACCACAACCCAGAGCAGCCAGACGGCGATGTTGACCCGCTCCCAGACGCCGACCCACGGCGTGGCAAGGTTCGCCTGGATCCGCGGGGCATCCAACGAGGTCAACGCCGCAGCCGCGACGACGATCACCATCGTCACAATAGAGTAGAAGCGAAATCGTCTACCGAATGCCGCAGCCGCGAAACCCATGGCGAGCAGGGTGAGCACTCCGTTCACCGCCGTCCACACGATGTGCAGGCTATCGGTCAGCGTTCCGCCCCCAGCCGCCAGAACATCGCGTTGATGCATCGGCGGCCAGAACAGGCCCAGGACACCGGCGACGAAGATGAGAATTCCCACGACCCGCAGGCCGCGCCTCGATCCCGCCGATTGCCACACGGCCCAACCGAACGCGGCATACAGCAGGGTCCACACGGCGCCCAGCGGCACCCAGAGCGATCTCGTGGGCGCGTCGATCGCGGACAGCTCGCTGACCGTTTGAGCGGCGGAGCTGTACCCCTGCCACTGCGCTGGGATGAACACCAGCATCGCGACATAGAGCAGCGCGGACAGGACCCCGCAGGCGAGTAAGGTCTTCCGTAGCATGGTTCCTCCTTACGACGAATCGGCGCTGGTTTAGTGCGCCAGCGCCGGCGCGAGCGCAACGCCGAGGTAGTACGGCCACGCAATCAGCGCGAGCACGCCCTTCCAGAACGACAGGTGCAGGAAGGCGATCGTGAACAGCCACGCCCCGAACCACAGCATCCCGATCGCGCTGTGCTGCTCGATGCGGATCCGTTGCGTCAGCGCTTTCTCCATGGGTTGCTCCATTGCACAGTCCGTCAGCGTGCGAGCCGGAACGGCGGATAGCCGTTGGGCATCGGTGACGTCCTCCTGATGAGGATCTTGCACAGCGTGCCCGGAAGGGCGCGTGAAGCAAGGGATAAAGAGTGTTTAGACGACGGTACCGAACAGCCGACCGATCGCCGCAGTCAGCGCCATGGCGAGGGCGCCCCAGAACGTCACTCGCAGCACCGCGCGCCATCTGCTCGCGCCGCCCACGCCGGCCGACAGCGCCCCGAGCGCCGCCAGGAAAACGAGTGAGCTCCCCGTCACGGCCATGATGGTTTGTCGGCCGGGGGCCAACGCCGCAGCGATCAACGGGAGCGCGGCACCCACCCCGAACGTCACCGCCGACGCCAGGGCCGCCTGTACAGGCTTCGCGGCATGCACATCCGTCAAGCCGAGTTCGTCTCGCGCATGCGCCCGCAGCGCGTCCTTCGCCATCAGCTGTTCGGCGACGCGGGTGGCCAAATCGGCATCGAGTCCGCGGGTGATGTAAATCCCTCGTAGCTCTTGGAGCTCGCGCGCCGGCGATTCTCGAAGCTCACGGCGCTCCCGCTCGAGGTCGGCGTTCTCCGTATCGGCCTGCGAGCTCACGGACACGTACTCGCCAGCGGCCATGGACATGGCGCCGGCCATCAGCCCGGCGACGCCGGCGACGAGCACGGCACTGCGACTGGACCCGGCGGCGGCGACCCCCACGACCAGGCTGGACGTGGACAAGATGCCGTCGTTCGCGCCGAGCACCGCGGCCCGGAGCCAGCCGATTCGCTGCGAGTAGTGCTTCTCGATGTGGGGGAGTCTCATCGCTCGTCGCGGCTAAGGCACCACGGCGCTCGTCATTACCATTGCTCGATCGACCGCATCGCGGGTGACCGCGCGAGGATGTCGCGCACGTCGGCATCGCTCGTCTGCACGAAGTTCTGATAGTAGAGTCCCACGGCGCCGAACGACTCCGGCTGCCAGGGACACACGACTTCGTCGGCCTCATTGGCCAGAGCCTCGCACGCTTCTCGCGATCCAACCGGCACCGCTACGATCAG
>DASZCG010000125.1:0-2661 GCA_035943355.1 Gemmatimonadales bacterium
GTCTCCGACCGCACGTCTCCAGGCTCGCGCTTCCCGGTCAGCGGATTGATGGGTCCCTGTCCGGCGACGAAAATGAAATCTCCCTCGACGATCGCCTGCGAATACGGACCCATCGGCTGCGGCGCTTTGTCGGTCACAATGGCGTTTCTCATCAGCTCCTCTGCAATCGTTTCCACAGGTGATGCACCGGGAATCCCGCCGCCGCAATGCCGAGCCCGTAGATCGGCGAGAAGTTGCCGACCTGGATCTCGCCCCAGACGATCGCCGACACGCCAACGACGGTGCCGATCACGAAGAGCAGTGGAACCCACGGATAGCCCGGCGTGCGGAACGGTCGCGGCGCATCGGCCATCTTCCGTCGCAGGACAAAGACCGCCCCGACCGCGAAAATCAGGGCGGCCCACTCGACGACGACGAAGTAGGTCGTGAGCGTATCGAAATCCTTGAGGGCAAGGACCATGATGATCGCGACCAAGCCCTGGATCAGCACCGACGTCCACGGCGTCGCCCAGCGCGGATGGGTCTTGCCCAGAAAGGAGAAGATCAGGCCGTCGCGCGCCATCGCGTACGCGACGCGCGGCTTGGCGAGCAGGTTGCCGTTGAGCGAGCCGAACACGCTCGTCATGATCGCGAGCAGGATGAGGGCGCCGGCGGTAGGCCCCGCAATCCCCGTCATGACCGTCCGCGCGATGGCTTCCTTTTGCTGCGCCATGACGCCGACCGGCATCATGTACAGGTAGGCCAGGTTTGCACCGACATACAGCGTGACGATCACCAGCATCCCGACGATGATGATCCGCTTCATCAGGCGCTCGGGCGCCACCACCTCGCCCGCGATCATGCTGACCGCGATCCAGCCGTCGTAGGTCCAGATGACCGATGCGACCGCGCGCGCCAGCCCGCCGCTGTGCACGACGCCGCCTGCGGTGATGTGGGAGAGACTCCCGTGCCCCAAGAGAAACGCGCCGAGGATGATCGCGGTCAGCGCGATGACCTTCACGAGGGTGGTCACCTCACTCACTGCTGCGCCGACACGGGTGCCGAGCACGTTGGCGCACGTCAGCGTGAGGATGGCGGCGATCGCGATCAGCTGTACGGGCCGCTCGTGCACCGGGACGCCGAGCAGGTTGAGCAGGAATTCCCCGAACACCGTGGCGAGCGCGGCAACGGCGGTGGGCGTCGTGACCAATACGTACAACCAGCCGAAGACAAACGCGGCGGCATCGCCGTAGGCCTCGCGCAGGAACACGTAGACGCCGCCCGCCTTGGGCAGCAGCGAGCTCAGCTCCGACACCGCCAGCGCTCCGCAAATACTGATCAGACCGAACGCGGTCCAGAGTCCCATGATGACGAGCGGATTCGGGACGAGCCCCGCGATCGTCGGCGGTTTGCGGAAGATCCCGCCACCGATCGTGATGCCGACGATGATCGCCACGCCGCCGGCGAGCCCGATGACGCGGCGCAGATCCTGCGACTGAGAAACGACGGGCGTCGTCACGCGAACCGCAGGCAGACGGGGCTGGGGAGTGCGAGCCGCTGGCGCGTGGGCGTCAACTTGCCGGTATCCGGCTCGCGCCCGAACACGACGACGGAGTCGGAGCGCTGATTGGCGACGAGCAGCCACCGCCCGCTGGGGTCGAGGCTGAAATTGCGCGGCCAATCGCCTTCTGTAGAGACCACCTGCTCGAGCGCCAGCGCGCCCGTCGATTCCGCCACGGAGAACACGGCGATGCTGTTGTGGCCGCGATTCGACACATACAACGTCCGCCCGGATGCCGCGACGTGGATGTCGGCCGGGTAGTTCGTGCCTGTCCAGCCCGTGGGGAGAGTCGAGCGTCTGTCGAGCGCGGAAAGCGCGCCGCGCTCGGCGTCGAAGCGCAGCGTGACCACGGTGGAATCGAGCTCGCACGCGACGAATACCAGCGGCAGGGTTGGATGGAAGGCGATGTGGCGCGGGCCGGCGCCGGGACGCATCACCGCGTCGCCTCCCTCGACGTGCCGCAGCGATTTGCCGTCGAGATCGAGACGGTACACGAACACGCGGTCGGCGCCGAGGTCCGCGGCGAGCGCGAAGCGGTTGGAAGGATCGGAAAGGATGCAGTGGGCATGCGGCGCTTCCTGGCGCTCGGCATTCGGTCCTTTTCCCGTGTGCTGAACGACCTGCGCGGCTGGGGCGAGCGCGCCAGTCGCCTCGATCGGTAGCAGCGCCACGTTGCCCCCGGCGTAGTTCGCGACGAGCGCGATGCGGCCGCTTCGGTCCACGCTCACGAAGCATGGCGCACCACCTCCCGACGGCTGCTGGTTCAGACGAGTGAGCGCTCCGGTCGCTCGCTCGATCGTGAAGGCGCTTACCGTGCCGGTCGCTTTTCCATTGGACTTCTCGAGCTCGTTGACGGCGTACAGCACTTGACCATTCGGGCGGAGAGCGAGGAAGGACGGGTTCGGCCCGGCGGCCACTGTGCCGACTCGGAGCAGCTCCCCGGACCTCCGGTCCATGCTGACGAGATAGATGCTTTCGGTATACGTCCCCACATAGAGAAGATCGGGATCCGTCGCGGCCTCGGTCATCGTGGTGCCTCCCCCCGGACCGCCTTTCCCGGCGCGACGCCCTCGACGGCCCGCCCGTTCGCGACGACGGACACCCCGTTCACGATCACGTAC
>DASZCG010000126.1:0-26768 GCA_035943355.1 Gemmatimonadales bacterium
TGTGTGCGCAGCCGTCCACTGAGACTCGCCCTTCTCGCCGGACTCCTGAGCAGCGGCGGGGCCCCCCCCCAGGACCCCGCGGTGCAAATCGAGGATTTGACCCCGCAATTCCTCCGCTTTTACGACAGCGCCGCGAGCCAGCACGCCGATCCCCAGCGGCGCTGGGACCTCTGGCGCCGCCTCTACGGCTTCGCCGCCGTCCCGCCGACACCCTACGGCGACTCGCTCGCCCGCCGGCTGCTCGATAGCGCGTGGGACCGCTATCCCGCCGCGCTGTCCACCATCGCGCGTGGCGCGGCCGGGCTCGGCATCTTCCCCGATAGCGCGTTCCGCCGCGTCGCAGGGCTGCTCGGCTGCGGCGATACCGTCAAGGTGCGCCTGACCGTCTTCGTGGGCGGGTTCGAAGGCAACGCGTTCGCTTACGGACATCAGAACGGCCGCTACGGGATCGCAGTCCCTGTCGAGGCCGGCGATCCGGCACGGTCGATCATTCACGAGCTCACGCACGCGCTCCACCGCGGCGGTTGCGCGACTTTTCCTTCGGGATACGGCCAGAGCGTCGCGGAGCTCGTCGTCACCGAAGGACTCGCAATGCAAGTCGTGCGTCGCGCGCTGCCGGGCCACGACGCGGACTATTACACGGCGGCGGCGCCGGGTTGGCTGGCGGACGCGCGCGCGCGCCGCCGCGCGATTCTCGAGGGCATCCGGCAACATTGGACAGAGCACGGCCCGGCAGCCGTGCAGCGCTTCACGTTCGGGGCGGGTACCACCGGTCTCCATCGGGAAGGATATTACGCGGGTTGGGAGCTCGTCGGCGCGATGCTCGACCGCCTGGGAATGTCGCTGCACGACGTGGCGACCACCGATCCCGCGCAATATCCGGCGCTGCTCGCAAAGGCCATGCGCGTCGCTGAGTGACATTTGCCGCCGAAGGCGTTGACGGCGACCTTTTGTCGCCATGAACCCGTCGTACCTCCTCCTCCTCGCCGCCGCCGCGTTGCAGGCGCCAGACTCGACGCCTCCTCCCCTCGGCAAGCTCGTGGACATCGGCGGCCGTCGCCTGCACATCCATTGTGTCGGATCGGGATCACCGACAGTCATCACCGAAAGCGGCAGCAGCAGCTTCTCGATCGAGTGGGCGCTCGTGCAGGACAAGGTCTCGGGGTTCGCGCGCATCTGCAGTTACGATCGCGCGGGCTTCGCCTGGAGCGATCGCGGGCCGGCCGAAAACACGGTCGAAGAGACGATGGACGACCTGCATCAGCTGCTGCGCGCCGCGGCGCTCAAACCACCGTACGTCCTGGTAGGACACTCGATCGGCGGGATGTACGTCCAGGCCTATCAACGCCGCTATCCCGACGACGTCGCCGGCTTGGTGCTCGTGGACGCGACTCCAGAAGAAGACGCCGAGTATCTCTATAATGGAAAGTCGACCGTCGGCATTACGCTCAGCTACGATCAGCTCGCGTCGGTCTACGCTCCCTACATCAAGAATCCGCCGCCCCCGCTCGAGCTGCCCACAGCGGTCGACACACCGTACAACAAGCTCTCACCCGAGCTACAGCGCGCCGAGGTATGGGCCGAGCGGCTCTGGCGCATGCGTGTGGACCTGTCGCACTCGTGGATTACCGCCGAGTCGTGGAAGCAGGAGTTCATTGCGCTGCGCCAGCGGCGCCTGGCCGAGCCTCACGCGCTGGGCGACTTGCCGTTGATCGTGCTGCGGCGCGGCCGGCGCACCACCGACGTGCTCGACCAGCGGGAAGCGGAGCTGGTCGCGCTGTCGAGCATCGGCAAGCTCGTCGTCGCGACGGAAAGTGACCACGAAATCCAGCTGTACCAGCCGGATCTCGTCGTTCAGGCGATCCGGGACGTCATCGGAGCGAGTCATGCACATCACGGGCGCTCACGCAATCATCTATAGCAGGGACGCCGAGGCCGACCGCGCGCTGCTGCGCGACGTGTTCAAATTCAAGTACGTGGACGTCGGTCGCGGCTGGCTCATCTTCGGTCTGCCGCCGGCGGAAGTCGCCGTGCATCCCGACGAGGAGAACGATCGGCACGAGCTCTACCTGATGACCGACGATGTCGCTGGATTTGTGCAGGAGATGAAGCAGCGGCAGATCACGTGCACCCCCATCGCGGACCAGGGGTGGGGCCGGCTCACGCAGATCACGCTACCCGGCGGAGGAAAGCTCGGCGTCTATGAGCCGAGGCATGGCCGGCCATGAGCCTCGCAACGAGTTATCTGAATCAGTTTCGCCGTCCGAGTGGCTGGTTCGGGAAATTCAACCTGTTGCTGATGAATCGCCGTCACTCGCGGTTGACCGACTGGGGGTTGTCCCATGTGTCGGTTAAGCGCGATGCCACGATTCTCGATGTCGGCTGCGGGGGCGGCCGGACCGTGGCGAAATTGGCCGCCGCCACGAACGGGAAGGTGTACGGCGTCGATTTCTCCGCAGCGAGCGTCGCCATGTCGCGCAGCTTCAACCGGTCGTTGGTCGCCGTGGGACGGGTTGTCATCGAGGCCGCGCCGGTATCGCGGCTGCCGTTCCCCGAGCGGATGTTCGATCTAGTCACCGCGGTCGAAACGCACTTCTATTGGCCCGACCTGCCCAACGACACACGTGAAGTGCTGCGCGTGCTCAAACCCGGCGGCAAGATCGTGATCATCGCCGAAGCGTACAAAGGGGGCAAACGCGCCCGCGCGATACAGCTCTTTGCGGACGCGATGAGGCCACTGGGTTACTCGCACCTGGACGTCGCGGAACATCACGACCTCCTGGTGGCGGCAGGCTTTGCGGATGTGTCAGTGGTTGAAGACTACGACAGGGGTTGGCTGTGTGCGGTGGGCACTCGGCCCGCGTAGGCCGAGCCTATCTGGAGCAGCGAGGCTACGGCGCCGCCCAATGCGGTACGGCACTCCACTTTTCTGCAATAAAGAAGTCGGCCGGCAGATCGACATTGCCGCGCCAGTCGCTGTAGCGCTTGCTCTGGATGACCTTGCCATCCCGCTCGATATCCACGCGCACGGCGAGCCAGCCGCCCGCCACCGGGCGGTAGTCCTCGAGCCGGATGTCCGTGACTTCCGCCGCCGCCGCAGGGTTCAGCCCCAGGATCATGCGTACCACGATCAGCTTCTCCTGATCGATCCAGAACTGCGGCGAGGTGGTATCGCTGAGAGACTGGCTTCCGACGACATACGTCGGGCGCCCTTCCCACGTCGCCGTGCGGATCTTGGTGAGATCGAACTTGTAGGGCTGAATCTGCCGCAACGTGGTGTCGATCGGCTGATCGTACACACCCTGGACGAAGGGCAAAAACGGATTGCCGGACGGCACAGTGCGCGTCACCTTGCCGGCGCGAACCACGTACACCGAATCGGCCGTGTAAATCACCCCATTGCCGTTCTTGAGATCGCCGAAGTCGATGCGCAGCCGGTCGGGCGAGCGCAGTGCCTCATACCACGTCGTCGTGTCGGTCACGCCATTGGGATGCGTCTGGATGGTCTGCTGGACGAACGTGACCGTCTTGAACCACTTGCCCAGGTAGGCGTCGCGCATGCGGTTGAGCAGCGCTACGCCATCGGCGGGTGGTGCTGGAGCGGGTTTTGTCGGGCTGGGGTTTTTGCCGCATCCCATGGCGACGCAGGCGACGGCGAGCAGCAGCCTCACTGGGGTTGCCAACGCGCCTCCTTGATCAGCTGCGCGACGATATCGGCCGCGCTCCGCCCGGCCGCCTCTGCCGCGAAGTTGATGACGATCCGGTGGGTCAGCACGGTCGGCGCCACCAGGCGCAGATCGTCCTCGTCCGCCATGGGCCGGCCGTCCAGCGCCGCCCGCGCCTTGGCGCCAAGCACGAGATACTGCGACGCGCGCGGCCCGGCCCCCCACGAGATGTATTCCTTGATGAAGGGCAGCGAGGCCGCTTCGATCGGGCGAGTCATGCGGACCAGCGTGACGGCCGCCTTGACCAGCGCCTGCGACACCGGAATGCGCCGCACCAAATGCTGCATCGCTAGTACATCGTCGGCAGTGAGCACCGGCCGCACATCTCCCGCTACGTCGCCCGTCGTGGCCGTGACGATCTGCTCTTCTTCGCTCTGCGACGGATAATTCACCCGCAGCTCGAACATGAAGCGGTCGAGCTGCGCCTCGGGCAGCGGATAGGTCCCCTCTTGTTCGATTGGGTTCTGCGTTGCGAGCACAAAGAATGGCGTCGGGAGCGTATGCGTCTGACCTCCCGCCGTCACCTGATGTTCCTGCATCGCTTGCAACAGCGCCGCCTGTGTCTTGGGCGGCGTGCGGTTGACCTCATCCGCCAGCACGATGTTGGCGAACACCGGCCCGCGCACGAACCGGAACGCGCGCTTTCCCGTCACGGAGTCTTCTTCGATGATCTCGGTGCCCGTGATGTCCGACGGCATGAGATCGGGTGTGAACTGGATGCGCGTGAAGCCGAGGTCGAGCGTCTCGGCGAGCGTCGAGATCATCAACGTCTTGGCGAGGCCGGGGACGCCGACGAGCAGGGCGTGGCCGCCGGAGAAGATGGCGGTGAGGACGCCATCCAGGACGTCCTTCTGGCCGACGATCCGCTGCCCGACTTGCGTCAGCAGATCCGTGCGCGCCGCTGCGAGGCGTTCGAGCAGCTCGACGTCGCCGGACGGAGCGGAGTGCGGAGAGCGGGGAGTGGAAGTCATGGGCCGAAGGTAATAATACTCTACCCCTAAGCGCCACATAGCGTTGCGGTGTTAGCACTTTGCTTGCGAAAGATTTCACAAGCGTCTAGGTTTCCCGGCGCAACATGACTCCCGCACAAAAAAAAGACGACTTCGACCCGGGCAAGAGCTACGGTCAGGGCTACGAATACTTCGGAATGGCGCTGAGCTTCACGGTGGCCATTCTCTTGTTCGGTGCGGCGGGGTGGTTCGTCGATGGGTTGGTGCACACCCGGCCGCTGTTTGCGATCATCGGGGCGTTCGTGGGTGGCTTTGCCGGTTTCATGCGCATCTACTATCGGGTGAAGAGCGACACGGCGGGGAAAGGCGGGGAAGGGCGGGGTCAGTGAAGTCACTGGCGCTGCTGCTTGGCCTCGGGATCGTCCTCGTGGCGACCGCGGGAGCAATCGGGGGCAAGGGAGCGGCGATTGGTGGCGGGACCGCGTTGATCGCGCAGCTGTGGGCGGTCGTGTTGCTGAGGCCGAAGATGCGCGCTCCTAACCCGCAGTTCATGGCCCGGTGGCTCGGCGGGATGGGAATCCGGTTCCTGGCATTGGCCGCGCTGGTGCTGTGGATTATCACGCACGCCGCCTCGTTCCCGCCTCTACCCGCCGTGCTTGGGTTTTTGGGTGTTCTGTTGCCGCTGTTGTTCCTCGAGACGAGGTTTCTCAGGTGATCCAGTCTCCCGATATCGGCAAGGTCATTCTCGAGCATACCGCGGATGGCAAGGTGATCGAGCTGCCGTTCGGCGTACACCTGACGCTTCCGGGTCCTTGGTACGTCCCCGGCACTCACATCGATATCTCGCCGACGAAGCACGTTGTCTTCATGGTGTTCGCGGCCCTGTGCGTGTTCCTGACGATTTGGGTCGCCGGCCGCCAGGTCCAGCGGCGGCATAGGGAAGGGAAGGGACCCCGTGGTTTCGGCGCGGCGGTCGAAGCCATGGTCCTGTTCATCCGGGACGACGTCGCGCTCGCAAGCATTGGCCACGGCGGCGAGAAATTCGTCCCGCTCATCGAGACGCTCTTTTTCTTCATTCTGTACTGCAACCTGATCGGCCTCTTCCCGTGGGGTGCGACGCCGACCGGCAACCTCGCGGTCACCGGCGGACTGGCCCTGATCGCGTTTCTGGTGATCGAAGTATCGGGGTTCGTGGCTCTGGGACCGAAGGGCTACCTCAAGACCATCGTCATGGTCCCGGCGGGAATGACGGGGATTGGTGCCGTGGTCATGGCGTTCATCATGACCCCGGTCGAGCTGATCGGGAAAATCGTGAAGCCGTTTGCCCTGTGCCTGCGGCTCTTCGCGAACATGACCGCCGGGCACTTCGTGATTCTCTCGCTGCTCGGGCTGATCTTCCTGTTCGCGAACTGGTTCATCGCGGGCGGCACGGTGGTGTTCGTGCTGTTCATGATGTGTCTCGAGCTGCTGGTCGCGTTCCTGCAGGCATATATCTTTGCGCTTCTTACGTCCGTCTTCATCGGACTCATGCAACACGAACACTAGGGGAACACATGCACGCTCTGCTTATGCTCCTTCAGGACGACGCCGTCAAAACGTCGCTGAACAACAACGCGCTGCTCGGTGCGGGGATCGGGATGGGTCTTGCGCTCATCGGCGCCGGCATCGGCATCGGTCGCATCGGCGGCCAGGCCGTCGAGGCGATCGCGCGCCAGCCGGAAGCGTCGGCCGATATCCGTGGCGCCATGATCCTGACCGCGGCGCTCATCGAAGGCGCCACGCTCGCGGCGCTCGTGTTCGCACTGCTATTCAAGCTCATTAAATGATCCTGCTGCTCGCGCTGCTTCAGGGCGAAGCCGAAGGCGGCCACGTCGCCTCGCCGTTCGACATCAACGGCGGGGTGATCATTTGGACCGTCGTCATCTTCGTTATCCTGCTGGCGGTGCTCTACCGGCTCGGCTATCCGGCGCTGCTCAAGATGGTCGAAGACCGCGAGAAGCGTATCCAGAAGCTGCTGGATGATGCCGAGAAGGCGAACGCCGAGGCGCAGCGGCTGCTGGATGAGCACAAGAAGCAGATCGCCGCGGCGCGCAACGAGGGGCAGGACATCCTTGCGAAAGCGAAGTCCGTGTCGCAGAAGGAGCGGGAGACGCTGCTCGCCAAAGCGCGGGAAGAGTACGACGCGCTGCTCGCCCGCGCGCGCAAGGATATCGAGGCCGAAAAAGAGAAGGCGATTCTGGCGCTGCGGCGGGAAGCGGTAGAGCTGTCCATCGCCGCGGCGTCGCGCGTGATCGAGGCGAATCTCGATACCGACGCCAACCGCCGCCTGGTCACCGAGTTTCTCGAGAGCCTGGCGAAGGCGGAGCCAAAGCGGTGAAAAGCGTTACCGTCGCGCGCAACTACGCCGAGGCGTTGTTCGCCGTGGGCGACACGTTCGGCGAGCTGCTGGATGGTGTGGCCGGGGCGATCCAGGCGGACGAGCGCATCGCGACGGTGCTCGAGTCGCCGCGCGTGTCCAAGGCGGCCAAGAGCCAGATCCTGGAGCGGGCGCTGAAAGGCGAGGCGCCGCGCGAGTTCGTCCGGTTCCTGCAAGCCGTGGTGCGGCGCGGGCGTCAGGCGCTCTTGCCGGAGATGGCGCAGCAGTATCAGGTGCTGTTAGATGAGAAGCTGAACCGCGTGCACGCCGGCGTCACGCTGGCGTCGGAGGCGGATGCGCGCATGCAGAAGCAGGTGGTCGAGCGGCTCGCCAAGGCGCTCGGCCGTGAAGTGCGGGCCTACTTCCGGTCCGATCCCCGGATCCTGGGCGGGGTAGTGGTACGGGTCGGTGACCGCATATTCGATGGATCGGTTCGCAGGCGTCTCACGGCCATACAGCGGAGAATGCTTACGGGAGAGTAACCATGAAGCTGCTCATCGTCGCACTCGCTGCCGTTGTTGCTGCTCCGTTTGCTGACAAACCACCTGTCATCAAAGAATGGCCCGTGCCCTGGGGCGCGGACAGCCGCCCGCGAGATCCGTACGTCGATCCGACCACGAACCGCATCTGGTTCTGCGGCCAGACCGGCGATTACGTCGCCTACTTCGTGCCGTCCACCGGCGAGTTCAAGAAATACGACCTGCCGCCGCACACCGGGCCGCACAACCTGATCGTCGACAAGCAGGGCTACGTGTGGTACTCGGGCAACCTCGCTGCGCACATCGGCCGGCTCGATCCCAAGGACGGCAGCATCAAGAAGTTTCCCATGCCCGACGCGATGGTCCGCGATCCGCACACGATGGTCTTCGACAAGAACGGCGACATCTGGTTCACGGCGCAGGGCGGCAACGCGGTCGGATTCCTGAAGGTGTCGAGCGGCGCGATTCGCCTGATCAAGGTGCCCACCGACAACGCGCGCCCCTACGGCATCAAGCTGAGCTCCAAGGGTCAGCCCTGGTTCATGGAATTCGGCACGAACAAGATCGCCACGGTCAACCCGGCGACGATGCAACTGAAGGAGATCACGCTGCCGCGCGCCGAGGCTCGGCCGCGGCGGATGGCGATCACATCGGACGATCGCGTGTGGTACGGTGACTACGCGACCGGGAGACTCGGGCGCTACGATCCGGCAACGGGGAAGTTCGACGAGTGGGAGCTGCCGGGGGGCGCGGACGCGCGGCCGTACGCGATGGTGAGCGACGAGAATGACCGCGTGTGGGTGGTCGAGACCAACCGGCCCAACAAATTCGTCGCGTTCGACTCCAAGACCGGCCAGTTCTCGGAGGAAACGGCCGTGCCGAGCGGCGGTGGCGTCGTGCGGCACATGGTGTACGATCCGGCGACGAAGTCGATCTGGTTTGGTTCGGACGCGGGCACCATCGGCCAGGCTGTCTTGCCGGAGCCCCCCCCCACGCCCTCAAAACCGGTACCGTAGTCCCAGGCCTAATCCGTAACGCCACGTGAGCTGCCGCTCGAACTCTGGCGGCAGCTCCGTGGCGTTGAACCACGATTCGGAGACCGCGCCTTCGAGTCTTATCGCGCCCACGAATCGACTCGCGACCGGCCATTCGTACGCTGCGGCACCGACGCCTCCGAAACGGGCCCTGTACTCACCATCGAAGTTCCACAGGTGGAGGGCGGGCCCCAGCTCAATCCGTATCGCTCCGCTCGGCCCGATCCCTCCAACCCGGGTGCTGATCAAACCCGCTGCTTCGTAAAGCACGCCGGTCGTCTTGTCGATGACGTGCACCCCCTCACCGCTGACCGCGAATCCCGGATTTGCGTATGAAATGCGCAGCGTGGCACCCGTCCGCTGCCAATTTCGGCTTACCAGGAGGCCAATGCCCGGACCTCCGCCAGGGCCGCCGTGGGGGGTTACGTGAGTGCCTGATGTGTCGCGCGCGGTTCCCGCGTACTTGTTGATTCCGAGCTCGAGACCGAGATGCCATTGAGCCGATGCCGACGACCAAATGCAACACGAGACCAACATCAGTAGTGGGAGGCGCGCGCGCACGGGAGTCCCTTTCAATACATCACGAGATTGATCCAGCCGTTCGTTATGTTGTTTTCACCCTTCACGAACCAGTTGAAGCCTGGATAGAACGAGCCAACGACCTCGTCCTTCACCGCGTCCCCGACCAACTCGTCGTTGCTCTTTATGAGTGCTGCCAACGCCTGCCAGACGTTGTATCCCGCCTTCGCATAGCCGAAATACTTCCTGTAGATCGTGCTGGAGTCGTTACCAGAGGTAAGGCGGCTGTAGGCGCTGTCCACCTGATAGATCAGCTTCTGAAAGCGGTCTGGGTCCGTCTTGATCTGACACGCGGTATCGTCATCCTCGACCACGAAAACCCGAATATTTTGGTTCGGGTGAGCTGCGTTGTATTGATCAATCTGATTCTTCGAAAACAGCAACACGCTCCCCGACCAGTCCAGGTTGTTCTGGTCGAAGGTGTAGGGTCCACCGGCATGCTCGCCGGCACATTGGTAGTCGAACAGGGAATCCGTCTGGCCCTTCTGCCCGAGGATGTGCACCTCAAATTCGGGTGACCCTTTCAACCAGCCTTCAAAGTCTTGTACGAAATGGCTTTTGGTCATGTACAGACCGGGAGGCGGTGGGGGAGGCGGTAGCACAACTCCGCCCCCGCCCCCGCACTCGAGGCACTCCTGGCGGGCCGGACGGACTGCGAAATCGGTCTCAACCGGCACCAGTGCCAGGACGGGGATTGCGGGCGGCGCCTTGGCATCCAGCACCTGGCGCCGGCCTTCAGTATCGAACGCAATCGGCGGATCGTCGTCCGTGAGTGCCGTGGCGACCAGCAGCTGCTCATCACCGGCCCATGCTGCGCGGTGTGCGGGCACGGGGAAATAGACCTCGAGCGCAATCGCCGCCCCCGCCTGATCGGTGAGGGTTTGCCTACTGACCTGATTCTCCGTCGCCACTTCACGCAGCGCGCGACCGCTGTTCGCCGCGAGGAAGGTCTGGAACTGGAGTTTGTGCTCGGCATACGGCGACGCGTCGAGCTGCGCCTTGAGATATGCGCGGAACGCCGGATTCTTGAGCGCCCGCGCGACCAGTTTCGCGAGTGCCTCGGGCCGCCTGGCGTTCGCGGCAATGGCCTGCGACGACGGCTCAGACGTTGGGGGCGGCGTGACCGCCCTATCGGTGCATGCGGCGATGAGGATCAGCGCCGCCACACCGTGACTGCGGTGCAACATGAGTCCTCCAGACAAAGGTGGAGGCCCATTGTGGCGGCCCGCGCCCCGAGACCACCGTCCTTTCCTTGCGACACGGCCCCGAAACACGCGAGATTCCCCGGCCCATGCTCGCGATCGACTCCGCGTACTTTCAGCAGCGCGTCGCCTACGAGATCACCGCCTCGCTCGATGAGCCGAGCGGTGTGCTGAGTGGGCGGGTGCGCATTCACTACGTGAATCAGTCGCCGGACACGCTGCGCGATTTCTACGTCCATCAATACCTGAACGCGTTTCGCCCCGGCTCGCGCTGGGCCGCCGTCGATTCCGCCGAGGGGCGCGAGCGGTTCCAGCATATGAAGGACCCCGATTACGCGTTCGAACGGATCACGGCGGCGACGGTGCTGGGCGTCGCGGGAAAGCCGGATTACCCCTACGCGCCCGACTCGACGATCGCGCATTGGACGCTCGCGCGGCCGCTCGCCCCCGGTGATTCCCTCATCGCAGACATCGACTGGCAGGCTCGGCCTTCGACACTCCCGCGCCGCCAGGGGCGCCGGGGCCGGCGCTTCGACTTCGCCCAGTGGTATCCGAGAGTCGTCGTGTACGACACGTACGGCTGGGAGGATCATCCGCTCTATCCAGCGGGCGAATTCTACGGGGAGTTCGCGACCTACGACGTCACACTGGATCTTGCGGCGGATCAAGTAATCGGTGCCACGGGGGTACCGGTCTCAGGCGATCCCGGTTGGGAGAAGGCGTCCGTCACTCGAGGCCCGATCGACTATCAGCGCGATTATTACGGCGCGCGAGCGCGGCCGCCCGCCCGCCCGACGTGCACCGCAGCTCCAGGGCGCAAGTGCGTGCGATTCTTCGCCGACTCCGTCCATCACTTCGCATTTTCGCTGAATCCCGACTATCGCTACGAACAGGGGCGCTACAAAGACGTCGTCGTGCGCGTCCTCTATCAGCCGGGCGACACCGCGTCGTGGGGCAAGGGCAAAGCGGTCCAGAACACCGAAGTCGCGCTCATGTGGCTCGATTCGCTCTTCGGGAAATTCGCGTGGCCGCAGATCACCAACCTGCACCGCATCGAAGGCGGCGGCACCGAATTCCCCATGGTCATCATGGACGGCAGCGCGAGCCTCGGCCTGATCATCCATGAGCTCGGCCATAACTACGTGATGGGCATTTTGGCCAACAACGAATGGCGCGAGGGCTGGCTCGACGAAGGCTTCACCACGTTCCAGACCGATTGGTTCTTCGATGCGCACGGGCGAGGCTCCTCCTACCCGGACGTCGAAGAGTACGTTCTCTTGTCGGATATCGATCGCTGGAGTGAGCCGACGTCGATGGTGAGCGAGCGCTATCGCGACTTCGACACCTACAACGACATGGTGTACGAAAAAGGAGCGCTGTTTCTCAGGCAGTTGCGCTACGTCGTTGGCGACGACGTGATGCGCCAGATCCTGCGCACCTATTATCAGCGCTGGCGCCTGAAGCACGTCGACGAAGCGGCGTTCCGCGAAGTGGCCGAAGCAGTCTCGCACATGGACTTGCAATGGCTGTTCGGCCAATGGCTCCATGCGACGCCACTGATCGATTATCGGCTGGACAAGGTGCAGCGACGCCGGCTCGCTGACGGCCGTTGGCAGACGACGGTCGACATCAGTCGCAAGGGCGACGGCTGGATGCCGATCGAAATCGGCGATGATTCGACGATCTATGCGCGGGCGAGCGGTCAGCCGGAGCATGAGCGCGTCGAGTTCATCACTCCTCACAAGCCGGGCCGCCTCACGCTCGACCCGCGGATGCTGGCGCACGACTGGAACGCACTGAACAACCGGGAGCCGCGGCCGTTCTCCGGGCGCGGGAGACGTAGCGTGAGCGTCGATAACCCGACGAAAAACCCGATGCCGCGCGACCGCATCATCACCGGGCTGCTGCCCCTCGTCTGGTTCAACGATTACGGCGGCGTGACGGCGGCACTCCGCTCGCGCGAGAGCTACCTCGGCCGGTTTGAGAAGAATCTCGCGCTGCTCTCGTTTGGGTTCGGTCCTGACGTTGCGCATCCCCTCGGGGGCTATGTGCGCTTCGAGAATCCCGTTCGCGAGCCCATCCCGCGCACCGACGCCAGCCTGGCAGGGTGGTATGTGGAGGGACGCGCCGGTCTCGCGCTCCACGTCGACCGCTCGCTGCGGGAGCATCAAAGCTTTGGCGCTGACAAGCATGTCGGATTCGATGCGATCTGGATGGCCGTCAATACGCTCGCTTACGTGGACCAGGAGCTATGGGATAACGCGGGCACCGTCGAAGTGGGGTCGTGGTGGTCTCTCACAAGCAAGCGAGGCGCGACGGTGTGGCACGCCCGGACCGAGGCGCGCGGTGGGGCCGTCTATGGCAATCCGGGTCCGGGCGCGGTGTCGTCCCATCGCTATGACGTGGAAGGCTTTGTGCGCGCGACCGCCGAGGCAAGTGTGCGCGCGCCTTTCATTCTTAAGAGCAGGGCGGGCGTGCGCCTGTTCGCTGGGGGCTACCTTGCGGCCAACGACCCGCCGCTTCAGCGTCGCATCATGGTGGCCGGGGCCGATCCCTACGAGACCTTCACCAACCCGCTGCTGCGCAGCAAAGGCGCCCTCTTCGTGCGCCCCGACTTCCACTATCACGCGCCAGGCGGCGCGAATCTGCGCGCCTTCAGCCCGAATCTGGGGGGCCGGTGGGCCGTGGCGGCGAATGTCGAGACCACCAAGCAGCTCGGCTTACCCGAACACGCCGAGCTGGAGCTGTTCCTGGATGCGGGGTTAGTCGATCCCCAGGCCGTGCCGGCGTCCGCCGCGGGCCAGTCGTATACGACCCTGTACGACGGCGGCGTCGGCCTCGTGACGCACCATCAGATCAACGATCTTGGCTGGACGATGCGCTTCGAAATCCCGTTCGTCGTGAACCGCTGGGATCATGCCGCCGATGGCACGTCGGATCGGTTCGCGTTCCGCTGGCAGGTCAGTTTGGAGCCGTCGTTTTGAACGAGCGTCGTGAGTTTTTCCAGAACACCATTGGGCGCCTGCTCCACGAGATCGCCGACCGAGCGGAGCGGCGCGTGGCGCCGAAGCGCTGGTTTCGGCCACCCGGCGCCACGTCGGAGGTTGCCTTCCTGGCGGCGTGCACACGCTGCGGCGATTGCATCGACGTCTGTCCCGTGCACGCCATTCTCAAGATGCCCGCGAGCGACGGCGGGCTCGCGACGGGCACGCCCTACATCGATCCAGCGACGCGAGCCTGCGTGGTGTGCCCCGACATGCCGTGCGCAGCGGCCTGCGAGACCGGTGCGCTCACGAAAGTGCCGTGGGAGTCGGTGCACATGGGCGTGCTGGAGCTCGACCCGCAGCGCTGCATCACTTTTCAAGGCGCCGAGTGCGGCGTGTGCGCGCGGGCCTGTCCCGTGGGCGAGCGCGCACTCGCGCTCGATGACCGCGGCCGCCCCGTGCTGAAGCCGGAGGGGTGCGTCGGCTGCGGGGTATGCGTGACCGCATGCGTGACGATGCCGTCGTCCCTGAAGCTGAGCCTGGCGTGAGCGACGTCCCGTACCGGGTCGAGAAGCCGTGGGGCTTCGAGCTCATCTGGGCCAAGGCCGATTGCTACGTCGGCAAAATTCTTCACATCGAGCCCGGCCACGTGCTATCGCTGCAGTATCACAACAAGAAGGATGAATCGATCTACGTGCTGGCCGGTGAAATCATCCTGCGCATACAGCAGGGTGAGACGCTGATCGAGCGCCGTGTGCGCGCAGGCGAGGCATTTCACATTCCCCCCAAACAGATCCATCAGTTCGAGGCCGTCAGCGTCAGCGACTTGCTCGAGGCGTCCACGCCCGAGCTGGACGACGTCGTGCGGCTCAAGGATCGCTACGGACGAGTTCCTCCCAAATGAAAGTCATCATGCCGATGGCCGGCAAAGGCACCCGCCTCCTGCCGCTGACCAAGCGCGTCCCCAAACCGCTCGTGAACGTCGCGGGCCGGCCCGTCATGGATTACGTCATGGATGCGCTGCAACGCGCCGGTCAGCTCGATGAGCTGATCATCATCACCGGCCACCTCAAGGAGAAGGTCGAAGCATACGTGCGGAAGAATTACAAGATCCCCGCGCGGTTCATCGAGCAGAAAGTTCTCGACGGCACCGCGGGCGCGGTGAACCTGGCGCGGCCCTACGTCGACGGGCCCGTCATTGTGATCTTCGTGGACACGCTGTTCGACGCCGATCTGTCGATCGTGAAAAACTCGCAGGCCGACGGTATCATCTGGACGAAAGAGGTCGAAGACTATCAGCGCTTCGGCGTCGTCGTGACGGACCAGCAGGGCTTCATGACCAGGATCGTGGAGAAGCCGAGCACACCGATTTCTCGCCGGGCGAACATCGGGCTGCAATACGTGAAGGATTGGCGCACGCTGTTCGACGGCATCGAGCACGTGCTCAAGAGCCCGCCGGGGAAGGGCGGTGAGTTCTATCTCACCGACGCCTTTCAGTACATGGTGGACAAGGGGAAGAAGCTGTACGTCAGCGAGGTCGGTGGCTGGTACGACTGCGGGAAGGTCGATACGCTGCTCGAGACCAACGAGCATCTGCTCAAGACGGGACGCGGGAAGAAGCCCGCCAAGGTGCCGGCGGGCGTGAAGATCACAGATCCTGTCTACATCGAGGACGGCGTGACCCTCGAGGACGCCACGATCGGACCGAACGTCGCGATCGAAGCGGGGAGCAAGATCGTCGGCAGTACCGTCGCGAACAGCATCCTGGGCCGTGGCGTGCAGCTGAAGAAAGCCACCGTGCGGGGTTCCGTGATCGGCGACAAGCAGGTGATCGAGGGCAAAGAGGTGAAGGACTCGGTCATGGACGCGGGAGAGCTCGCGCCCGCGCGCTAGCCCGTGAACGAATTCCTCGAGCTATTCGACTACAACGCCTGGGCGAACCGCACGCTGTTCGACGCGGTCGCCCACGTGCCGGAAGAGCAGTATTTCCGCGACCTGAAGAGCAGCTATGGCGGGATCCACGGCACGCTGTGCCACGTCGTGTGGGCCGAGCAGCTGTGGCTGCATCGCTGGCTGGGAAGGCCCAACCCCGCCGTTTCACAAGGAACCGACCTGCGCTCGCTCGCCGAGGTGCGAGACCGGTGGGAGGCGGTCGAGGCAGAGCGGGGCGGGTTCGCGGCCGCAATGACGGATGCGCGGCTGAATGAGACCAGGCTCGTAAAGCCTTCCAGCGGCGGCGAATACGTCCACACCTTCCGGCAGATGTTTCGGCATTTCGTCAACCATTCGTCCTACCATCGCGGCCAGATCGTGACGTTTCTGCGCCAGCTCGGGGCTAAACCGCCCAGCACCGATCTCATTCTGTACTACCGCAACAAGGCATAGGGGGGCACGCACCCTGTTACGGATCGGCGCTTGACCCGCCGCGGGGAACCCATTTTAGTTACTGACCGTTCAGTTACTAAATTGGACCCCATGCGCACTCTCACAAAACGCGTTAAACCCCGCTGGCGGCGCCGGAAAAATGCCCGGCCGGAAGAGATTCTGCATGCCGCCCTCGAGGCCTTTGCCGACCGTGGCTTTGCGGCGACGAAGCTGGAAGACGTCGCGCGCCGGGCCGGCGTCACCAAAGGCACCATCTACCTCTACTTCGACAGCAAAGAAGCGCTGTTCAAGGCGCTGATTCGTGAGACCATCGTCCCTGTCATCGCGCAGGGCGAAGCGATCGCGCAGGCGTTCACCGGCAGCACGCGCGATCTGTTCGAGCGCCTGGTGCGCGAGTACTGGCGTCTGGTGGGAGAAACGTCGCTCGCGAGCATTCCGCGACTGATGATCGCCGAGGCGGGGAACTTCCCCGAGCTTGCCCGCTTCTACTACGAGGAAGTGGTGACCCGCGGTCATCGTCTTATGGCGAGTGTGTTGGAGCGCGGGATCAAGGCGGGCGAGTTTAAGAAAGTGGATCTCGCCGTCGCGACGAAGCTCGCGATGGCGCCGATCATGCACGCCGTCGTCGCGCGCAAGGCGTTCCTCCACTGCATGCCGGAAGGCTTCGACGTCGTCCGCTATCTCGACACTCACATCGATCTCTACCTCCATGGCATCTCGACTACTTCCAGCGCTGCTGCTCGCGCTTAGCGCCGGCGCACTCAAGGCGCAGGCTCCTGCGCCTTCCCCGGTTCGGCTGTCGTTTGCCGACGCCATCCGCCAGGCGACCGGCGCTACCGAGGCACCGCCTCCGGCCGTGGAGCTCGCCGGGCTGCGGACGGATGAATCACGCGCGCGCGTGAAGCAGGCGCGATCCGGATTGCTGCCGAGCTTCTCTCTGGCCGGGTCGTGGGCGAATCGCACCCTCAACCCCAAAGCGCTGGGGTTCACGGGGGCATCTTTCCCCCTGCCAAGTCTCATCGGTCCGTTCGATGTCGTCGACGCCCGGGCGCAGTTCCAGCAAACTCTCTTCGATCTTTCGAATTTGAAGCGGGTCAGCGCGGCCAAAAATCAGGTCACCGCGTCCATGGCCGAGGGCTCGGCGACCGCGGAGGCGAGCGCTCAGACCGTCGCACTGGCGTATGCGCGCGCGACGCGGGCGCAGGCCGTCGTGAGCGCGCGCGCGGCCGATTCCTCGCTCGCCGCCGAGCTCGTCAAGGTGGCCGTCGCGCAACAGCAGGCTGGCGTGAGCGCATCCATCGACGTGACCCGCGCCAGGGTCCAGCTGTCGGAATCCGAGGGCCGCGTGATCCTCGCGCAGAGCCAGCTCGAGCGCGCCAGGATCGATCTCGCCCGCGCGCTGGGGATCGACGCCGTAACGCCGATCGAGCTCGTCGATACGCTGAGCGCGGAACTTGGCGCCGCCGATGTGCCGGCGGACCGCAACGCGGCCGTCGCGCAAGGGATCGCGTCGCGACCCGATCTCGCTGCTGAAGTGGCCCGCGGCAACGCCGCTCGGACGGGCGCGTCCGCGATCTCCGCGGAGCGCCTGCCGCGCGTCGCTGTGGCCGCCGATTATGGACTCAGCGGCAATCAGTTTCCGGACGCCATCAGCACGCGCTCCGTGGGCGTACAAGTGTCGCTGCCGCTGCTGGATGGCTGGCATCGTGAAGGACGGCTCGCCGAGCAACGCGCGGTGGCGCAAGCGTCCGACGTTCGGGCGAGAGATCTGCGGCAGCAGGTTGTCGCCGATGTTGACGGCGCATTGCTCGATCTGCGGTCGGCGAGCGCGCAGCAGATGATTTCGCGCGAGCGGCTGCGGCTCGCGGCGGAAGAAGTGTCCCAGGCGCGGCAACGATTCCAGGCCGGCGTCGCGGGGAATATCGAAGTGATCAACGCTCAGGAATCATTGGTCCGCGCGCGAGAAGCGGACATCGATGCGCGGTACGCCGCGCTGGCCGCGAAGATTGCGCTGGCGCGGTCAGTCGGCAGCGCGCACACCCTGCATTAAGAGGAAGGCACGATGGCTACGACGATGGAACCAACCGAGACTCGCACACGGCCCGCCCCTGCATCTCCGGCCGTGCCACCCGTCTCCGCGAAGCCGGCGCAGAAGCGCTCGCCCCGGACGGTGTTCATGATCATGGGCCTCGTGCTGCTGGGCCTGCTGGCGATCGGAGTGCGCCGCTGGTGGTTCGGACGCTCACACGTCTCGACCGATAACGCGCAGGTGGACGGCCATATCGTGCCGATCCTGCCGAAAGTCGGCGGCTATGTCGCCGAGGTGCGGGTCGAGGAGAATCACAACGTGAAGGCGGGTGATACGCTCGTCGTGCTCGACGATCGCGACCTGCGGGCGCGACTGGCGCAGACCGATGCCGATCTCGCGGCGCTGCTCGCGACCGTAAGCTCACGGACGCGTGTGGGTCAGGCAGATGCGGCCGTGGCACAAGCCCAGGCGAATGCCCTCAAGGCCGCGTCCGATCTAGTCCGCATCGAGCCGCTCGCGGTGCAGCAGGTCGTCAGCCAGCAGCAGCTCGACGCCGTTCGGGCGGCAGCAACCGCCGCACAGGCGCAGCTCGCGGCGGCCCAGGCGGCCCTTGTTGGGGCGGACGCGCGAGTCGCGGCCGCGCGCGCGGCCCGCGATCAAGCGGCGCTGCAGCTCTCCTACACGCGCGTCATCGCGCCATCCAACGGTGTCGTGTCCAAGAAGGCGGTGGAGCTCGGCCAGCTCGTGCAGGCGGGTCAGCCCTTGATGACGGTCGTGCCGCTCGAAGACGTGTGGGTAACGGCGAATCTCAAGGAGACCGAGACCGAAGACGTGACGCCTGGTGACTCGGCGGACATCACGGTGGACGCCTACAAGGGCAAGCACTTCCGCGGGCACGTGGAGAGCCTGTCGCCGGCGACCGGGGCGAAGTTCTCGCTGCTGCCGCCGGACAACGCGACCGGCAACTTCACCAAAGTGGTGCAACGCATTCCGGTGCGGGTCAGGATCGACGGGGCGGTCGAGCCCGCTCACCCGTTGCGTCCCGGCATGAGCGCCGTCGTGACCATTAAAACGAAGCCGTGACATGACCGCGGCTGCTGTTCCGTTCAACGCGCCGATCGCCGAGGACCGGTACAAGTACAAGTACCTGATCGCGATCACGGTGTCGCTCGCGTCGGTGCTGGAGCTGCTCGACACGAGCATCGTGAACGTCGCGATTCCCCACATGATGGGGAACCTCGGCGCAACGCTGGATCAGATCGCCTGGGTCTCCACCGGGTACATCGTGGCGAACGTCATCGTGCTGCCGATCACCGGCTGGCTGTCGGCGTATTTCGGGCGCCGGAGCTATTTCGCCGGGTCGATCGCGCTCTTCACCATCGCGTCGTTCATGTGCGGCAACGCCGGCTCACTCGAGGCGCTCGTGTTCTGGCGTATCGTGCAGGGACTGGGAGGCGGGGCGCTGCTGTCCACGTCGCAGGCGATTCTCTACGAAGAATTCCCGCGCGAGGAATACGGCACCGCCATGGCCATCTTTGGGGTCGGCGTGATGGTGGGGCCGACGCTGGGGCCGACCGTCGGCGGCTGGATCACCGACGTCTACGGCTGGCCGTGGATCTTCTACATCAACATCCCGTTCGGCATGCTGGCCTTGGCGTTGACCCTCTCGTTCATCAACGACTCCCGGCACCAACAGCGCGTCGACCGGATCGACTTCCTCGGGCTGGGATTACTGGCGGTCGGGATCGGGTCCTTGCAGACAATGCTCGAGCGCGGTGAACGTCTCGACTGGTTCTCGTCGGGCGGAGTGCGCCTGCTCGCCATCACAAGCGCGCTCGCGCTGATCGGGTTCATCTGGCACGAGCTGCGGACCGAGCATCCGGTCGTCGATCTGCGCATCCTGAAGAGCCGGCAACTCGCGGTTGGCGTCGTGTTCGGGCTCGTGCTCGGCGTGTGTCTCTACGCCACGGTCTTTGTATTGCCAGTCTATCTCCAAAATGTCCGCAACTTCACGGCGAACCAGACCGGGTTGGTCATTCTGCCCGGTGCGCTCGCCAGCGCCTTCACGATGGCGGTGATGGGCCGAACCACAGGCAAGTTCGACGCACGACTATCCATTGTCGCAGGCGTTTCGATCTTTGCGCTATCGATGTGGAAGCACGCCCATTTCACGACAGAGAGCGGCTTCCACGACTTCTTCTGGCCGCTGATTTTCCGCGGCGTTGGCCTGGGGTTGATCTTCGTGCCGCTCACGAACCTTGCGCTCGCCGACCTGCCGATGTCCAGGATCCCGAACGGCACGGGACTCTTCAATCTGATGCGGCAGCTGGGCGGGAGCGTCGGCATCGCGCTCTCGGCCACGCTATTACAGCGCTTCACTGCGATTCATCGGGCCGACCTCGCCACAAATGTGACGCCGTACGCCGAAGCGACGCGCGAGCGGGTCGCGATGATCACGCAGACATTGGTGGCGCGGGGCGACATTCCCGCCATCGCCCAAACGAAGGCGATAGGATTCCTCAACGGAATCGTCACGCGACAAGCGATGATGCTGTCGTTCGAACAACTGTTCCTGCTCTTCGGAGCGGCGTTCGTGCTGTCGCTACCGCTGCTGCTGTTGATGCATCGCAGCAAAGGCGCGCCAGGCGCGGGCGCGGCGGCCCATTGACCAGGACGCAGATGATGGTGCGACTCGGCATCGTTGGTGGCCTCTGGACGCTGCTCAACCTGTACAGCGGTGCGCACTTGCTCGGCCCTGCGCGACTGGACGGCTGGCCCCGCCTGCTCGCGTGGGCGGCGGTTGTGCTCGTCGCGTGGTTGCCGCTCGTGGCCATGTTCACCAGCCGCCGGCGCTCCATCCGGAGCCTCGACTGGGCCGCGTACACGGCCATGGGCCTGGCGTCGTTGCTGATCGTGTCGTTCTTCGTCATCGATCTCCTTCGTCTGCATGCCACTGCCCCGCTGGTCCTGACGGTGCTGAGTGCGGCCGCATGCCTCACGCTGGTGGGTCTTGTGCTCGCCCGGCGGCCGCGCGTGGTGCGCGTGACTGTGCCGATCGCCGATCTCCCCAGCGACCTGGCCGGCTTCCGCATTCTCCAGCTCAGCGATCTGCACATCGGCCCCACGATCCGGCGTCCGTTTGTGGACGCGGTCGTGGATCGAGCCAACGCGTTGCGTCCGGATCTCGTCGCGGTCACCGGCGACGTCGCGGACGGCCTCGTTCCGGAGCTGCGGGAGCATGTGGCGCCGCTCGGCCGGCTCCGGGCGCCGCACGGGACCTACTTCGTGACGGGAAACCACGAGTACTATTGGGACGTGCGCGGTTGGACGAAGGAGCTCGAGCGGCTTGGCCTGCAAGTGCTCTCGAACGAGCATCGCGTGGTGGAGCGGGGATCCGGGAGAATGGTGGTCGCGGGTGTGACGGACCTCTCCGCCGCATCAGATCCCGCTGCAGCCGTCGCAGGCGCACCGCCGAGCGATGTGCGCGTGCTGCTGGCGCACCAACCACGCAGCGCATACGCGGCGCAGGCGGCGGGCTACGATCTGCAGCTGTCCGGCCACACGCACGGCGGGCAATACTTCCCGTTCAATCTGCTGGTACGACTGTTCCAACCGTTCGTCGCGGGACTGCACCGGCTCGAATCGATGTGGTTGTACGTGAGTCGCGGGACCGGATATTGGGGACCACCGCTGCGGTTATTCGCTCCGGCAGAGATTACGCTGCTAGAGCTTCAGCCATCGCCACGGTGACGAGCAGGGCGCGCACGATGCCGAGCGCGCCCTTGTCGTTTTCGTACCACTCAGTCGGCATGTGGGCGTCGCCGGCGCGGCCGCCCGCGCCCAGCGCCACCGCGGGGACGCCGAGCGCGATTGGCACGTTGGCGTCGGTAGAGGCGCAGGCGAGCTGATGCTCGTGTCCCACGGCACGCGTCGCGGCGACCGCCGCCTGAACCAGCGGATGCGTGCGTGGCGTCAGCCCTGAGGGGCGGTCACCCACACGCTCGACGGTGAGTGTGAGCGGCGCCGTGGCCGCCAGGCGGCGCCGATTCTCTTCTTGCAAGGCCCGCTCGATTATCGCCTGCACCGACGCATCCAGCCGCTCGAGCGCGCGCGAGTCCTCGCTGCGCAGGTCGATGTCGAACCAGGCGGTTTGCGGGATCGAATTGAGACTCGTGCCGCCGCCCAATCGGACAACCGCGTGCGAGGTGCGAGGTGTGTGGTGCGTGGTCATGCCCGCGATGAGATTGATCGCGCGCCCAACGGCATGCGCCGGATTAGCGACGCCGAATGCCGCCCACGAATGGCCGCCCGGACCGGAGAACGTGATGCGGTAGCGGCGCGCGCCAAGGGCGCGGTGCACGACGCGCTCGATGCCGGCGCCGTCCAATGCGATAAAGGCGTGAGGGCGGATGGTGCCGCGCCCGTTCATGAGGTGTCGAACGCCGCGCAGGTCCCCGGCGCCTTCCTCACCCACCGTCGCGGCGAACAACACGGGGCGCTGCGTGACGACACGCGCGCGCGCCATCGCCTCACCCAGGGTAACGAGGGCGGCGAGACCGCGCGCATTGTCGGAGATCCCTGGCCCCTCGAGTCGAGTGCCGCGCCGCGCGACTGAGACATCGAGCTCAGGACCGAACACGGTGTCGAGATGAGCGCTCAGCAGAACGCACCCGTAACCCGTGTCGCGTTTCCCGAGCCACGCCTGCACGTTGCCGACGTCATCGACTGACACATCGCTCAAGCCGGCCGCGGCCAGCAGCGCCGCGACCTTCGCCCCGCGCGTGGCTTCCGCACCGGTTGGTGCGGGTATCGCCGAGAGCTCGGCCTGGCGCGCTAACGTGACTTCATCGGCGCGCTCGATGTGGGCGCGAGCGGCGCGGATGCGATCGTGGGCAAGAAGCGCGTCGATCACACGCGCAAACTATGATCTTTGGGGCGGGTAACGCAATTCACTTGACCTGAGCTAGGGGTAGGGCGACACTAAGCGCATGGACGAACGCGAGCTCATTTACGACTGGAACAGCGCCGCGGGCAATGGGGCCTTCGACTGGACGCGGGCGCGCGTCGACCTGAACGACGAGACCCTGCGCGACGGCCTGCAGTCGCCGTCGGTGACCGATCCCTCGCTCGCCGTGAAGCAGCGGCTGCTGCACCTCATGGCGGATCTTGGTATCGTCGCTGCGGATATTGGGTTACCGGGCGCCGGGCCGCGGGTGGTAGATCAAGTCCGCGCCCTGGCGACGGAGATCCGCGATCAGAAGCTGCCGATCTTCCCCAACTGCGCCGCGCGCACGGTGGTGGCCGACGTTGAGCCGATCGTCCGGGTCGCCGACGAGGTCGGCATCAAGATCGAGGCGGCAACGTTCATCGGCTCCTCACCCATCCGGCAATATGCGGAGGATTGGACCCTTGACCGCATCCTGAAGGCGACGGAAGAAGCGGTGACGTATGCCGTAAAGCATGGCCTGCCAGTCATGTACGTCACCGAGGACACGACACGCGCCCGGCCGGAGACGCTCAAAGCGCTATACGGAGCCGCGATCAACTGCGGCGCGCAGCGCATCTGCCTGGCCGACACGGTTGGGCACGCGACGCCGGACGGCGTAAAGGCGCTGGTCGGTTATGTCAAAAATGAGATCGTCCGAAAGAACAATGTGAAAATCGATTGGCATGGCCATCGTGATCGTGGCATGGGCCTGATCAACTGTCTCGCCGCCATCGAGGCGGGAGTGGACCGTGTGCATGCAACAGCGCTCGGAGTAGGAGAACGCGTGGGCAATGCGGAAATGGACCTGCTGATCGTGAATCTCAAGCTGCTGGGCACGCATCGCCACGACATTCGCAAGCTGCCCGAATACTGCCGCATCGTCGCCGAAGCGGTCGGCGTGCCGATTCCGGTGAATTATCCGGTCGTCGGAACCGACGCGTTCCGCACCGGCACCGGCGTGCACGCGGCCGCGATCATCAAGGCCAAGAAAAAAGGCCACGACTGGCTCGCCGACCGCGTGTACAGCTCCGTACCGGCGCAGGAGTTCGGGTTCGAGCAGCGCATCGAGATCTCGCCCCTCTCGGGGCTCTCGAATGTGAAATACTGGCTCGAGCATCACGGCTACGATCCCGACGACGACGTGGCGTGCCAACGGTTGTTCGATGCAGCGAAGCGCACCGATCGCGTGCTCTCCGATGAGGAGTGTCACCGGCTGCTGTCGGCATGACTCTCCGCGACCTCGAGCGGTCGTTCTTCGACCTCTATTGGCAAATGGACCCGGTCGCGGCGACACAGGCGGGCGTGCCGGGTCACGACGACCGTTACGGCCGTTACAGCAAAGCCGCGCTGGCTCCGCACCTCGCGGCCCTCAAATCGATCGCCACCGCGCTCGAAGGGACTACTGTGGCCGATCTCGAAGACGAGATCGACCGCACCGCGCTGCTCAACGAGATCCGCGTGATGTTGCGCCGCTACGAGAAGATCAAGCCCCAGGCCACAAACCCGGAATTCTGGCTGTCGCATCTGCTTGGCGGCCTGCATCATCTGCTGCTCTCGGCTGACCGCACTCCGGCAGAAAAGGCGGCCGCCGCGATCGGGCGGCTGGAGGATATCCCCGCGTTTCTCGACGATCTGCGCGCCACGCTCGACGAGCCGGTGCGCGTGTTCGTGGAGACCGCGGTGCGTATGACCGAGGGTGGCCGGCTGCTCGTCAAGGAGCTGGCGGCGGCGCTCGCCTCGCAGGCGCCGATGCATGCCGCGCGCCTCACGTCAGCCGCCGAAGCAGCGCGCAAGGCGCTCTACAGCTTCGACTCAAATCTCGAGCGCTGGCTGGAAGTCGGCTCCGAGCAGTTCGCGATCGGCGAAGAAGCCTTCAACTTCCTGCTGCACTATCAGCACGCCCTGCGTGACACGGCGCCCGAGCTGTGGCGTTATGGGCTGCGGCTCAAAGAAGAGATCGAGCAGGACCTGGTGCGGCTTGCCACGCGGCTGGACGGCCGCCCCTGGCCGGAGCTGGTGGACAAGCTGCGCGGCGATCATCCAAGCCCGGCCGAGCTGGTGGATGCGTACGCCAAGGAGATGGCGCGCGCGCGCGACTTTGTGGCGTCGCGCCAACTCGCGCCCATTCCCAAGGCGCCGCTGGGCGTGATCCCAACTCCCGCGTTCATGCGTCCGGTCATCCCGTACGCCGCCTACGACAGTCCCGGCGCCTACAGCCGCGACCGCACGGGGTGGTTCTACGTGACGGTGCCAGACTCGCGGCTCCCCGCCGCCCAGCAGGAGCGCATCTTGCGCGACCACTGCCGCTACGAGCTGGCCGCGACCGCGCTACACGAGGGCTATCCCGGCCATCACTTGCAGCTGGTGATTGCCAAGGAGCAGGCGTCGCACGTGCGCAAGAATCTCTGGACGCCGCTGACGGTGGAGGGGTGGGCGCTGTACTGCGAAGACATGATGGGCGAAGAGGGCTTTTACGCGTCGGACCAGGAGCTGTTCTTCCAGCGCGTCCATCTGCTCTGGCGCGCGATGCGCATTCTGCTCGACGTCGGCCTGCACACGCGCGGCATGACACGGGAGCAAGCCGTCGATCAGATGGTCAGCGAGCTGCACGTGGAACGCGGTAACGCCGAGGCGGAGGTGCGGCGCTACTGCGCGTGGCCGGCCTATCAGCTGTGCTATGCCGTCGGCCGGCGCGAGCTGCTGCGGTTGCGCGATGACTTCCGCACGGCCAAGGGCAAAGACTTCACGCTGCGCGCCTTCCACGACGCGGTGCTGCCGTACGGTGGCCTGCCCGTGACCCTGATTCGCTGGGGACTTGGCTTGGGTGAGTGATCCTCCCGCCGCACAGCTGCCCCGGCAGGTCAAGCTGTTCGGTGCTGTTTCCCTTCTCAACGACTTCGCGAGTGAGATGGTGTATCCGCTGCTCCCGGCGTTCATCACCGGCGTCCTGGGCGGAGGCGCGCTCGCGTTGGGGGCGCTCGACGGAGCCGCGGATGCCGCCGCCGCGCTCGTAAAGCTCATCGCCGGCGGGCTCGCCGACCGAGCAGAGCGACGCGGGCCCCTGATCGTCGGCGGTTATTTCGTCGCGGCGGCGGTGCGGCCCATCATCGCCATCACGGCGGCAGCCTGGCAGGTCATCGGGCTCCGCGTCGTCGATCGCCTCGGAAAAGGACTGCGCACCCCGCCCAGGGACGCGCTGATTGCGGACGTGACGCCCGCGCCGCTCGTGGGGCGTGCATTTGGATTGCAGCGGGGATTGGACCATGCGGGCGCCATCATCGGACCGCTCGTCGCCTTGTGGTTCCTTCAGCACGGCGCCGATGTGCGGCGGGTGATCCTGGCGAGCTTTGTGCCGGGGATGATTGTTGTGTTCCTCGCGATGTGGGCGGTAGGGGACAAACGGCGGGAACCGGCGGGGAGAAGCGCCGTGAGTGCAGTTCCGCCTGTACCGGCCGTTCCCCGCCTGCGCCCACCGTTTGTGATCATCGCGATCTCCTTCTTCTACCTCCTTCGCATGCCCGAAACCCTGATGATCCTTCGGGCTCAGCAGCTGGGTATCGCCGTCGCGCTCATTCCGTTGCTGTGGGCGGCATTGCACGTCGTGCGCTCCTCGACGTCCTTCCTGGGTGGTGGGCTCTCGGATCGAATTGGGCCGGCACGGACGATGTGGATCGGGTGGCTCACCTACGTCGCGCTTGCGGCCGGGATGGCGTTCGCGGCAACCCCGCTCACGGCCTGGATTGTCTTCCTGTCGTTCGGTTTCGTAGCGGGGTTCACCGAGAGTCCCGAACGGGCGCTCGTCTCGGCGGCCACAGGCGGTCACCGCGGCAGCGGTTTCGGCGTGTACCATGCGCTCACGGGCGTAGCGGCACTCGTCGGTGGTGTAGCCCTCGGCGCCATCTTTGGTGGGGCGAATGGCGCGACCGCGTTCTTTGTAAGTGCAGGAGGGACCTTGGGTTTGGTGCTGCTCTGGCCTTTCTGGACGCACGCTCATAGGC
>DASZCG010000127.1:0-13412 GCA_035943355.1 Gemmatimonadales bacterium
GAGCTGCGCCTGGCCATCTGGTTGGCCGGCGGCGAATACAATGACGTTGCGCAGCGCGGTGAGCCCGGCGTTGCGACTCGCCGATATGGCGGTGATGCTCGTGATTTCATCACGGTTGCAGGCACTGAAGAAAACGAGGAGGAGGACGGCAGGCAGACCGACGGCACGTCGTTGCATAACTCGCCTCGCGATGAAGGTTGAGAGTCCTACCCGGGCAACAGGGCGGTGTGGCAGCAAAGTCATAATGTGGGATCCCGGGGATCGCAGGGATTTCTCGCAGCAGAATTGCGCTTGGGGGAAAGCACAACGGCGCCGACTGCTCGGCGCCGTTGTGTATAGACAGTCCGGCCGTGCGACCGTCCCGCCGTCCGACTACTCCGCTTCGACTTCTTGCGGGAACGGACTCGGTGCGGCGCCCGTTCCGGGCAACGCCGCTTCAACCGGCGGCGTCGGTGGCTGGAAGCCCTCCGGCGGCTCGATCTCGATGTCGTGATACCGGTAGATGCCGGTACCCGCCGGGATCAGGTGCCCGATGATGATGTTCTCCTTGAGACCAAGCAGATCGTCCTTGGCCCCGCGGATCGCCGCATCCGTCAACACCCGCGTCGTCTCCTGGAAGGAGGCCGCGGAGATGAACGACTGCGTCGTCAGGCTCGCCTTGGTGATGCCGAGGAGCAGCGGCTCACGGGTGGATGGCTTGCCGCCTTTCTTCACCGCCCGCTCGTTGACGTCGCTGAAGACGAGCTTATCGACGTTCTCGCCTTCCAGGAATTCGGTATCCCCCGGCTCGACCACTTTCACCTTCTGCAGCATCTGGCGCACGATCACGCCGATGTGCTTGTCGTTGATCTTCACGCCCTGCAGGCGGTACACCTCCTGCACCTCGTTCAACAGATACTCCTGCACGGCGCGCGGGCCTTTGATCCGCAGGATGTCGTGCGGATTCACCGGTCCCTCGGTGAGCCGGTCACCGGCGCGCACGCGGTCACCCTCGTGCACGCGCAAGTGCTTCCCGGCGGGCACCTCGTACAGCTGCGCCTCGCCTTCCTCCGGATGCACCCAGATCTCGCGCTTGCCGCGCTTGATCTCGCCGAACCGCACCACGCCGTCCACTTCGGAAATCGTGGCCGGGTCCTTCGGCCGGCGCGCCTCGAACAGCTCGGCGACGCGGGGCAGACCGCCCGTGATGTCGCGCGTCTTGTACGCCTCACGCGACACCTTGGCGAGCACCTGACCCGCGTATACGTCCTGCCCATCTTCAACCGTGAGCTGCGCGCCCTCAGGAATGACGAAGTCGCGGAGCCGCTTCTCTTTGTCGCCCTTCTTCTGGACGACTTCGATGTGCGGGTGGAGCTTCTTCTCCCGGTCTTCAATGATCACGCGCTGGCGCCGGCCGGTGATTTCGTCCAGCTCTTCGCGCACCGTCTCGTCCTCGACGATGTCCACGAACCGCACCAGACCCGCCACGTCCGTCATGATCGGGTTCGTGTACGGATCCCACGTGAACAGGACGCCATCCTTCGCCACCTGCTGGTCATCATCGACCATCAGGGTGGCGCCGAGCGGCACCTGGAAGCGCGAGTGGACCGCCAGCTTGCTGGCCGCGGTGCCCGACGTCCCGCCGTGTGGCGCGGCCTTGAGGATCAGCTCGCCCTCGTAGCTCGTCACGACCTTATGGCCTTCCGGCGTCTCGACGAACGTCAGCCGGTCGCCGTGCTCGATCACGCCTTCGACCTTCGTCTTCCGCACCGTCTGCTCGGCGATACGTGCCGCCGTGCCGCCGATGTGGAAGGTTCGCAGGGTGAGCTGCGTGCCCGGCTCGCCGATCGACTGCGCCGCCAGAATGCCGACCGCTTCGCCCAGATCCACCATGTCCATCGTGGCGAGGTTGCGGCCGTAGCACATCCGGCACACGCCGCGCTTCGCCTCGCAGGTGAGCACCGAGCGGATCTTCACCGTTTCGATGCCCGCATCCTCGATGGCCTGCGAGGTCTCCTCGATGACCAGCTTGCCCGCCTCGACCAGCACCCTGGGCCGGCCGTCTTCATCCAGCTCGTGCGGGTCCAGGACCTCTTCGAGCGCCACGCACCCGACGATGCGCTCGCGCAGCGGCTCGATGATGTCTTCGCCTTCCTTCAGCGCCGACATCTCGAGGCCGAGGATCGTGCCGCAGTCTTCTTCCGTAATCGTCACGTCCTGCGCGACGTCGACGAGCCGGCGTGTCAGATACCCGGCGTCGGCCGTCTTGAGCGCGGTGTCGGCGAGACCCTTCCGCGCGCCGTGTGTCGAGATGAAGTACTCGAGCACCGACAGCCCCTCGCGGAAGTTCGATTTGATCGGGCTCTCGATGATTTCGCCGATGCCGCCCGTGAGCTTCTTCTGCGGCTTCGCCATCAGGCCGCGCATGCCGGCGAGCTGCCGGATCTGATCGCGCGAGCCGCGGCTGCCGGAGTCGAACATCATGAACACCGGATTGAAGCCGCCCTTGGACTTCCGCATCGTCGAGACCATCGCCTCGGCGATGTCGTTGTTCGCGTGCGTCCAAGCGTCGATCACCTTGTTGTAGCGCTCGCCAAAGGTGATCTGCCCGGTCGAGTAGGCGCGCTGGAACCGCTCGACGCGCGCTTCGGCGTCGTGCAACAGCGGCGATTTCTCGCCCGGAATCTCGAGGTCGGCCACGCCGATGGACACGCCTCCCATCGTCGCGTAGCGGAAGCCGAACTCCTTGAGCTGGTCGAGGAACTGCACCGTCGAGGTGAGTCCCGCGCGGCGATAGCTCTCGAACACCAGCTCGGAGAGATCCTTCTTCCGCATCACTTTGTTCTGGAAGCCCATGTCACGCAGCAGTCCCACCGGGACGATGCTGTTGAAGATCACGCGTCCCGCCGTCGTGGCGATCCAGCGGCCGGGTAATTCCGGACGCTCGTGCCACATCTGCACCGGCGAGTGGAACTCGAGCCGCTTCACGGCGAGCCCCATCTCCAGCTCCGCCATCGAGCCGATGCGCGGCGCCGTCTTGAGCTGCGCCTCGAAATCCGCCGGCTCCTTGGTCAGGAAGTGACACCCCAGCACCATGTCCTGGCTGGGCTCCGCCACCGGCCGGCCGTCGGACGGCTTGAGGATGTTGTTCGATGAAATCATCAACAGCCGTGACTCGAGCTGCGCCTCGAACGACAGCGGCACGTGCACCGCCATCTGGTCGCCGTCGAAGTCGGCGTTGAACGCCGCGCAGACGAGCGGGTGGATCCGGATCGCCTTGCCCTCGACGAGCACCGGCTCGAACGCCTGAATACCCAGGCGGTGCAGCGTCGGCGCGCGGTTCAGCAGTACGGGATGGTCCTCGATGATCTCCTCGAGGATCTCGTACACTTCCGGCGACTCCTTCTCCACGATCTTCTTCGCCCGCTTCACCGTCTCGGCGATGCCCTTCTCCACCAGCTTGTGGATGATGAAGGGCTTGAACAATTCGACCGCCATCGCCTTCGGCAGGCCGCACTGGTGCAGCTTGAGCTCGGGACCGACGACGATGACCGAGCGGCCCGAGTAGTCCACCCGTTTGCCGAGCAGGTTCTGGCGGAACCGGCCCTGCTTGCCCTTCAGCATGTCGGACAGCGACTTGAGCGGTCGCTTGCCGCGCCCCCGAATCGCCTTGGAGCGGCGGCCGTTATCGAACAACGCGTCCACCGCCTCCTGCAGCATGCGCTTCTCGTTGCGGAGAATGACCTCCGGCGCGCGGTGCAGGATGAGCTTCTGCAGCCGGTTGTTCCGGTTGATCACCCGCCGGTAGAGATCGTTCAGGTCCGACGTAGCGAAGCGCCCGCCGTCGAGCGGCACGAGCGGCCGCAGGTCGGGCGGAATCACCGGCACGACGTCGAGAATCATCCAGCGCGGATCGTTGCGCTGCTCGCCGGCATTGCCGGAGTTGCGCATCGCGTCCACGATTTTGAGACGCTTCAGCATCTGCTTCTTGCGATGCTGGCTCGTCTCCGTCGCGACTGTCTCGCGCAGCTCGTCGGCGAGCTTGTCGACGTTGATGCGCTCGAGCAGCGAGCGGATCGCCGGCGAGCCGATATCAGCGCGGAACGCGCTGTCGCCTTCGTTCTTGGCCTTGGTGCGCAACTCGAGGTAGCGGTCTTCATCGAGTAGCTCCCGCTCCTGGACTTCCTGCTCGCCCGGCTCGATGACGACGTAATTCGTGTAGTAGATGACGCGCTCCAAATCGCGCAGCGTCATGTCGAGCAGGTTGCCCATCGGCGACGGCAGCGTCTTGAAGAACCAGATGTGCGCGACCGGCACCGCGAGCTCGATGTGCCCCATCCGCTCGCGCCGCACCTTGGACAGCGTCACCTCGACGCCGCAGCGGTCGCAGATCACGCCGCGATAGCGAATCCGCTTGTACTTGCCGCAATGGCATTCCCAGTCCTTTACCGGGCCGAAGATGCGCTCGCAGAACAAGCCGTCGCGTTCGGGCTTGAAGGACCGGTAGTTGATGGTCTCGGGCTTGGTGACTTCCCCCCACGACCACCAGCTGCGCTGGCCCTGCAGCTCCAGGCGCTCGCGCTCCTTGGAGTCCTTGGGCCCGCGGATCTCCTCGGGAGAGGCGATCCGGATCTGGATATAATCGAAGTTCGAGGTCTTCGCCTCGTGGCCGCTCCGGAAATCGATCACTTATTCCTCCACATCTTCAGTAGTGCCGAGCGTCACCTTCAAGCCGAGCGCCTGCAGCTCCTTCACCAGCACGTTGAAGGACTCCGGGATCCCGGGCTTCGGCAGGTTCTGCCCCTTCACGATCGCCTCGTACACGCGGCTCCGGCCGTTCACGTCGTCCGACTTGACGGTCAGAATCTCCTGCAGCGTGTGCGCGGCGCCGTATGCTTCCAGCGCCCACACTTCCATTTCGCCGAACCGCTGGCCGCCGAACTGCGCCTTCCCGGCGAGCGGCTGCTGCGTCACCAGCGAGTAGGGCCCGATGGAGCGGGCGTGAATCTTGTCGTCGACGAGGTGCGACAGCTTCATGATGTAGATCGAGCCGACGGTCACCTCGGACTCGAACAGCTCGCCCGAGCGACCATCGCGCAGCCGGCACTTGCCGACGGGCGACAGTCCCGCCGCCGCGAGCAGCTCCACCGCCGCGGCATCCACGTCGGCTTCCGACTTGGCCCCGAACAACGCCGCCAGGCCAGGACGGCCCGTGGCCTCGAGCACCTCGGTCGGCTTGTCCTTGGTCAGCACCTTCTCGACTTCCTTCAGGCCGTGCTTCAGCGCGGTCTTTTCCGCGGCCGAGAGATTGCTCGCCTCGGCCGATTCGATCTTGGCTGCGTGGACTTCCTGTTCGATCCTCCGCTGGGCGAGCTCGCGCTCGGCGAGCTCCTTCCCCGCGAACTTGAGGAAGTCCACCATCTGGTGGTGCAGCTCGCGCGTTTCCGCCGACACACCGCGTCCTGCGAGCAATGCGACGCCCGCCGTGGCGATGTCGGGCCGGTCGCTTCCCCCGCCCCCGTTGGTCGAGGGCAGCTTGCGTAGATCCGACACGATCTGCGTCACGCGCGCCGTGTCGAGCTGCGGCGGCCGCACGTTGAGCTGCAACGCGTCGGCGGCCCACCGCAGTCCAGCCAGCCGCAGCAGCACGCCGATCTCCGTCTCGTTGGCGCCCTGGAAGACGGGCGTCTTGGCGACGAAGCCCAGCAGGTGCGCCGCCCAGCCGAGATGGGTCTCGAGGATCTGCCCCACGTTCATGCGGCTCGGGACGCCGAGCGGATTGAGCACGATGTCCACCGGCGTACCGTTCGGGAGGAACGGCATATCCTCTTCCGGCACGATCCGCGCGATGATGCCCTTGTTGCCGTGGCGTCCGGCCATCTTGTCGCCGACCGAGATCTTCCGCTTCTCGGCGACGTACACCTTCACCAGCTGGATGACGCCCGGAGGCAGCTCGTCCGGCTGGAGAATCTTGTCGATCTGGTCTTCGGACTTCTCTTCGATCTTGGCGCGCTCCGCGCTGGCCGCGTCGAGCACCGCATGCACCTTGTCGTTCACGGACTTGCTGGCGACGCGCAGCGTCTTCAGGTCCACATCGGCGAAGTTCATCTCACTGAGCTGCTGCGTGCTGAGCTTGGTGCCGGCCGGGAGGAACTCCTCGACCGTTCCCGCCTTCAGCATCAGCCCCACTTCCTGATTGGCGAGCAAGTCCGCCAGCTCGATGAACATCGCCTCCGAGATGCGGGCCTTCTCTTCCGTTTCGAGCCGGCGCACTTCACCGATGCGCTCGCCGCGGTCCTTCTCGACGACCTGATCCTCGATGCGCGAGAAGATCTTGACGTCGATCACGACGCCCTCCATGCCCGGCGGCACCTTCAGCGAGGAGTCCTTCACGTCCTTCGCTTTTTCGCCGAAGATCGCCGTCAGCAGCTTCTCTTCCGGCGACAGCTCGGTCTCGCCCTTCGGCGTGATCTTGCCGACGAGGATGTCGCCCGCTTTCACGTGGGCGCCGATCCGCACGATGCCGCGTTCGTCGAGGTCCACCAGCGACTCCTCGGCGACGTTCGGAATCTCGCGCGTGATCTCCTCGCGGCCGCGCTTGGTGTCGCGGACGTGCAGCTCGAGCTCCTGGATGTGAATCGACGAGTAGACGTCGTCCTTCACGAGACGCTCCGACAGCACGATCGCGTCTTCGAAGTTGTGCCCGTACCACGGCATGAACGCCACGGTGACGTTGGCGCCGAGCGCGAGATCGCCGCGCTCCGTGCCCGCGCCGTCGGCGACCACCTGGCCGGCCTTCACCTTCTGGCCCATGTGCACGAGCGGCCGCTGGTTGGTGGCGGTGTCCTGGTTGGTGCGCCAGAACTTCTTCAGGCGGTAGCGGTCGTGCTGCTTCAGCCGGGCCAGGGGATGATCCCCGTTCCCGGACCTGGTCTCGTCGTCGCCGGCGTCGATGATGATCTCATCGGCCGTGACACGCGTGACCACGCCGCCCCGGCGCGCGATGACCACCGCGCCCGAGTCGATGGCGACCTTGTCCTCGAGCCCCGTGCCCACGAGCGGCGCCTGGGGGAAGAGGAGCGGCACCGACTGCCGCTGCATGTTGGAGCCCATCAACGCGCGGTTCGCGTCGTCGTGCTCCAGGAAGGGAATCAGGGCCGCGGCAATCGATACCAGCTGCTCGGGCGCCACGTCCATGAAGTCGATGCGGTTCGGCGGCAGCAGCGGGTAGTCGTCCCGCTTGCGGCACAGCACCAACTCGTCCGCGAAGCGGCGGTCCGGCGTCAGTCGCGCGTTCGCCTGCGCGACCGCGTAATCCTCTTCTTCCGACGCCGACAGCCAGCGCACGTCGTCCGTCACCTTGCCGTCCTTCACCACGCGATACGGCGTCTCGATGAAGCCGAGGTCGTTCACGCGGGCGTAGCACGACAGGCTGGTAATGAGTCCGATGTTCGGACCTTCCGGCGTTTCGATCGGGCACATCCGGCCGTACTGGCTGTAGTGCACGTCGCGCACTTCGAATCCCGCGCGCTCGCGCGTCAAACCGCCCGGACCGAGCGCGCTGAGCCGGCGCTTGTGCGTCAGCTCGGCAAGCGGGTTCGTCTGATCCATGAACTGCGACAGCTGTGACGATCCGAAGAACGCCTGGATCACCGCGCTGACCGTCCGCGCATTGACCAGATCGTCGAGCGTGATCCGCTCGGGATCGTTGTTGATGCTCATCCGCTCCTTGATGAGCCGCGCCATGCGCGAGAGACCGACCGAGAACTGATTGGCGATCAGCTCGCCCACCGAGCGCACCCGGCGGTTGCCCAGGTGGTCGATGTCGTCGGTGTAGCCGCGGCCTTCCGACAGCTCGATCAGGTAGCGGATGATCGCGATGAAGTCGTCCTCGGTCAGGACAGTGTTGTCCTTCGGCTGATTCACCTTGAGCCGCTGGTTGATCTTGTAGCGACCCACCCGGCCCAGGTCGTAGCGCTTCGGATGGAAGAACAACCGCTTCAACGCCTCGCGCGCGGTCTCGAGGTTCGGCGCTTCGCCGGGGCGCAGCAGCGTGTAGATCTGCGCCAACGCCTCGGCCTCCGAGTGCGTCGGGTCCTTGGCGAGGGTGTTCTTGATGAGCGGCGACTCGCTCCGGCCCGGGGGCAGGAGCACGTCGACCTTGGTCACACCGGCCTTGAGCAGCTTCTTTTTGAGCGTGTCGGACAGCTCGCGCCCTGCCTCGCCGACGACCTCACCGTGCGGGTCGGCCACGTCGAACGCCAGCACGTACTTGCTCGGCGTCTGCTGCGTGGTGGTCGGCTGGGCGTCCTCGCGCAAATCGAGCGAGGTGTAGCCCGCAAACACCTTCACGGAAGTGATCCCGGCGCGGCGGAACGCGTTGAAGCGCTCGAGCACCAGCTCGTCGCCCACGCGCGCCAGCGGCTCGCCCTTCTTGTTCTCGGGATCGGGAACGTCGGCGGCCAGCAGCGTGCCGAGCACCTCGCGCTTCTGCGCGCGGCCTTCGAGCTTGCCGGTGATGTCGATCTCCTTCACCGCGTAGAACAGCTTCAGGATATCGGCATTGCCGCCGTATCCGAACGCGCGCAGCAGCGCGCTCGCCGGGAACTTCTTCTTCTTGTCGATGTGGACGTAGATCACGTCGTGAATGTCGACCGTGAACTCGACCCACGAGCCCCGGAACGGAATGATCCGCGCCGAGAACAGGCGCTGGCCGTTGGGGTGGATGCTCTCCTCGAACACCACACCGGGCGAGCGGTGCAGCTGCGACACAATGACGCGCTCGGCGCCGTTGATGACGAACGTCCCCAGCGGGGTGAGGATGGGCAGCTCGCCGAGATAGACTTCCTTCTCGATGATGTTCTTGGGCCGCTTGGTCTTGGTGACCTCGCCGACTTCTTCCATCACCACGAGCTGCAGCGTCGCCTTGAGCGGCACCGAGTAGGTCATGTCGCGCTCGATGCACTCTTCGACGGTGTACTTCGGCTCACCCAGCGCGTACTTCACGAACTCGAGCGAGTAATTGCCGTTGACGTCCTGGATCGGGAACAGGTCCCTGAACACCCGCTCCAGACCGACGTCGGCGCGCTCGCCGCCCTTGCCGTCCGGCTGCAACAGGGACTGGAACGCGCGCGTCTGAATATCGAGGAGATGGGGCATCGGCATGCCCGTCTCCAGTTTGGCGAACGAAAGATGCGGTGACGTCTTGGTGGTCATGTCACTCCTCAGACAACGCAAAAGGCCCAGCTTCCCCCGTTCCGTACGTCGGTACGGGGGCAAGCGTTGGGGCTCCGAAAGAGCAGGTTGTAGTCAGTCCGTGCATGTCGTAGAACCGAAGCGAGACTCGGGTGTGCCCACGAACCCCTATTGGCTCGGGGCCTCCGCGAGGCTACTTCAGTTCGACGACGGCACCCTGCGCTTCGAGCTTCTTTTTGATTTCCTCGGCTTCCTGCTTGGTCACGCCTTCCTTTACGGTTCCGGGCGCGCCTTCGACCAGATCCTTCGCCTCTTTCAGACCGAGGCTCGTGATCGCGCGAATCTCCTTGATCACCTGAATCTTCTTCTCGCCGCCCGCCTTGAGGACGACGGTGAACTCCGTCTTCTCCTCCACCGCCGGCGCCGCGGCCGCTGTGCCGGGAGCGCCACCACCTGCCGCCGCCGCGGCCGGTGCGGCAATCGTGACGCCGAACTTTCCCTTGAACGCCTCGATCAGCTCCGCCAGCTCGAACACCGACATGTTGCCGATGGCCTCGAGGATATCGTCCTTACTCATCGTCTGCGTTGCCATTGTGTTCTCCCTAGCTTTGTGAAGAGGCTGCGCCCGCGGCGCGCGTATCCTTCAGCGCCTCGAGGGCGCCGACCATCGCATAGAGCAATCCGTTCAACACCCCCAGGAAGCCGGCCATCGGCGCCTGCAGCGCGCCGCCGAGCTGCGCCAGGAGCTGCGTCTTGGACGGCAGCGCGGCGAGCTGCTTCACCTGCGCCTGGGTGACCGCCTTGCCTTCGACCAGTCCGACCTTGATCGCCGGCTTCTCGAACTCCTTGGCGAAGTCCACCAGCACCTTCGCGGCGCCGACCGGATCCTCGCCCGCCAGCGCCAGCGCCGTCGGTCCGGCGAGGAAGGCTTCGAGCCCGCCGTCCTTCAGCTGCTGCTCCGTCAACGCGCGGCGCGCCAAGGTGTTCTTGACGACCACGTACTCCACGCCGACCGCCCGCAGGCGCCGGCGCAGATCCGTGATGTGGGCCACGTTGAGCCCGGTGAAGTCGGTGACGTAGATGGTCTGCGACTTACCGACCTGCTCGGCCAGCGTCGTCACCATCTCCTGTTTCTGCGCCTTGGTCCGGTTCATTGATGATATCCCGCCGGATCGACGCGTACGCCCGGCCCCATGGTGCTCGACACCGTCACCGAGCGGATGTAATGACCCTTGGCAGCGGACGGCTTCGCTTTCACGATCGCATCCATGAACGCCTGCAGATTGTCGGCGAGCTGCGTCGCCGCAAACGATTTCTTGCCGATCGGCGCGTGCACGATCCCGCTCTTGTCCACGCGAAACTCGATCTTGCCGGCTTTCAGCTCTTTCACGGCCTTCGAGACGTCCATCGTCACGGTGCCCGCTTTCGGATTGGGCATCAGGCCGCGCGGGCCGAGGATCTTGCCCAGCGCGCCGAGCTGGCCCATGACGTCGGGAGTGGCCACGATGACGTCGGTATCGAGCCAGCCCTCTTTGAGCTTCTGCACGTACTCGATGCCGATGAAATCGGCGCCGGCGGTCTCGGCTTCTTTCGCCTTCTCGCCCTGCGCAAGCACCAACACGCGGATCGTCTTGCCGGTTCCGTGCGGCAGCGACACGGTGCCGCGCACGATCTGGTCGGCGTGCTTGGGATCGACGCCCAGGCGCACCGCCACATCGACGGACTCGTCGAACTTGGCGTAGGCCGAGCTCTTCACCTGCTCGACGGCGGCCGGCGGCGCGTACAGCTTCTTCACCTCGAGGGTGGCCGCCGCGGCGCGGTACTTTTTGCCCCGCGTGCGCATCAGCCCTCCACCGTCAGGCCCATGGAGCGCGCCGTTCCCGCGATCATGTTGATCGCGCCTTCGAGATCGGTCGCGTTCAGGTCCTGCATCTTGATCTCCGCGATCTTTTTGAGCTGGGCGCGCGTGACCTTCCCCACCTTTTCGCGGTTGGAGGTGGGCGAGCCCTTTTCGATCCCCGCTTCCTTCTTCAGGAGCACGGACGCGGGCGGCGTCTTGGTGATGAACGTGAAGGTGCGATCCTTGTAGATCGTCACGACCACGGGCGTCACCATCCCCGCCTGGCTCGCGGTCTTCGCGTTGAACTGCTTCACGAATTCCATGATGTTGACGCCATGCGGGCCAAGGGCGGTGCCCACCGGAGGAGCAGGCGTCGCCTGCCCGGCCGGCACCTGCAGCTTGACGATTGCAGTAACGGGTTTGGCCATCGTATTCCTCTATTAACGTCCCCGCAGGGACTCCCACATGCCCTGTGGTGGGGGAAAGGCTAGTGAGCCTTCAACTGCAAATAATCCAGCTCCACTGACGTCGGGCGCCCGAACAGCGCGACCGACACCCGCACCTTCCCCTTGTCCGGCAGCACTTCCTGCACGGTGCCGCTGAAGTCGGAGAACGGCCCCTCCGTGATCTCGACGACCTGGCCCACGAGGAACGGAATCGACTCGGTGGGCTCCTCTTCTTTGATCGCCTCTTCGACACCGAGCAGCCGGTTCACTTCATCCGGCCTGAGCGGCATCGGCAGGCGCCCCGTGCCCACAAACTTGATCACGCCCTGGATGCCGTTGATCGTGTGGATGGTTTCCTGGTTCAGGTCCATCTCCACGAGCACGTAGCCCGGGTAGATCTTCCGCTCGACGTTCACCTTCTTGCCGTTCTTGATCTCCACGACGTCCTGCGTGGGGACCAGGGCCTGGCGGATCGGCTTCTCCGTGTCCGGCCGCGCATCTTCGGCAATGCGCCGTGCGATCAGGCTGCGGACCTTGTTCTCATGGCCCGCCGTCGTTTGGATCGCGTACCACCGCAGATCGGCCATTAGAACAGCTTGGCCACCAGCTTGACGAAGACCCACTGGAAGAACGTATCCATGAGTCCGATCATGACGCCCAGCACCGCGACGAAGATGATGATCACGGTGGTGGCTTTCTTCAGCTCATCGAAGGTCGGCCACGTCACTTTGCGCAGCTCGTTGCGCACGTCGCGCAAGAACTGGATGAAACGCGCGAGCCGTCCAGGAGGAGACCGTAGCTCGCGGTCGCCGCCCGTCATGACTTCCGTCGCCATTACTTCGATTCCTTGTGCGCCTGCTGCTTATTGCATCGCGGGCAGTACTTCTTCCACTCCGCCCGCTCCGGGTGCTTCCGCCTGTTCTTTGTCGTGAAATAGTTACGACTTTTGCAGACGGTGCACTCCATGATGATGTTCTCTCGGGGCATTCATGTCTCACGTCGGCACATCGGCACGAGTGGCACGGAACAGCGTGCCGACGTGCAGACGTGCCACTCGTGCCTCGTTATTTCAAGATCTTCGTGACTACTCCAGCACCCACGGTCCGCCCGCCTTCCCGAATGGCAAACCGCAATTGCTCTTCCATCGCGATCGGCGTGATCAGCTCGATCGTCATCTTCGTATTGTCCCCCGGCATTACCATCTCCACCCCGGCCGGCAGCTCGACTGAGCCCGTCACATCCGTCGTGCGGAAGTAGAACTGCGGCCGGTAGCCCTTGAAGAACGGGGTGTGGCGGCCGCCTTCCTCTTTGGTCAGGACGTAGACTTCCGCCTCGAACTGCGTATGCGGCTTGATCGTCCCCGGCTTGGCCAAGACCATGCCCCGCTCGATCTGGTCCTTCTCGATGCCGCGCAGCAGCAGGCCGACGTTGTCCCCCGCCTGCCCATCATCCAGCAGCTTGCGGAACATCTCGACCCCTGTGACCACCGTTTTCTTGTCCGTGCCGAAGCCCACCAATTCCACTTCCTCGCCGACTTTGATCTTGCCGCGATCGATTCGGCCTGTCGCGACCGTGCCGCGGCCCGTGATCGAGAACACGTCTTCCACAGGCATCAGGAAGGGCTTATCGACCTCGCGCTTGGGCACGGGAATGCTCTTATCGAGGGCCGCCAGCAGCTCCTCGACCTTCCCCGTCCACTGCTTGTCGCCCTCGATGGCTTTCAGGGCCGCACCGCGAACGACCGGCACGTCGTCGCCCGGGAACTGGTACTTGCTGAGCAGTTCCCGCACCTCGAGCTCGACCAGATCCAGCAGCTCGGCGTCATCCACCAGGTCGCACTTGTTCAAGAACACGACGATGTAGGGCACGTTCACCTGCCGCGCGAGCAGGATGTGCTCGCGCGTCTGCGGCATCGGACCATCCACCGCCGACACCACCAGAATCGCGCCGTC
>DASZCG010000128.1:0-16589 GCA_035943355.1 Gemmatimonadales bacterium
GTCCAGGAGCGCACGGAACTCGTCCTTGGAGCAGTCGCCGAAGGACAGAAAGTCACGTTTGGGCATGTCCACCCCGGAGATCGGTCAAAATGACAGTCGCCCGGGGAGTTTACCTGCGGCCTCGTCCGGTGACAAGACGGGTGGTCTGTGGTCTAGAGGATGTAGCGGCGCAGGTCTTCGTCCCCCGCGATCTTGGCGAGGCGGTCGCGGACCGCGGCAGCGTCGAAGACGATGTGTTTCGTGGGATAGTCGGGCAGGGCGAACAGGACCTCCTCGAGCAGCGTGGTCATGACGGTGTGCAGCCGTCGCGCGCCGATGTTCTCCATGCGCTCGTTCACTTTGGCGGCGATGCGCGCGATTTCCTTGACGCCGTCGGGCGTGAACTCGAGCGTCGCGCCGTCCGCCTGGCACAGCGCCGCGTACTGCTTCGTCAGGGCGTTCTCCGGCTCCGTCATGATGCGCACGAAATCCGCTTCGCTGAGTGAGGACAGCTCCACGCGAATCGGGAAGCGGCCCTGCAGCTCGGGGATCAAATCGCTCGGCTTCGCGATGTGGAACGCGCCGGCCGCGATGAAGAGAATGTGATCGGTGCGGACGTAGCCGTAGCGCGTCTGCACCGTCGAGCCCTCGACGATCGGGAGCAGGTCGCGCTGCACGCCCTCGCGCGAGACGTCGGGCCCGCTGGTCTGGCCGCGCTGGCCCGTGATCTTGTCGATCTCGTCGATGAAGATGACGCCGTGATTCTCGACGCGATCGAGGGCCTCGTTCACCACGTCGTCCATATCGACGAGCTTCTTCAATTCTTCGTCGATCAAGATGCGGCGCGCCTCGTGCAGGTGCACGGTGCGGCGCTTCTTTTTCTTGGGAATCAGCTCCTGCAGCATTTCGCCGAAGTTGATGTCGGGACCTTCCATCCCCTGCGGCGGCTGCATCATCTCGAGCATCGGGAAACTCTGCTGCTGCACTTCGATCTCGACGTCGCGCTCCTCGAGCAGACCTTCCTTCAGCTGCTGGCGCAGCTTCTCGCGCGTGCGGCGGCGGCGCTCGCCGGCTTCGGTTTCGGCTTCGGGAATCTTGGATTGGACATCGCCCTTCGACGAGACCACGAAGAGCGGCCGCTGTCCTGTTGCTCCCCCCCCCTGCTCCGTGCCCGCGGCTCCGGGAGTTGCCGTGGCGCCGGCGGGCGGCGCGGGAAGCGGCGGCAACAATAAATCCAACATCCGCTCTTCAGCCCGCTGCTCGGCCGTGGGGTAGACGTCGTCCTCCCGTTCCGACCGAACCATGTTGATCGAGACATCCACCAGCTCGCGCACCATCGACTCGACGTCGCGCCCGACGTAGCCGACTTCCGTGAACTTCGAGGCTTCGACCTTGAGGAAGGGCGCGCCGGCGAGCCGGGCCAGCCGGCGCGCGATCTCGGTTTTCCCCACGCCCGTCGGACCGATCATGATGATGTTGTTGGGCATGATCTCGTCGCGGATGTCTTCGGGCGCCTGGGCGCGACGCCAGCGGTTGCGCACCGCGATCGCGACCGCCTTCTTGGCGGCTTCCTGAGCGACGATGTAGCGATCGAGCTCCGCGACGATCTTGCGGGGCGCCATTTCCTCCAGCCACGGCATCGTTTCCGCTGCCTCACCAGGATTGGAGGGGGGGGGCGTGGTGGGCGGTGGAGGGGCTGGAGGTGAAACCGGGGTTTTGGGCATCGCTATAACTCGAGCACGGTGATGTTCGTGTTGGTGTACACGCAGATGTCGGCGGCGATCTCCAAGCCTTTCCGCACGATCTCCGCCGGGTTCAGCTTCGTGTCCTTGAGGAGCGCGCGCGCCGCCGCGAGCGCGTAGGATCCACCCGAGCCGATGGCCAGAATGCCGTCGTCCGGCTCGATCAGTTCACCCGAGCCGCTGATGACATAGCCGTGCTCCTTGTCGGCGACGATGAGCAGCGCTTCCAGCCGGCGCAGCACGCGATCCGAGCGCCAGTCCTTGGCCAGCTCGACCGCGGCGCGCGGCAGGTTGGTCGGATAGCGCTCGAGCTTTTCCTCGAACTTGTCGAACAGGGTGAAGGCATCGGCGGCCGCGCCCGCGAAGCCGGCGAGAATCTTGCCGCCCTTGAGCGTGCGCACCTTGTTGGCGTTGGCCTTCATCACGGTCTCGCCGACCGTGACCTGCCCGTCGCCGCCGATGGCGACTTGGCCATCGCGCCGTACAGAAAGAATTGTGGTGCTGTGGATCCTCTTCACGTATTGCTCCGTGCTCCCTGCTCCGTGCTCATGCTCTTGGATGGGCTTGGCGATAAACCTGTTTCAGCCGTTCGACCGACGTATGAGTATACACTTGGGTGGTCCCCAGCGAGGCATGCCCCAGCAATTCCTGCACCGATCTGAGATCAGCACCCGCGTCCAGCAGATGGGTCGCGAATGAATGCCGCAACGCGTGCACGTGAAGATTGGTTCCCCGCGCCAGGCCCGCGAACAAGCGCTTCATGGCGAGCTGCACACCGCGCGGCGTGATGCGCTGGCCGCGCTGGTTCAGAAAGACGGCCCGCGCCACGCGCTGGCCGGGGGGGGGCCGGCCAGCGAATCGCGGCGCCGCAGGTAGCGCCGCAGCGCCGCACTGGCCCGCGAGCCGACGGGCACGATGCGCTCCTTCTTGCCTTTGCCGCGCAGCTTCACCTGGTCCGACACGAGATCGACATCGGCGTCGTTCAGGCCGGCGAGCTCGGAGAGCCGCATGCCGGTCGAGTAGAACATTTCCAGCATCGCCAGGTCACGCGCCGCCGCGAATCCGCCGGCGTCGGCCCGCTGCTCGGCGGTGCGGAACAACTCGTCCGTTTCCGCGCGATCGAGCCAGGTCGGCAACGTGCGGTCGAGTTTCGGCGTGCGCGCGGCGCGCGCCGGATTCACCTCGATGCCGCGGGTGGCATTCAAAAAGCGGTAGAACGTGCGCAGCGCCGACAGCGCCCGCGCGACGGACCGCTTGCCCAGGCCGCGCTGCTGCTCGGCGGCGAGAAAGCCGCGCACCGCCAGACGATCGACGCCGGCCCAGGTCCAGGGACCGCCGTAGTAGCGCTGGCAGAAGGCGGCGAACGCCTCGACGTCGCGCCCGTAGGCTGTGACGGTGTGGGGGGAGTCGTTGCGCTCTTTGTCGAGAAACGTGATGAATGCGGTGATTTCGTTCATGACGTGCTTCACACCCTGAAGAGTGTGCTCGGCGCAGCACTGTCCTGAAGGACATCCGTGAACGCTTGCATGTCCCGCAGCGCCCGTTCAGCCAGCGCTTCCTTCTTCTTGAACTTGTCGCGCGGCGCATGTTCCAGCGGCTCGAGCAGGCCGAAGTTCGCGTTCATCGGCTGGAAGCGAGCGGGCTCGGTCTCACGCAAATAACGATAAAGCGCGCCCAACATCGTCGTCGCCGGCGGCAGCCGTGGTTCGTCACCCGCGAGCAGCCGGGCGAGATTGATCCCCGCCAGCATTCCGGTCGCCGCCGACTCGGTGTATCCCTCGACGCCGGTGAGCTGCCCCGCGAACAGCAATTGCGGATCGTCTTTCGCGGACAAATGCGGGGTCAACGCCTGCGGCGCATTCAGATAGCTGTTGCGATGGATGCTGCCGAACCGCAGGAACTCGGCGTGCTCGAGTCCCGGAATCATTCTGAAGACTTGCTGCTGCGCGCCGGTTTTCAGTCGCGTCTGAAAGCCGACGAGATTCCACATCTGGGCGGCCCGGTCTTCCTGCCGCAGCTGAACGACGGCGTACGGTTCACCGTGCCTTTCTGACCCAGGACGCAGGTCCGGGGGTTTAGCCCTGGGATCCACTAGTCCAATGGGTTTCATCGGCCCAAATCGCAGCGTCTCGACCCCGCGTTCCGCCATCTCTTCGACCGGCAGGCAGCCTTCGAAATACGGCACTGTGTCGAACTCGTGGCCGGGGACGTACTGCTCGCCGGCGATCAACGCCGCAACGAACGCCTCGTACTCTTGCCGAGTGAACGGCGCGTTCCAGTAATCGTCGCCTCCACCTTTGCCATAGCGGGACTGCTTGAACAGGCGGTCATAGTTCAGGGAATCGGCGGACACGATCGGCGCGATCGCGTCGTAGAACGCCAGCGCTGCGACGCCCAACCGGGCCGCGATCGCGGCCGCCAGCGTGTCCGAAGTCAGCGGGCCCGTCGCGATGACCGCCGGCGAGGGAAGCGCCGTGACCTCGTCGCGAACCAGCGTCACGTTGGGGTGGGAGAGAACCCTGCTCTCCACGCCTTTCCCGAAGGCGCGACGATCCACCGCCAGCGCACTCCCGCCGGGAATGCGCGCCGCGTCGGCGGCCTGGAGCACGATGCTGCCGAGCAGACGCATTTCGGCCTTGAGGAGGCCGTGCGCGTGCGTGGGCTCGACCGATTTGAAGGTGTTGCTGCAGACCAGCTCGGCGAGGCTGTCGGTCTGGTGCGCGGGGGTCATCCGCACCGGGCGCATCTCATGCAGGGTGACGCTCACGCCGCGTTCGGCGAGCGCCCAGGCGGCCTCGCACCCGGCCAAACCACCGCCCACGACGTGGACGGGCGCAGCATGCTGCGCCCCTACGATGCGACCTCTTCGGCTTCGGGGGTTTCCGATTCCACGGTGATCTGGTGTCCGCACTTCAGGCACTTGCGTGTGGTCTCTCCCGTCGTCTTCGACTTGATCTCTTCCATTCCCACGAAACCGCAGCTGGGGCATGGGACGACGACCGGCTTGTTCCAGGTGGAATAATCGCAATCCGGGTAGCGCAGGCAACCGTAGAACGTGCGTCCCCGCTTGGTGCGCCGCTCCGCGAGGTCGCCCACGCCGCACTTGGGGCACTTGATGCCGAGCGGCACCGGCTGCGTGTACTTGCACTTGGGGTAGCGCGTGCAGGCGAGGAATTCGCCGTAGCGGCCGGTCTTGATCACCATCGGCGCGCCGCACTCCTTGCAGATCTCGTCCGACGGCCGGTCGGGCACCTTGTCCTTCTTGATGGAGCGCGAGTAGTCGCACTCCTTCGTCGCGTAGCGCACGCACGCGATGTACGGCCCGAAGCGCCCGCTTTTCACCTCGAGCGGTGAGCCGCACTTGGGGCACTTCTCCGATTCGACGCCGGAGAGATCGTGCACCTCGTGGATGATCTTGTTGATGTCGATCGCTTCCAGCGCCACGCTGAACGGCTTCCAGAACTCGCCCAGCACGTCCTGCCAGGCGAGATCGCCTTCCTCGATCTTGTCGAGCTCGTTTTCCATCTGCGCCGTGAAGCCCACCTCGAACACTTCGGGAAACGAGCGCTTGAGGACTTTCCAGACCGTCTCGCCCTGCGGCGTGGGATGGAAGCGGCGGTCTTTGGCCGTCGCATACCAGCGCGTGCGCAGCGTCGAGATGATCGCCGCGTAGGTCGAGGGCCGGCCGATGCCGAGGCGCTCCAGCTCCTTCACCAGGCTCGCCTCGCTGTAGCGCGGCGGTGGCTCGGTGAAGTGCTGGCCTGGCACGATCTGCTTGACCGTCGCCCGGTCCCCTTCCTTGAGGGGCGGGATCGGCTCGAGGCTGTCGAGCGTCTTGGCATCCTCCGCCTCGTGCGCTTCGCTGTACAGCGCGTGATAGCCGTCGAACACGACCCGAGAGCCGGTGGCGCGGAACAGGAACTTCCCGTTCGCCAGCTCGAAGTCCACCTTGGTCGCCTCGTACACGGCCGGCGTCATCTGCGACGCCAGAAACCGCCGCCAGATGAGCTGGTACAGCTTGAACAGATCGCGCTCGAGGTACTTCTTGACGGAGTCGGGCGTGAGGCCGACTTCGGTGGGCCGGATCGCTTCGTGCGCATCCTGGACCTTGGAGCCGCGACCGCCCTTGTAGACGTTCGGCTCGTCGGGCAGATAGCGCTTGTCGAACTGCGCGTTGATGTAGTCACGCGCCTGCTTGATCGCGGCGTCCGAGACGCGCACCGAGTCGGTGCGCATGTAGGTGATAAGACCGACGGATCCTTGCTCGCCCAGCTCCACGCCTTCGTACAGCTTCTGGGCCGCGCGCATGGTCCGCCCCGCCGAAAAGCCCAGTTGTTTCGCGGCTTCCTGCTGCATCGTGCTGGTGGTGAACGGCGCGGGCGCCTTGCGGCGGCGCTCGCCGGTCGAAACCGCCGTCACGACGAACGGCAGCTTCTCGACCTCGGCGACGATCTCGCGCGCCGCCTGCTCCGTCTTGATCTCGGGCTTGTGGCCGCTGAGCTTCTGCAGCCGCGCCTGGAACGGCTGGCCGTCCTTTTCCAGGTCGGCCGCGATGGTCCAGTACTCCTGCGGCACGAACTTCCGGATTTCCTCTTCGCGCTCGATGATCAGGCGCAGAGCCACCGTCTGCACCCGGCCCGCCGACAGCCCAGTCTTGATGCTCTTCCACAGGACCGGCGACGCCTTGTAGCCGACCAGCCGATCGAGCACCCGGCGGGCCTGCTGGGCGTCCACTTTGCGCTGATCGATGTCCAGCGGGTTCGCCAGGGCCTGGGCGACGGCGTCTTTGGTGATTTCGTGGAATAGGACGCGGCGGATCCGACCGTTCGCACCGTCGCCGTTCAGCTGGGAGGCGACGTGCCAGGCGATCGCCTCGCCCTCGCGGTCCGGGTCGGTGGCGAGCAGCACGCGATCCGCCCATTTGGCGGCCTTTTTGATCTCGGCGAGGGTCTTGGCCTTTTCCTTAATAGTGACGTACTTGGGCGCGAAGCCGTTCTCGACGTCTACGCCCAGCTCGCGCTTGGGCAGATCCCGGAGGTGACCCACGGTCGCTTTGACCGTGTAGCCGCGGCCGAGGTATTTGCCGATCGTCTTGGCCTTGGTCGGGGACTCGACAATGACGAGTGCGCCGCCCTTTACAGGAGCGGCGTCGGTAATTTCATCATCCGCCGTCTCGAGAACGGCCTCCGCATCCGGTTTCTTGCGGGGCGCTCTCTTCTTTTTGGGTTTCACTTCCTCTTCATTATTATCAGGCACTGATCAACCTTTGTTCAAACATAGGGGTTCCATCTTTACCAACCGGCACTGGTTTGCGCAAGTCGGATGACCTCAGCGGCAAGCTGGTCCGGCGTTTTCGCTTCGGTTTGCACCGTCGCATTCGCCTGCGCGTAGTACGGCTCGCGCGTCTTGACCAGCTCACGCATCTGCTCGACAGGATCATCACCCATCAAAACGGGCCGGGTTCCCGATGGCGCCGCGCGGCCCGCCGCAAGCTCGGCGCGCGCCTTCAGATAGATAACGAATCCGTGCGCCCGTGCGGCCTCGAGCGCCCCCGGCTGCGCAGCCCAGCCGCCGCCGGGCACGATCACGGCGGGCTCGGCGGCGAGCGCGACCTCCACTTCCTTCCGCTCCATGTCGCGAAACGCGGCCTCGCCCTTCTCGGCGAAGATCATCGTGATCGGTTTGCCTTCCTTGCGAATCAAGATCGAGTCGATGTCGACAAAGGTCGCCTGCATCCGCTCGGCAACGAGGCGACCGACGGTCGTTTTCCCCGCCCCCGGCAGGCCGACGAGGACGAGGTGCTTCCTCACGATGCCGCGCCCTTCGGTGTGCGCGCGCGCACCTGCGCCAGATAGCCCTCGACGTTGCGCTTCAGCTCGCTCAGCGCGTCGCCGCCGAATTTTTCGAGCAGCGCCTGCGTCACCACGATCGCCATCATCGCCTCGGCAATCACGCCCATCGCGGGAACGGCGGTCACGTCGGACCGTTCCGACTGCGCCTGCGCCGGCCCGCCGGTCTTCAGATCGACGGTCTTGAGCGGCGCCATCAGGGTGGAGATGGGCTTCATCGCGACGCGCACGAGGAGCGGCTCGCCCGTGGTCATGCCGCCTTCGGTCCCGCCCGCGCGATTGGTCGCGCGCGTAAACCCAGGCAGGATCTCATCATGCACTTCGGAGCCCTTGCGGCGCGCCGCATCGAATCCGAGGCCCAGCTCCACGCCTTTCACCGCCGGGATGGACATCAGCGCCTGGGCGAGGCGGCCGTCGAGCTTCGTGTCCCACGCGACGTGGGAACCCAGCCCCACAGGCACGCCGAGCGCGACGACCTCGACGATGCCCCCCAGTGTATCGCCCGCTGCTTTCGCGGCATCGATCCGCTTGATCATTTCGGCTTCGGCGTCCTTGTCGAGACACCGGACCGGACTCTGGTCCGCCGCTTCGTTCAAGGGAGCAGGGAGCACGGAGCAGGGAGCAGCCTTCACACCGCCCAGCTCCGCGACATACGAGCCGATTTCGATGCTGAATTCCCGCAGCAGCTTCTTGCACACGGCGCCGCACGCCACGCGGGCGACGGTTTCGCGCGCGCTGGCCCGCTCGAGAATGTCGCGCGCGTCCTGACGATCGTACTTGAGCGATCCCGCGAGGTCGGCGTGGCCGGGCCGCGGCCGCGTCACCTGCCGGCGCCGCCCCAGGGGATCGGGAGTGGCGTCGGCCTCCGGTGCCATGATGTCCTGCCAGTGCTCCCAGTCGCGATTCCAGATCAGCATGGCGATGGGAGAGCCGAGGGTTGCGCCGGCGCGCACGCCGGACAGCCATTCGATGCGATCGGATTCGATCTTCATGCGCGCGCCACGGCCATAGCCGCCCTGGCGGCGCTTCAGCTCCGCGTCCACGTCGGCGGCGGAGACGGGGAGACCGGCGGGCATCCCCTCGAGGATTCCCACGAGCCCTCTGCCGTGCGATTCGCCTGCCGTTGTGAACCGGAATGTCATGAGACCTCACCCCCGGTAGAGGCAGCGTACTGCGCCCCTACGTTCATCGCTCCCCTATAACATGCGAGCCCGACGGTCGTCGGGCTCGCGTAATCCAGCACCCGGGCCCGCAGGCGCCCGGCATCAGGGAATCGGCGGCCCCCATGGCGGCTTCGACGGGAACGGATTGGTGATCACCGGCAGCTCGATCGTGACCACGCCGTTCGCCGTGACGCCGAACAGCCATTGCCGGGTGTTGGCCCTGTTCCGCGCGACGCGCAGCGGTCCAATGATGGGGTCGCGGACGACGATTCCGCCAACCTTCCCGAAGAAGAAGGTATCCCAGACGTCGATATTGCCGTCAGGCCGGGCGGAGAAGGCAATGCGGTCATTGGGGTTACCCGTGCCGCCAAACGTGGGGGTGCCGGCGTCGCCCGCCAGGAACGCATGGTTGTAGTTCATGTCCATGCCGAACGCGCCGAGCGGCGCGGGCGCGGTGCCCTTGAGCTTCATCCCCTCGTCGAGGAAGTAGATCGAGTCGGCGCGGACCATGTTCGTGCCGCCGTTGAAGTTCGTGGCGACCGAGTGGAGGTTGACGCCGGTGTTGCTGATGAAGTCGCTCACGTCGATTGCGGGCGTCATGCCCTGGTCGCGATCGTTGCGGCCGCTGTCGCGGGTCACGACGCTGGTCGCGCAGGCACGCGCCGTGCCGTTGCCCTGGTCGAGCCTTGCCTTGGTTGTGTAGCCGATGACACGCGCAAACGCCGTCGAAACGTTTCCGCCTTCACCCATGATCGCGTGCGTGAAGTTGCCCGAGTTCCGGACGAAGGTCGAGTCACCCAATCCAAACGCCGCCAACTTGACCATGACGCCCTGACAGGCGCTGAGCTGCACCATCTGTTGGTTGTACGGCCGGCCGCGCCGCATTTCGATGCGCAAGGTGTCGAAGCTGGTGCTGGTCAAGGTGCTGTCGCCCGCGAGCTCCCAGAAGAGGTGACTGAAGAGCAGCGTCGTGTCGGGCGTGTCGATCAGCTTCTCCATCCGCAGTGTCGCGCGACCGGAGAATGGCTCCGAGCTGCTGGTGGTTGGTGTCGTCGAATAGATCGCAAACACGGAATCCGCGTTGCAGAGCGCCGATCCCGTCGTTACCCGGCACACCGTCGAGACATATTGCGGCCGGTCGGACACGTCGTAGACGATGATCTCCTCGCGGGTCGGGCTCGTGAGGATGCGGTAGGTCTCGATGAGGTAGTCGGGCAGGTCTTGCCGCCACGCGAGGCGCCGAGTGGCTGCCCGCACATCGATGATCGACAGCTCGGTCCCCCCCGCGTTCGCCACGACGATCGTGTCTTTGTAGTTCCCCAGCGTGTCGACGGGCCACAACGCGATGCCCCACGGCTGCGGACCAGCCGTGGGAATACCCAGCGCGACGAACGACGTATTGGCAACCTGGAAGACTTCGACGCGACCCAGCTGCGGGTTGGTGAGGTAGAGACTCGAGTCGTTGCCGTTGAAGATCGCGTCCGCGATCTTGCCGCCGAACGGCAGGGGCCGCGTGACCCCCGCCACGACGATGACCGTATCGATCAGCCCCATCGGCGACGGACGGGGCGCCGGCGCGCTGCCGAACCTGACGGGCGCGCTCGGAATCAAGGTGGTGCTGTTCGTGAACGAGCAGTTGCGCGCCACGGCCGCGTCGCAGGCGTAGCCTTTCACGACGATGGTGCGCGGCAGTGGCTGCAGTCCCTGCAGGCCGAGGCTGAAGTTATGCGTGACGTCGGTGAGGTTGCCCGCTCCGACGTAGAGTGAATCGAACTTCATGCGCACGCTGTTGGTGTCCACCGTGAAGCCGATCCACGCGATCGCGCTCGGGTCCTGGGCGCGCACGTGGATGGTGTCGTCGACTTCCACGCGGTCGGCGATGCGATGCGCCACGATGGGCGGCGTGATGTCGGTCGCGACCGACTGAATCTGCACGGTGACCACGCTGCTGAAGCCACGCCGGCCCGCCGAGTCTTCGGCGAACCCCACCACGTTGAACGTGCCGGTCGACGGCACCACGATGAGCGTGTCGACGTACTCGACCGAGTCACCCAACGGCGGCGTGTAGAGGATCGAGTCATTGGGGGGGACGGTCGGGTTCGTGACGCTCCCCGCCGGAGAGACGAGGAAGCCGATCTTCGTGATGCCCGAGTTCTGCACCGCGATCACATCGACCGGGATGCCTTTGCCCGTCGACGCCAGCGCGCCCGGAGAGGGCAATGCCAGCGTGACTCGCAGCGCCTGCACATTGGACAGAAAGATGCTGAGCGTGTCTTCCGAGAAGTTCCCCGCGCCGTCCGTGGCGCGGCCGATGATCTGAATGTTGCCGCCGGCGCCGGAGTTGGACCCGAAGGTGATCGTGCGAGAGACGGTGTAGGTCTTGACCTGGCCGGTGAACGTCGTGTCGAGGATGGCGATCAGGCCGCCGCTGAACCGCAGCGTCACGCTTTTCAGCGCGAGATTGTCCACCGCCTGCACGCCGAAACGCAGGCCGCCGGCGATGTCCTGCGTATCGCCCGCGGCATTGGTCAGCAAAATGGCCGGCGCCGTGACATCGCGCTGGATGCCGCCCGGATTGCGCGTCGTCTCGCACGCCCAGACCGCGAGTGCAAGCGCGCCGATCCCCCAGATTGCGGTGCCGCGTGTGACCAGCCGCATATCAACCCTTTCCCGCGCTCATCCCAGCGGACTATTGCCCGCCAGGCGAGACCAGATCGTCGATGATGTGTGGCGTGATCAGAATCAGCAGATCGCGCCGGTTTTCCTGTTCCGACGTGAAGCCGAACAGCTTGCCCAGAATCGGCAGATCTACAAGGAAAGGAATTCCGGACTTCGTTACCGTGACCTCAGTCACCGTAAGTCCGCCAATTACGGCCGTTTCGCCGTCACTGACGAGGATCTGATTGTCCGCCTGCTGCGTCTGGAACGTGAACCCGATGTCCACCGACGCGGGCCGGACGTTCGAGCGCTCGGCGTGTACTTCCATCAGGATTTGCCGGTTCGCGGTGACGTGCGGGGTGACGCGCAGGTTGATACCGGTCTGCTCGAACTGCACCGTGGCGCGCGGCACGGCGTTTCCCTGTGCCCCACCCGCGGTGCTCGTGGCGCTCACGTCGATGACGCGGATCGGCACGCGATCACCCACCAGAATTTCGGCCTGGCGGTTATCCAACGTCGTGATGGTCGGCTCGGCCTGGATGTCGGCCAGCTCGACGCGCTGCAGTGCCTGCACGAACGTCGTCAGATCGAAGTTGCCGAGCGCCGTCGAGAAGATGAGCTCGAGCGCGGGATTGATGACTTCCTGGCTCGCGTTGCCGAGGGCCGACAGTGAGTTGCCGCCCAGCGCCACGATGTTCTGGTTGGCCGGGAAGTTTGCCGTCGGCACGAGGGCGTCGGGGACGCCGTCGAGATCCGTATCCACCGGCTGCGCGCTGCGCGGATCGGGCCGCTGCACGAGCTTGTTGAAGAACTGATTCTGCGAACCGAGGTCGTACTTGACGCCGAGCTCTTCGACGTCGGTACGATCGACGAAGATGATCTTCGCCTGGATCGACACCTGCGGCGTGCGCAGGTCGAGCCCCTTCACGAAATCCACGACATCGTCGATGCGCGAGCTGACTTCGGTGATGACGAGCGCATTGCTGGTCGAGTCCGCCACGGCCTGCCCGCGCTTCGTTAGAATCGACTGCACGGACGGGACGAGCGACGTCGCCTTCGCATAGTTGATGCGGACGAGGCGCGTCGTGATCGGCACGGTGGAGTCGGCGCGTGCCAACTCCACCTTGCTGAGGACGGTGAGAATGCCGCCGGGGAGCGTCTGCACGGCGAGCCCCTGGGACTCGAGCACCGCGTTCAGCGCCAGATCCCACGGCTGGTTCTTGACTTCAGCAGTGACGTTCCCGGTGACGCCTTTGCCGAGGATGATCGTCCGGCCGCTGAAGGCCGCGAATCCCGCGATGACGTCCTCCATGGACGCGTTGTCCCACTGCACCGTGATGCGCGGCGCCTGCGACTGCGCCGCGTCGGCGTGGTGCGCGGCGAGATACTCGTCGATCGACATGGGGCGGCCGAGCGTCGGCGTGGTCACGCGCGCGGCCTGATCCGGGCCACCCGTGACCGGGGGGGCCTCCGAGGCAGCCGGGGCAGCCGCACTGCGGCTCGCCATGGCCACCGGTGCCGCGGGAGTCACCGTGCTGCTCGACCACGCGGCAAAACTGGTCCGCTCGCTGCCGATGCGCACGCGCACCTGGCCACCGGAGCGATCCACCTGATAATCCTTCAATTCGTCGAGATCGATCACGACGCGGACGACGCCCGGCTTGAACTGTGCGTAGCGGACATTTTTCACGCCGCCGCGATTCACCCCGTCATACACGGCCGCGGCCGCGGTGAGTCGCGTGCCGATCAGATCGATGACCAGGCGCGCGGGATTGGTGAGCGTGAAGTCTTGGACCTGGGCGGCACCCTGCAGATCGATGACGACGTCGACCTTGCCCGTGGCCGGCAACACGCTCACACCCCGCACTTCGCCGTCCCGCCCGCCGGTCGTTGTCCCCGCAAGGGCCCGGGGAGCAACGATGGCGAACAGGAGGGCGACGCGAGCGAAAGCCTTCATGGCGTCTCCTCCTGCTTGGTAAGCGACAGGGTCTCCTGCCGCTCGAACCCGAATTCCTGCACGGTGAACACGACTTCGCGGGGCCGGATCTGCGTCACCTTCAGGCGCCCGACGATGTCGCCCGTTTTCACGCGATAGATGCGCCGGTTCGTGATGTCGCGCAGCACCGCGACGCTGCGCGCGGCGAACCGCCCGTCATACACGATCGTCGTCACCTTCAAGTCGGAAATCAGCGGCCGCACGTCGCCCGATTTCAGCAGCGACATGAATGGGTCACGCCCGCCGCCTTCGTACGCGAACACCTCACGCTGCAGCGAGGCCGCGACCGTCGTCGTGTCGAGGCGCACCGTGGTGTCGCGCTGCTGTCCGGTCACTGCCACGGGAATGGCGGCGCTCAGGAGTACCGCGGCGACGCTAACTGCGCGCACGTGGCGGCCCTCCCGCCCGCGCCCGCGCCGGCGGCGGCGCTGATCCGGCCGCCTTGACGAACGTGCGGATCGAGAACTCGGCGAGGAGCAGCGCACCCGCCGTGTCGGCGAGCAGCTTCTGCGCCGCGGGTGAGGCTGCGGACAGCGTCACCTCCTGCGGCACGACGATGCGCGGCAGCGACGCGATGTCGGCGAGATACTCCCCCAGCTGGTCGTAGTGGCCGTACACCTCGAGCCGGTAGCGATAGGTGTCGAACGGCACACCCGGCTCGGGCGTCAGCGGCTGGATCTTGCCCAGCGTCACACCGCGGACCTTGGCCTTGGTCGAGATGTCGTCGATCAGGGTCGGGACTTCGTTCTTCTCGGGAACCAGGCGTCGCATCAGCTCGAGCGAGCCCTGATAGCCCTCCACGCGGCGCTGCAGGTCGGCGGTGCTGCCGCTCGCCAGGTCGGCCTTCGCGGCCGCGACGATCCGTTCCAGGCTGTCCGACTCCTGGTTGGCCGCCGTGATCTGCGCGCTCTGCGGCACGTGCACTCTCGTCCAGAAGAAATAGCCGCCCGCCAGGGCGACGAGGACGAGCAGCGCCATGATCTGGCCGCGTTGGTCGGTGGGTATCCCGAATGCCATGGCGCCGCTACCTCATCGACTGGATGAAGGGGACGGTGCGGATGTAGACCGAATCCGCCACGCGATAGCGCACCGTCACGTTGAACGCCGTCACTGGACGGTCCGCTTCGATCACCGTCTGCGAGCTCGCGGGCGTCACATCGGTGAACCAGGGCGACGCGGCGAGCTGGCGCAGGAAGGTGGTATAGGCCTGGATATCGACGGTGCGGCCGTCGATCGAGACGCGCACGGCGGGCGCGCCGGTCGAGTCCGTTTCGAGCGTGACGGGGCCGTTGTTCGGCTGTCCCGGCGTCGGCGCCACAAGGGTCGTCGCCGCCTGCATCCGCGTGATCCAGGTGTAGGGCGGCAGCGCCTTCGTCGTCTGATCGAGCACGTGCGGCCAGATGTAGCGGTCGGCATCGATCTGGCGGATCACGTTGATCTGATAGAGCAGCGAGTCGCGCGACTTCTCGAGTTGGCGCTTCTGCGCGATCACGATGTCGTAGCGACGCTTTTCGACGCGGATGGCCTCGAGCCGCGATTGGGCGTGCGCCAGTCGCGCGCGCTCGCTGATGAACAGCAGCGCGCCGCCGCCGCCCACGATCACCCACGAGATGACCGCGGCGATGAGCCAGGGATCCTTGATCTGCGCAAAGAACGCCTGGAAGTCGGGCATGCGCAGCTGCATGCCCGCTCCCTTGGCCGCCTTCTTCTTTCCTGGGAGTAGATTTATTTCAATCATGCGGCGCGCCTCAGCGCCAACCCCACCGCCAGCATCAGCAGCGGCGCGACTTCATCCACCGGCACCGTCTCGAACACGTCGTCCTTCACCCGCAGCCGCTGCACCGGATTCGCCAGCTCGATCGCGACCCGGAGCCGCGAACCCAGGGCCTCGTTGAGTCCCGGAATGCGCGCGCCGCCGCCCGTTGTGTAGACGCGCGACAGACCGCCGGCATTGCGCGACGCCGTCGCGAGGAACGCCGCGGCACGCTCGACGCCGACCGCGATTTCCTCACCGCGCGAGCCGACATACCCGGCCAGATCGGGATGCTGCGCCGCACCCTGGATGACCCGCTCGGCGTCTTCACTCGAGAGTCCCTTTTCGCGCTGCAGGTCCTCGCGGAAGCGCCGCGTCCCCACCGAGAGATCGCGGGTCAAGACGGGAATACCGTCCTCGAGGATGTTCACGTTGGTGACTTCGTGGCCGATATTGACGAGGCCCACGACGCCTTGCATCGCGTCGGGATGATTCAGCTCGAAGGCGTTGTGGATGGCGAAGGCATCGACGTCGATGACCGAGGGGTCGAGCCCGGCTTCGCCGAGCAGGGCAACGCGACTCTCGACCAGCTCGCGCTTGGCGGCGACGAGCAGGACGTTCATCTGGAGGCCTTCGGCTTCGGGATCGAGGATCTGGAAATCGAGCTCCACGTTGGCCATGTCGAACGGCACGTGCTGCTCGGCTTCCCAGCGGATGACTTCGCGGGCGTCCCCTTCCTTCATACGGTCCATCTGGATCTTCTTCACGATGACGTCGCGCCCGCCGACGGCCGTCACGACGGATTTCCGTTTGACGCCGGCCGCATCGAACAAACCCCGAATAGCTTCCGAAACAAGACCGGGGTCCATCACTTCGCCCTCGACGATGGCATCGGCGGCGACTTCGGTCGTGGCGACCTTGGTCAGCTCAGGCTCGCTGCCGCCGTGATCGACGACGACGAGCTTGATGATCCCCGAGCCGATATCGAGGCCCACCGAGGTTTTTTTGCCACCGAGAAAGCCAAAAAGGGCCATGTGCACCTTTTCGTCTGGAGACAAGAAGGGTCGAGGGCAAACTACAATAGGCCCCGCCCCTTATCCTGTCAAGCCTCGAATCGACTTGAGGCCGAGGCACCAACTGACGTCGCTGCCGTTACTTAGGCCACTTGCAGACGAGCTCGAACCACCCCCGGGAACGCAGCTTCGCGACCGGGCTCGGCGCCGGTAAAGCTGCTAAGATGCTGCAACTATGGAAGTTCGGCGCGGCGGGTCCGGTGCTGGTTGGGATCGAGCGGTCCAATGCGTCTGGATCGGGCCGGCGACGCCTTCATCTACGCCGCGCCCTCAGGGCGCGCCGCGAGCCGGCCGAAGTGAACCGGCCGGCTCACGATTTATGTGTCAGGGCGCCAGGGAGCGGTCAACCAACGGCGATCGCCTAGAACAGCTGTAC
>DASZCG010000129.1:0-15337 GCA_035943355.1 Gemmatimonadales bacterium
GGATGACATGCCGTGCCTTCTCGGAACAGAAAAAAGAAAGGAAGGGAGATCAGGGATTAGGACGCGAAGCGCGCGGAACGCGCGCGTAGCGAAGGACCTGCTTCTGAAGGAACGCGCGAAACAACGAATCCGCTTGAGTTCCACAAGCAGGTCCTTCGCGCCTGCGGCGCTCAGGATGACATGCCGCGCCTTCTCGGAACAGAAAAAAGAAAGGAAGGGAGAGCAGGGATTAGGACGCGAAGCGCGCGGAACGCGCGCGTGGCGAAGGACCTGCTTTTGTCACAAGTTCGACGCCATGAAGCTAGCCCGGCAATCGGCCCAGCTCACATTGCTGCTGACCGCGCTGCCCACCGCGGCGTTTGCGCAATCGCCGACCAATGCTGCCGGCGTCGTAACTGTTCGCGTCGACGCCACACCGGGCCGTGCCATCAATACCTTCGACCCCGACAGCGCCCTGGGGAGCTCGATTGATGTGCTCTCGCGCACGGACATCAACCGGGTCTACACGCCGCACATCATCCAGGAGGCGCTCTCGGCCGGATGGGGACCGATCACCTACCGCAACAACACCGAGCTGCGGATGGCCGCCTGGCATTGGACCGAGAATGGCACGTGGAGTGATGCGGCACATCGCAGCGGCTATTTCACGGGCTTGACCGAGCTCAAGGAACCGATTCGATACATCCTTGCCTATGCCTTGCCGCACCGCGGCTTCGCGACCAGCGGCGATCGTCCGGTCGCGGGTCCCAACCTGACCTATTGGAAGAGCAATCCGTATCTCACCAGCAAATTCACGGGTGAGAGTGACACCCTGCATCCGCAGTGGGTGGTCGTGGACTTGCAGGCCGAGAAGCCGGTGAGTGCGCTCCGTATCACGTGGGCGAGCCCGTACGCAACGACCTACCAGGTGGAGTATTGGGTTGGCACCGGCGCGCTCGACTTCGATGGAGGACCGAAGGGCGAATGGAAGGTTTTTCCGAGCGGGACACTGCCGCACGCGGCGGGTGGAACGGTGACGTTGAAGCTCGCCGATGCTCCGGTCGCAACGCGATACCTGCGGATCCTGATGACGGAGTCTTCCAACACGTGCGATGAGCACGGCGCGGGCGACGTGCGCAACTGTGTGGGCTACGCCATCCAGCAGATTGACGCGGGCACGTCCGATGCAAGCGGCGCGTTCGTCGCGGAGACCAAGAATCCCGACGAGCGACCCACCTCGTATACCGTCTCGTCCATCGATCCCTGGCATTCCGAAGCCGATGTGAACAACAGCGGCAGCTATCAACACACCGGCTTCGACCTGTTCTTCACCAGCGGACTCACGAACAACCTCCCCGCCATCATCCCGGTGGCGATGCTCTACGGGACGCCCGACGATGCCGCGGCGCAGATCGCCTACATCGAGCGGCGCGGCTATCCCATCGGGTACATCGAGATGGGCGAAGAGCCCGACGGCAAGCACGCGATGCCGGAAGACTATGCGGCGCTGTACCTGCAGTGGGCCAGGGCGTTGCACAAGGTGGACCCCAAGCTCAGGCTGGGAGGACCGATTTTCGAGGGCGTCAACGAAGACATCCGCGTGTGGCCGGATGCGCGCGGCCGCACGTCGTGGATGGGCCGCTTTGTCGACTACTTAAAGGCGCACGATCGGCTCTCCGACCTGGCCTTCGTCTCGTTCGAACACTATCCGTTCGAGCCCTGCGACATCACCTGGAAGAATCTCTACAGCGAGCCGCGGCTGATGAAGCACATCCTGCAAGTGTGGCGCGACGACGGCGTGCCGCAGAATGTCCCGCTGATGGTGACCGAAAGTCATGTTTCGTGGGCTTTGACCGGACCCATGACCACGATCTTTGGCGCCCTGTGGCTGGCGGACAACATCGGCTCATTCTTCGAAGGGGGAGGCGCGGCCTTCTACCACTCGCCGATTCAGCCTCAGGGAGTGCAGAACACCTGTCTGGGTTGGTCCTCGTGGTCGAATTTCGTGTCCGACGAGAACTACACCATCAAGGGATATACGGCGACGTACTTCGCCGCTCGCATGATCAACCTCGAGTGGGTGCAGCACCGCGCTGGCCTTCATGCAATGTTTCCGAGCTCTACCGATATCACGGATGCTGAAGGCAATCTGCTGGTCACGTCCTACGCGGTGCATCGCCCCGACGGAAACTGGTCACTGATGCTGATCAATCGCGACGAATCGAGCCCCCACACCGTCCGGGTCGTGTTTGCGGATTCTCAAAAGAAGCGACAGGCGTCTTTCGCAGGGCCGGTGACGCTCGTTTCCTTCGGGAGCGAGCAATATGTCTGGATCAACGATGGACCGAACAGTCATCCCGATCCTGATCATCCGCCCGTAGCCACGCTGCTGCAGGGTCCACCGTCTACGTTCACGCTCCCGAAAGCCTCGATCACGGTGCTGCGGGGCAGGGTCGCCCCTCTCAAAGACTGACGCCGCGTGCCGCTAATGACAGGCGTCCGTCTTGGGTGGGCTGTACTCATCATGCCGTTTCACCCAGCTTGGCCCGGTTTCGCCTTCGTCGCGTCCCTTCGGGACGATGTCGAGGTAGTGATAGGCGACATTGAGCATGTCGATGCCGCGGGCATAGGCGGAGTAGGTGTGAAAAATCTCGCCCGCCGGATCCTTATAGAAGACGCTGACGCCCTCGCGTTCCGAGAGCCCGGGATTCTGCAGCGCGAAGTTGTAGTCGGCTGTCTTGCTGGCCATCTCGTCCTCCGCGAACGAGACGCCATAATCGAAATTGAACGGTCCGTCGCCGGAGGAGACCCACCCGAAGCGCCATCCCATCCGCTTCTGGTACGCGGCGATCTTTTCCACGGGAGCGCGTGAGGCGGCGATCATCGTCACGTCACGCTGGTTCAGATGTGCGATTATCCCGTCGAAGTTGTCAGCCCAGAACGAGCACCCCATGCATGCCGCATCCGTGGTCCACGACGTCTCGGCGTTCGCCGTGGCCGGATTCCACATGGCGTGGTAGACGACGAGCTGGCTGCGGCCCTCAAAGAGCTCCCCCAATGTCCGTTTCCCTGTGGCAGTGTCGAAGGCGTATTGCTCCGTCACCCGTTCCCAGGGTAGCATGCGGCGCTGCTCATTCAACGCATCGCGCAGCCGGGTGAACTCCTTTTCTTTCAGGAGAAAGGCTGTGCGCGCCGCCACCCACTCCTCATGCGAGACCACGCGGTGGTCGGTCACCGCGGGCATGCCGTCGTTCTTCATATGTGTACTGCTCCTTTTCTGGACTGGGTCGACCGGAGCCGGCGCAGCTTGGCAACGATCAGCGATGCCAGGCCGGCGGTGAATATCGCGCCACCCGCGATCGACGTAACGGTGGTGATGCACGCTGGGCACAGGCGGCACCTCAGCGCTTCGCGACGGATTGCGGCAGGGCCCGTCCCGTTTCCAGGAATGTTTTCAGGTTGGACAGCACTTTGGGCCACCCGTCGCTGATGCCCTCGAGCATGTCGCGGTCCTGCTCGAGATCCTCGTGGGTCACCGTCAAACGCACCACCGTGCCCTGCAGCTCGATGTCGAACGTGACGCGCGAGTGTTTCGCCTCGTTCGCGGCGTCGCGCGGTCGTGCCCACGTCAGCACGAGACGGCGGGGTGGGGAAGTCTCGACAACCTTGCCGACGAGATCGACGGTGCCGGCGGGGTCGTTGCGACGATGTTCCCAGCGTGATCCCGGCTTCCAATCCGATACGTTCACGTGCCCACGGTCCGTCGGGTCGGGCCCGATCCAGTATTTCCGCGTGACGTCCGTCTCGACCAGGGCCTGCCACACCTTTTCGGGCGTCGTCGCGATGTAGGTCACGTACACAAAGCTTGGCTTACTCATCGTCGTCTCCTTGCAGGCGGCGCGTGAGGTCACGTAATGCGCCGAGGCGGTTGTGCTCGAACTTCTCGATCCAGCGTTCGTAGATCGCGTGCAGCGGCACGGGATTCAGATAGTGCAGCTTTTCCCGTCCCTCCTTGACCGTGACAACCAGGTTGGCGGCTTCGAGCACCGCGAGGTGCTGGGTCACGGCCTGCCGCGTCATGCCCATTTGACCGCACAGCGCGCCGAGCGTCTGGCCGTTTTCCCGATGCAGTCGATCGAGCAGACGTCTCCGGCTCGGATCAGCGAGCGCTTTGAAGACTTTGTCGATCTGCGCCATGGACGAATATGCAAGTATTTACTTGCATGTCAAGGCTAAGAACGGCCTCGCAGAGAGGCCGTGGTATCACCGCGACGCTGCCGGTCGATCTCTCGCGGGTTAGTTGCTCATGCGATCTCGATCGGTGAGTCGACCGGGCGCGATGCGCCAGGTGCGCACCATGGCGAGCCACGAGTCCGGCCGGATCGTCACGTTGCCGATGCGCCAGGGACCGGCGCCCACGTTCACGCTTCCGAAAGCCTCGATCACGATCACGGTGTTGCGGGGGAAGCGCTGAGTGAAAGCCGTTGTTGCTATTCGCTAGGCGGTCTTGCGATGATCCCGCCGCGCACCAAGCCCTTGCCTTGGGCGCTAGTGCTCTGTGACGGAGCGAGTGCCGGGGCCGCGCGCGCCGCCGCGAGGTCCGCCGCCCTGGTATAGGTCCCCGTCCACGTGAACGTCTCACCCCAGCTGGCCGACATCGTGCCGGACATGGACATCGTGCCGGCATCGACGAGCGTCCCGGTGCCCTGGTATGCCATCGAACAACAGGCGCTGACGACGGTGAACGAGTAATTCAAGACGTTCCCGCTTGCCGTGCCGGTCAGGGGTGCGGACAGACCTGAGAAGGCACTGGACACGAGGCCGCTCACCGCGGTGCCATCCTGCGTGAGCTCGAACACCCAGTCGTCCTCGAGGATGCTGCCAAGCGACCCCACCCCACTCAAGGATCCCATCCACACGCCAGCAAACGAGGCAGTCTGCAGCGCACCTTGCTCGATGCGGAACCTGATCGGCAGAGTGCGTCCCGGCCTGACGTGGGGCATGTCGCTGTTCTCGTCTGCCTCGGTGTCGGTCGCGATAACGTCCACGGACCCAAGCTCTGTGCCGGCGACGAGAACGCGGATGCGGTACACGCGCCCGGACTCCAGCGAGGACGGCGCTCGCCAGAGCACCATGTAGCGCTCCGCATCCGGTGATACGCTGATCTGCTCGTCGTCTGTGCCGGAGGTGAGCGAGAACGTGGCGATCGGCGGGAGCGCGCACTGATTTCCATCCCACTCGCAAACGATCACCAGCGGCTGGGCAGTGGCATCGAACACCCCGGTGATCTCAGGTGGGGGAGCGAGGGGAGGGAGAAATGCGAAGTGTGGATTGCTGGCCTGGAAACCGTCGAGCACCGCGACGCTTGGCGCGAGCGGCGCGTTGTGCTGGACGTCGCACCCGAGGATGAGAATTGCCGAGCAGCTCAAGACGGCTAGTGCTCGCCATAGGTCTGTCAGCCGCTCGCGCATCGTGGTCTCCTGGTTCGGATCACGCGTTCAAAGGTGGCAGACGTGATATCCGCGCAACCGCAACCACCATCACGATCTCCACGTGAGCCGAAACACCGCCGTCGTCCGCTGGACTTTCGCCAACTTGGCGGCACGCGCCGACTCGCCGGTGATCTCGTTCACACTTCGTGCCGAACATTTTTCAGGGCCAGGGCGGGGTGATTACTGGAAGCAGACGCAGCGCGTCTACCGGACCGCGATGCATCCGTCGCCCGTGGAGGTGGCGGCAACTACCGCGTCACGCGGTCTCGATCGGTGAGATGACCGGGCTCGATGCGCCAGGTGCGCACCATGGCGAGCCACGAGTCCGGCCGGATCGTCACGTTGCCGATGCGCCGGTTGACGGCGGCCACGTTGTCGGGAGCATACAGGAATGCCGCCGGCGCGTCGGCGTTCAGCAGCTCGATCGCGCTGCGCCACAGGCGCGCCGCGTCCGCCCGGTCGCGGGCGCCGGAGGCGGCTTGCTCGACCAGGCGCGCAAAGGCCGGATTGTCGTACCGTCCCGAGTTGGCTCCCCCAAAGCCGCTCCGGGTCCAGTTCTGGAGCGTGGCGTCGACGGGCGAGGGGCTGGTCGCCCAGGCCTGCAAGACCGCATCAAACCGGCCGGTGGCGGCCCGCTCCTGGACGACGCTCATGTCCACTTCATCGATGCGGACATCCATGCCGAATGGCCGCAGCTGTTCCTGAATCAGCCGCGCGTATTGACGCCGCAGGCCGCTGGTCATAGGGACGAGAATGTGGAACGAGAGCGGTCCATGGCGGCCGGCCCGCACGCCGGCGAGCGCGCGAACGGCGCGTGCAGAATCGTACGCGACATCGTGCAGCGTCGAATCCCAGATCGACCACACGCGGGGCATCGGTCCAGGCGGCACGGCGGCGAGATCGCCCCACACGCTTTGCAGCAGACGCTTCCGGTCGAGCGCCATGACGACGGCGCGCCGCGTGTCGCGGCTGCCGAACACCGGATGTGGGCGGCTCGTATCGCCATTCGCGCGGAGATTGAACGACAAGCAGCCGTACGTCGTGCCGTGATAGGGATAGGTCGCGAGATCGGGCGCGGCCGCCGCACGCTTCACGTTGTCCGGCGGGCCGAGTACCTCGATGGCATCTGCCTCGCCGGCGATGAGCTGGGTCAGCGCAACCTGCAGGTCGGGCGTGAATCGCCAGATGAGCCGCCGGAGGTGCGGGCGTCCCAGGAAGAATGTGGAGTCGGCCACGAGCTCGAGACTCTGTTGGGCGCTCCAGCGCACGAACCGGTAGGGGCCATCGCCGATCGGCTGCCGGCCGAACGGCGCGTTCCGCCACTGATCGCGCGGCAACGTGCCAAGGAGGTGCGCGGGCAGAATGCGCATGTGGTAGACGGCGTCGTAGAACATCTCCCCGTAGCGACGGCGGAAACGGAACACGGCGGTGAAGGAATCGGGCGCCGTGACGGAGCGGAGTTGCCGCAGGGCGGCCCGTGCCGGCGAATTCACGACGGAATCGGTATAGACGCCGAACGTGAAGGCGACGTCGGACGCCGTCACCGGTTTTCCATCGTGCCAGTGCGCCCGCGGGTCCAGATGGAACGTCAGCGTGAGCGTGTCGGTCCACTCCCAGCGATTGGCGAGTTGCGGCTGGAAGTCTTCGTCCCCGATTGTGTTTGCCGACATGCCCACGTCGGCCAGCTTGAGGAAGAGCTGGTCGGAGATATCGCGTCCGGTGGCGAGCTCCGTGACCGGCGGCAGCAGGATATCGGGTTCGCCGGGCGCGGCGATGACGAGCGTACCGCAATACTCGCCGGCGCACGTCCCGCGCCGCTCGCAGCCGCTGGCGGTGGCGAGCACCAGGGTTGCGGCAAGCAGCGCCGCGCGGCGCACCTCAGGCGTCAGGTGCTCGCTCGGCGGCTTTCCGCGAGGACTGCAAACCCCGCGCGGGCGGCGGTCCTGCCGCCAGCGCGGCATCCAGCTTCGTGTTCTGCACGATTGCCCCCATGCGCTCGAACGTCGCGCGTGCCTTGGCGGCCATCACTGTTGCGGTGCCGATGTCGCCCCGCCGCACCAGCAACGCGGCGAGATCGCGCTGCGCCGCCGCGACCAGCTCCACGCGTTCGTGTAGAGTCGCGCGCTCGATGACGTCGCGCAAGGTGGCCTCGGCTTCCTCGACCTTGCCCGCGAGGCCGAGCGCGACGGCGTAGATCCGCATGTCCTCCGTTTCGCGCACCCCATCGTTCAGCGCGCGGTGCGCAGCCAGCGCCGCTTCCACCTCCCGGATGGCCGTTTCGGGCTCGCCGCGCGCGCTCCAGACTTCGGCGCGGCCCGCCAGGGCCTGGGCTTTGAGCGAGCCATCGCCCAACTGGTCTGCCGCCCGCACCGCCCGATCCGCGGCGTCCATGGCGGCGTCCAACTGGCCCTGCTCGCGATAGGCAATCGCGAGGTTGTGGTGGGATTCCGCGACGCCGCGGTCGTAGTGCGCCTGTTCATAGGCCGCGATCGCCCGAGTATACGCCCCGACCGCACGCGGGTAGTCCCCTTGCATGCCGGCGACGATACCCAGGTTATTGGCGCAGCGGCCGACGGTCGTCATGTCGTTCTCCTGCACCGCCTCCTCCTGGGCCCGGGCAAAGAAATGCGTGGCTTCGTGAATCCCGCCCCGTTCGAGCGCGATCGCGCCGCACGTGTTGAGTGCGCGGACCTCGAGCGCCCGATCGCCGAGCAGGCGGGCGCGCGCTTGCGCGACCAGGACCCAGCGTTTGCCCACATCGAGCTGTCCCACGCGCGCATGCGCGATACCACACAGCAGCGCCAGCATCGGCGACCGCTCGATCTCGCTCTGGTCGCGATCCGCGAGGTAGGCCAGCAGGTCGGTGTAGCGGCCGGCATCGGCGAGCTGTTGCGCCTCGTGCAACGGGGCGAGGGACTTGCGCAACTCGGTCGCGAAGTCGTCCTCCCATGGTCCGCCGGCCAGCCCCCGGATCTCGGCTTCGGCGCCGAGCTGGGCAAAGAGCGCCTTCGCGCTGCGCGCCGCGGCCTGGGCTTCGGGCCGGCGGCCGCTCCGCAGGAGCAGCGACGCCAGGTCCCGCGTCCCTTCCGCCACGAGGTGCGGCCGCCCCTGTGCGTCGGCGCGCGCGATGACATCGCGCAGCGCCCGCTCCGCCGCGGCCGTTTGCCCTTCCGCCGCGAGGAGCGACGCCACGACACGCAGATCCTCGGCCTCGCCCACGGGATCCAGGAGACGACTGCGCATCTCGTGCACCTGATCCAGCTCGCGCCGCGCCAGCGCCAGCTCGCCGCGTGACACGCGGATCTCGGCCCGCCCGCGCTGTGTCGTCGCGGCAAGGGCCCGGTCACCGGCGTTCTCTGCTGCCGCGATCGCCTCGTTGGCTTGCGACAAGGCGCGGTTCAAGTCGCCCTGCTCCCGGTACGTGATGCCCAAATTGTGCCGGCACTCGGCGACGCCCTGCTGCAGCCCCGCCCGGTCGAACGCGGCCACCGCGATTTCCCACGAGCCGATCGCCTCGGCGTGACGGCCGCGCAGATGGTTGATGATGCCGAGGTTGTTCGAACACCGGCCGGTCGTCGCAAAATCCTCGTCGGCGCTGGCCGCCATGACGGCCTGCGTGAAGTAGTCGGCCGCTTCATCGATGCGCCCGCTGACCAGAGCGATCGCACCCCTGGCATTCAGCGCGCGACGCTCGAGTGATTCTTCCTTCCGCTGGCGGGCCTGCTGCAGCGCCCGATCGAGCCAGCGCAGCCCTTCATCGTGGCGGCCCAACCGCGCGTGCGCCGTGCCGTAGAGCAGCGCGAGTGTCGATGATTGCTCGAGGTCGGCGGGCTCCTGAGCCCCGAGGTATTCGACGACCTCAGCGTGGCGACCGGCCGCGGCGAGCTGCTGCGCCTGATCGACTACGAGGGACGATGGGTGCATGTGCCTATCCTCGCCTACCAGGAGACCGCGTAACTGGAGAAGTGACGGATCGGGGAGAAGACGTACGGCCAGGTCCATCCCTTCATCGACCTCGTCCGGTGCCAGTGCGCATGTCCATCGCGCCGGTAGATGATGCGAAGCTGGTCCAGCAGGACCCGATCGGCGCCGTTCACGACGCCATCGCCGTTCAAATCCTGCTCGGCATTTTGATACCAGAACACGAGCGTCGCCGGCTTCGGACTGGTGAACAGCACGCCGGACGGTTGGAAGTCGACCAGGAAGCTGGCCGGATCGATCGTCATCGTGATGAGGATCGAGTCCTTCTTCGCGAGTTTCGCGCCGCCGCCGGCCGTCCGCAGCGCACCCTTCGGGACATCGAATAGCAGGAACGGCTGGCCTTCGGACTCACCGGCGGCGGGGCGGTATCGCACGATGACTTGCGTCGCCTTGTCGCGGGACAGCCAGAACGCCACGTGGTACGTCTCGAGCGGAGGGGCGGTTGCCGCCTGCTGGAGGATCGACGCACCCGTCTCAGCGGCCGAGTCGTCATCGCCATCGCTCAGGTCGGCGCCATCGGCGGCTTCTGGCCCCACGCTGCTGAAGCGCGGTCCTTCCGGCGCGGCCGGCGCGGCCGGCGGCGCCACGGCGTCGCGGCAGCTCCACACGGCAAACGTCACCAGGATCGCTAATGGCCAATAGTATCGACGATTCATCACAGCTCCGTACGCGGCGTGGGGTTGGGTTGCACGAGCGTGCCCGTCTCTTGCGGGTTCCGTGCCCGGGATAGCTCGGGCAGCACACCAAGGAAAGTCAGAAACACCAGCGTGGACCATGCTCCATTCATCGCGCTGAGCTCCTCGACTGCGCGGGCCGGAGGCAGGGCGGGGCGATACGGTCGCGCGCTGGTGAGGGCGTCATAGACGTCGACGATCCCGACGATTTGTGCCGACAGCGGAATCTCATCGCCCCGCAGGCGGTCGGGGTAACCGGTGCCGTCGAATTTCTCGTGGTGCCAGCGGACGATCGGCTTCAGATCCCAGGGGAGCTCGACGCTGGCCAGCAGCTCGACGCCCCGGACGGGGTGCTGTTGTACGAGCGCGAACTCCTCGCGCGTCAGCGGGCCCGCCTTGTTGAGGATCTCGTGCGGGATACTCACCTTGCCGACGTCATGGAGGTAGGCGCCCAGCCGGATCGTGGTCTGTTGCTCGTAATCGAGACCGAGCGCGCGCGCGAGGGTGACGGCGTTACGCGCGACGCGCTCGCAATGGCCGAAGGTGTAGCTGTCGTTGGATTCGATGGACTGGCCCCACTCCCGTACGACCGCGAGATAGGTTCGCTCGAGGTCGGCGACTTTGTCGTCCACGCGGACGAGGTCGCGGCGAGCATCCAGGCGCCGGAACAGGCGGTGGGCCGCATTGAGCAGGGACAGCGCCTCCTGATTTCGGCCCATCATCTGGCAGAGCACCGCGAGCTCGCGACGGGCTTCCGCTTCGTTCATGACTGAGCCGGTCTCGAGGGCCAGGTCGATGGACGAGCGCAGACGCGCCTCGCCCAGCGCCGCACGGCCGGTCTCGCGATAGACGACGCCGATCACCCGGTAGGCACCGGATTTTTCGCTCCGCGCGCCAAGCTGGTGGAAAATGCTCAAGGCGGCTTCCGCATTCGTGCGCGCCTCCTCGTAACGCTGACGGGCCAGATACACGTCGGCCGCCTGATTGAGCAGGCACAACCCCTGCAAGTGCCGGTCGCCTTCGCGCTCAGCGATCGCGCGGCTCTTGGCGAAGTAGGCAATCGCTTCATCCCACTGTTCGCGGTCGGCGCTCACCATCCCGAGGTTGTGATAGGCGAGCGCACACCCGTGTTCGTCCCCGACGTCGCGGTAGGCCGCCAGGGATCGTTCATAGCGAGAGCACGCCTCCTCGAGGTCGCCGCGGATGTTCGCGAGAATGCCCAGGTTCTGTTCAACGCGCGCGCACAGTCCCCGGTTGGCGGCACCGAGCTCCAGAGCGCTGCGAAAATGCCCTGCGGCGTCCGGGAGGGAGCCGTTCATCATCTCCATTGCGCCGATGGTGTTGAGGGCTTCGGCCGTGAGCAGCCGGTCGCCCATGCCGCTGGCCACCTCGCGGCTGCGCGTGCAGAGGGGACGGGCTGCCTCGGTGTCGCCCTGCTGATGGTAGAGCACGGCGAGCCGGCGGAGCGCCTCCGCGAGCGCCGCCCCCTCACCGTGCCGCTCCGCCTCTGTGATGGCGCCCTGGTACTGCGTCATCGCGGCCGCGACCTGGCCGGCGCGCTCGAGGGCGCGTGCATCGCGCAGCCGCGCGCTACCAGGCGACGGCATAGTTGGAAAAATGCGACAGGTCGGTAATGACCCACTGCGCCCACTGGTCAGCGATCGAGGGCATGTACGCGACGACCGACAGGGTGTCGGACAGGTACGCGATCCTGGGCGAGGTGCCCGCCGGTATCTTGCAGTTCTTGTAGCTCAAGCTCAGGGAAGCCGGTTTCTGGAAGACCAGGCCCTCCGGCATAAACCGAATGAGGCGCACGGTCTCCGACGGCGCCACGGCGGTGATGCGCACCGTGTCGCTGAGCGCCCCTGGCGGGACGTCCAGCGTGTGGGGCCCGACGTTGAGTTCGCCTCCCTCTGGGCCGATCACCTGTGTCACCGAGTCCGCGCGCAGCGACCGACACTGGACCAGCGCGCTCGAGACCGGCTTGAGCGCAGCCGCCTCGAGTCCCGGCCCCGAGGGCTCAACGCCAACCGGCGATGGATCTGCGCAGCTCCACGCGGCCGCGATCGCGGCGATCAGCAGCAGAGCCCTCGTAAGCGACGGCAGATAACTCGGCTTCATGCGCAGGCGCTCCACGGCGCGAGCGCCGTGCAACAGACGAGCGGTCCAAAGGCTATGCGAAACTGCGTCATGAAGAAGAACTCCCTGGTTGGGACGATCAACGAACCGGCGGTTGCGACGCCCCAAAGCAGGAATCGTTCCGTCTTGCTCGACGTACGCTTGTCGTTGATTTGTCTGGGCTTGCGTGTGGTGTGTGCTGCCGATGCAGGCGGTGGTGGGGCCGTTTCGGCTGCGCGGTGGGTCGGTTTGACCTAGAGACGGTCATCAACTCGAGAGCTCGAGCAGATCCTCCTCGACATCCCCGACCTCGACATCCGCGACCCCGCTGAGCAGGCGGCGCAGGCGCCGGGGCGAAATCCCCAACCGCCGCGCGGATTCACGGCGGTTGCCGGCGCACAGCTTCACGGTGGCATGGGCCGCCGCCGTCGTGATCTCCTGCAGTGCCGCCGGGAACGGTAGCGGCCCTTGGTGCCGGGCGGCGTCATTCACCGGGGGCAGGAGCTCCTCCGGGCTGAGCTCACCACTCGGGGAGAGCAACAGCGCACGTTCCAGCGCGTTCTTCAATTCTCGTACGTTTCCCGGCCAGGTATGCGCACGCAGTCGCAGGCTGACGGCGGGGGTCAACGCCGGCCGGCGCAATCCGTGCTCCTGGGCCAAGTGCCCGAGCAGCGCCTCCGCTACGAGCAGGACGTCGTCTCCCCGCTCCCGCAACGGTGGCAAACTCAGCACCACGGCGCTGAGACGGAAGTAGAGGTCCTCGCGGAAGCTGCCCGTCGCCACGCGCTGGGCGAGGTTTTGGTGTGTTGCCGCGAGAATGCGCACGTCCACGGTGCGGGATTTCGTTCCGCCGACGCGTCGAAGTTCCTTGTCCTCCAGCACGCGCAGCAGCTTGGCCTGCAGGCTGAGGGGCAGGTCGGCGATCTCGTCGAGAAACAGGGTACCGGTGTCCGCGACCTCGAAGAGGCCGGGCTTTGCGGCGTGCGCGTCGGTAAACGAACCGCGCTCATGGCCGAACAACTCCGACTCAATGAGGTGTTCCGGGAAGGCCGAGCAGTTGACGGCGACGAACGGGGCATCGCGCCGCGGTCCCCCGGCATGTATCGCCCGCGCGAGGACTTCCTTGCCTGTTCCGGTTTCTCCGATGATCAGGGCGCGCCCGTGGCGGTGTGGCAGCAGGAGCGTCGCGCGCGCGAGCTCTTTCTTCAGCGCCGCGCTGTCGCCCACGATGGCGGCAAATGGGTCCGGAGCCAGCTGCGCGGTTGCCGCATGCGCATGATGGGCCTTGCATGCCGCGGCCAGCGCGTTGCGGAAGATCTCGAGATCTTCTGGCAGCGCGAAGTAGTCCGCGGCGCCGCGCCCGATCACGGCCATCGCCATTCGCCGTCCCGGATCGGTGCCGACAACAAACACCGGGATGTCGCGGGGGATGGCCTGACTCGCCAGCCACTGCAGCGCCTCCGATTCGGCACCGCCGGCCCCCACGATGACGGCGACAGTGTCTGCACCGTTCGTCACCGGTTCCGCGTCGGGGGCGAAGAAATCGACGCCCACGTCGAGATCGGCGGCGAGATCGTTCCAGAATTCCCCAAACGCCACGGAGACGGCGATAATGCTGACGCGCGGCCGCGCCGGCGTCGCATAACGACGCCGATCGACGCCGCTGCGGCGATCCTCGGGAGGGACCAACGCCGATGTAGAGACTGCCAACCGCCTGTTTAGGATGGTACTAAACTAGTCCCGATAGGACCCCAGTCAAGGGACTCACCTTAAGCAATGTCCCTAATGTCACCATACAGGGCCCGAAATGTCTCCAAAGAAGTGACTTGAAGGTCCGGTGCGACACAGACCGCCCTCCGACGCCTCATCACACTCAGGCGATCAATCGGGTGCGGGGAGCAGGTCCGCGAGGAGGGTTGTGAGGGACTCGGGATTCAAAGGCTTTTTCAGAAACCCCGCGGCGCCGGCGGCCTTCGCGTCCGCCTCGATCTTCGGGTCGGTCAGCATGGTGATGATGACCACCGGCACATCGCCGGTCGAGGTCAGTTTCTGAAGCAGCGCCATCCCGCCGCCGGCGGGCATCATGATGTCGAGCAGGATGAGCTTGGGCTTCTCCCGCCGGGCGGCCATGAATCCCTGCACCGGGTCGAGTGCGCTGATGACCTGATATCCGGCGCCACGCAGCACCGCAGCCACCACGCCGACGACTGTCTTGTCGTCATCGATGACCAGAATCTTGTTAACGTCTCGCTTCATCCCCGACGCGACCTTTCGCAGAGTCCGGCGGCACAGCGCGTGGAACGTCGTGGAGTATCCGTCCCAATGAGCAAGAACGCCAGAGGGATTCTTATCGTAGCAGGGGTGTCGAGGTCGAGCGCGTCCACTAACGACCCTTCTTCGCGATGCACTCGATCTCGACGGCGATCCCACCCGGCAGCGCGCCCGCCTGGATCGTGGTGCGTGCCGGAAACGGCGCCGCGAAGTACGTCGCATACACCTCGTTCATCGCGGCGAAATCGTTGATATCGCGCAAGAAAACGTTGCACTTGACGACGTGATCGAGTGACGAGCCGGCCGCCTGGAGAATCGCCCGGAGGTTCTCGAACACGCGCTTCGTCTCCGCCCGCGCGTCTCCGAGCTCGAGCTGGCCCGTCGCCGGATTAATCGGTCCCTGTCCGGACACGAAGATGAAATCGCCGTCGACGATCGCCTGCGAGTACGGACCAACCGGCTTCGGCCCCTTCTCGGTCACAATCGGTTTTCTCACGCACTCCTCTGCAATCGTTTCCACACCTGATGCACCGGGAATCCCGCCCCCGCAATGCCGAGTCCGTAGATCGGCGAAAAGTTGCCGACCTGGATCTCGCCCCAGACGATCGCCGACACGCCAACGACCGTGCCGATCACGAAGAGCAGCGGAACCCACGGATAGCCCGGCGTGCGGAACGGCCGCGGCGCATCGGCCATCTTCCGTCGCAGGACAAAGACGGCCGCGACCGCGAAAATCAGGGCGGCCCACTCGACGACGACGAAGTAGGTCGTGAGCGTATCGAAATCCTTGAGGGCAAGGACCATGATGATCGCGACCAAGCC
>DASZCG010000130.1:0-3632 GCA_035943355.1 Gemmatimonadales bacterium
CCTCGACAGTGTCCCCCATGCCCGCCTCCGCGAGGCCGCGTGGAATGTCCACCCTGTCGGCAACGGTCCTTTCCGGTTCGTTACGCACGAGCCAAACCGCCGCTGGGTCTTCGCCAGGAACCCCGATTTTCCCGCAGGCATGGGTGGGCCGCCGCATGTCGAGCGGTTCATCGTCGTCGTCGTGGACGAGCCGATGGTCAAGCTGTCGGCGCTCGCGGCCGGAGAGCTCGACTTTGCCGGCATCAGTCCCCAGCACGTGGCGTTCGTGCGCCGCCGCGCTGAGCTCGCGGTTCGCGAGTATCCGATGGTTCTTCCGTATGGACTCGTGTTCAACACGCGGCGTCTGCCCTTCAACGACCGTCGCGCGCGAGTCGCCGCCGCGCTCGCGATCGACCGGCAGGAGATCGTAGATGGCTACCTGTTTGGGCTCGCGACTGTTGCCGACGGTCCGGTCCCGCCCGGGCTCCCCCGATACGTCGCGCCTCCCCATGTGCCGGTTGCTCCGGATTCAGCGCGCCGGCTCGTGGCGGAGCTGGGCGAGGGTTCGCCGCTGAGCTTCGAGCTCCTGACGGTCGGCAGTGGCGAAGGAGCGCTGGAGCAGATGCTCCAGGCGCGGCTCACGGCCGTCGGTTTCAAGGTCACGATTCGCCAGCTCGAGAATTCCACGTTCTTGAGTCGGGTGTTCGGACCGCGACACGACTTCACGGCCGCCGTCGCCGGCATCTCGGGCGATCCGGGGCTCGGTTTCCTGCGGACCCTCGACAGCGTGACCGGGGTTGCGGTTCCGGCGGATCCGGTGCTGGCGCAGCGCGTCTTCGCCGAGCAGCTGCCGGTGGTCTGGCTCTATCACGCGCGCGGCGTTCAGGCGATGAACAGCCGTGTCCGCGGCGTGCGCATGGATATCCGCGGCGAGCTGCCGACCGTCGCCGCGTGGCGGGTCACGCCATGAGGCGGAGCGATCTGCCTACCGAGTTCCACGCCAGCGCGCCGATGCGGCTCGACTTTGCCGGGGGATGGACGGACGTACCGCCGTTCTCCGCGCGCGCAGGCGGCATTGTCGTCAACGCCGCCATCGCGCTGCACGCGCGCGTGGAGCTGCGGCTGGGCGGCACACTGCTGCGCTTCGTGTCGGAGGAGCTCGGCGAGACGCTCGAGTGCGCCAACTCGGCCGGTCTCACACCAGGCGGAAAACTGCCCCTGCTCAAGGCAGCGCTGCGCATGTTTCCCGTGTTGGGTGGATTCACGCTCACCACGCGCAGCGACGCGCCGCCGGGATCGGGACTGGGCAGCTCCGGCGCGCTCGGCGTGGCGCTCGTCGGTGTGCTGAGCCGCGCGCGCCAGGAGCCGCGCGCGGAGCGCGAGTGCGCGGACCAGGCATGGCATGTCGAGACGATCGAAGCGCAGCTGCCGGGAGGTAAGCAGGATCAGTATGCGGCCGCGCTGGGCGGGTTCCATCGCCTGAGTTTTCGCGATCCGGACGTGGGCATCGAACCGCTGACCCTCGACCCGGAATTCGCTGCCGCGCTCGAACGACAAATGTTGCTTTGCTACACCAATAAGAGTCGCATCTCGGGAGACACGATCGCACGAGTCATGCAGGGATTCGAGCGCGGCGACCGCGCCATCACGGCCGCCCTCCACGGTATCAAAGCTGCAGGGGAGGCGATGGTCGAAGCGTTGCGCCGCGCCGACCTGGCGCGTGTCGCCGTCGTGCTCAGCGAGAATTGGCGACACCAGCAGGCACTCGATCCCGGCATGCGCACGGAGGAAATGGCGCAGCTGGAGCGGGCGGCGACGGCGGCCGGCGCGCTGGGCGGGAAGGCCGCGGGTGCTGGTGCCGGCGGCTCCATGTTCTTCATTATGAAAGGTGATGCGCGGACTGCGGCGGCTGCGGTGACAGCGACAGGTGCCCGGGTGTTGCCCGTCTCGTGGACCGCGGAAGGGGTGCGATCGTGGTGACGGCTGACGAGCTCGCGGCGCGCAGGGACGTCGTCGCATCCTCGCCCGATCTGCAGGCGCTGCTCAGCCATCTCCGCGAGCGCGCGCAGCCTCTGCTCGACCGCATGCCGCATATCCCCGAGCAGAAAGCGCTCCTGTCGACCGATGGCGGCGTGTGTCCCGACGATGCGACGGCGCTGGTTTTCGATCCGTGGAGCCCGACCGAGCACCGCTGTCCGCGCTGCGGCAAGCGGTGGCGCGGGGATCGCCACGATCGTCACTGGGCCCGGTTTCAACATCTGTGGCTGACCGAGCGCGCGGTCCACCTCGCCACGGTCGCAGCATTCGGCGATAAGCACGATAGCGCGGCGGCGAGCCGCGCGCGCGAGATCCTCACCACATACGCCGCGCGCTACTGGCGCTACCCGAATCGCGACAATCTGCTCGGGCCAAGCCGGCTCTTCTTTTCCACCTACCTCGAATCGATCTGGACCTGCAATTACCTGGCGGCGGCCATGATGCTCCGCGCGGCCGACATGCTGGATGAGAACACGACCAAAGCCGTCAATCAGCTCGTCGAAGAGGCGGCGACCCTGATCGGCGATTACGACGAGGGATTCTCGAACCGTCAAACGTGGAACAACGCCGCGCTCGCGGCGGTCGCCGTCTGGTTCGAAGACGAAGAGCTGGCGCGGCGTGCCATAGAAGGTGAGACCGGGCTCATCGCGCATCTCCTGCGCGGCTACGGACGCGACGGCATGTGGTACGAAGGCGAGAATTACCACCTCTTCGCCCTGCGCGGCCTGTTGACGGGAACGGCGTGGGCGCGGTATGCAGGCATCGACGTGTGGTCCGAACAACGCCTTGCCCCGCGCATGGACGCGGCGCTGCGCGCCCCGATCCTGACCGCGCTGCCGGATGCCACGTTCCCCGCACGCAAGGATGCGCGCTTTGGCGTCTCGTTGGCGCAGCCGGCCTTTGTCGAGCTCTGGGAAATCGGCCTTGGCAACATGGTGAGCCGCGAACCGGACGCCGTGGGCGGGAACGAGCTCGCGTCCTGGCTCGGCGCGCTGTACCAGGTCCCAAGACCTGAGCCAGAGCTGCTCGAGTCATACTTGCATGACTTCGGCGCGGCACGCCCAGCGCACGGCGGACGCCGTTCGCTGTCCTGGTGGTCGCTGCTGGACATGGTCCCCGCGCTTCCTCCGGCTGAGCAGCCGTGGCAACCAGGGAGCGTGCTGCTCGACAGCCAGGGATTGGCGGTGCTGCGCCGCGGAGACAGCTACGTAAGCCTCGAGACTGGCTCGACTGCGGTGGGACACGGGCACTCCGATCAGTTACACCTCACCGTCCATGCCGATGGCGTGCACTGGCTGCCCGATCCCGGAACGGGGAGCTACGTCACGCGGGACCTGTTCTGGTATCGCTCCACGCTGGCGCACAACGCGCCCCGCCTCGATGGCGCGCCGCTGGCTGACGAAACTCGCTGTGACTGTTTTGCGGAGGAGGGCGATTGGGCCTGGGTGCGGGGCCGCGCAGGCAGCATCAGCCGCACCGTGGTGGCCGGCCCGTTCTACATCGTGGACGTGGTCGAGCTGTCCTCGCGGGAAGATCATCTCCTCGAGCTGGCGTGGCATTTCAATGGCGCGATCGCAATCGAGACAAAAGGGCGTTGGGTGGACGACGCGCTGGAC
>DASZCG010000131.1:0-4211 GCA_035943355.1 Gemmatimonadales bacterium
ACAAACGGGCCCGCGACCCTCGTCGGCGCGGGAAACATCGCCTTTTGCGGCCAGCCCGGCGCTGCAGCCACGGCCCTTTTGCTCGACAGTATTGCCGGCACCGTGTTCGCCGACGGCGACAACGCGTACGACAAGGGCACCGCCACGCAGTACACCACGTGCTACGGTCCGACGTGGGGCCGGCACAAAGCACGCACACAACCGGCGGCCGGCGACGTGGATTACAAGACGGCCAACGCGAGCGGCTACTTCGGCTATTTCGGCGCGGCTGCGGGGGACCCTCACCAGGGCTATTACAGCTACGACCTCGGCGCCTGGCACGTCGTTGTGTTGAACAGCGGCAGCTCCTCGCTCGTGCCGACCACCGCGACGTCGGCCCAAGTGCAATGGCTCAAGGCCGATCTGGCAGCCCATCCCGCGCGTTGCACGCTCGCCTACTGGCAGCATCCGCTGTTCGATTCCAAGGACAACCCCAACGCCAACATCCGCCCGCTGTGGGACGCACTGTACCCCGCCGGCGTGGATGTCGTCGTGAACGCACACTACGGCTTTTACGAACGGTTCGCCCCCCAGACGCCGGCCGGCGCCGCCGACCCAGTGGGTGGGATCCGTGAGTTTGTCGTCGGCACCGGCGGCGCCGTGGTCACGCCATTCGGCACCGTGCGAGCCAACAGCCAGGTCCGGAGCAGCGGCACCTTCGGCGTCCTCAAGCTCACGCTCGACGACACCAGCTACGCGTGGCAGTTCGTCCCGGTCGCCGGGAAGACGTTCAGCGACGCCGGCTCCACCGCCTGCCACGGGGCGCGCCCCGCGGTCAGCGCCGGTCCGGACCTGACCACCAACCCGGGAGAGACGCTACAGCTCTCGGCCACGTTCAGCGATCCCGACCCGAGCGACGCCCCATGGAACTACACCGTCACCTGGGGTGACGGCACGTCGACGGCCGGCAGCACGACGAGTCAGGGGACACCGATCGTCGCCCCGCATGCCTACGCGGCCCTCGGCTCGTACCGTGCGTGGGTGACCGTGACCAACAGCAGCGGCGCATCGGGTGCAGATACGGTCGCCGTGCAGGTGGTCGCGCCCAATGTGTTGGTCGGTGCCGGAGACATCGCCGACTGTACCAAGACGGGGGACTCGCTCACCGCCAACCTCATGGACACCATTCCCGGCACCGTGTTTGCCGACGGCGACAACGCGTATCCCAATGGCTCGAGCACCGACTACAAGAATTGCTACGCCCCGACATGGGGTCGGTTCAAAGCCCGGACCAAACCCGTCCCCGGCAACCACGATTACCTCACGGCGGGCGCGAGCGGCTACTTCAATTACTTCGGCGCGGCCGCCGGCGCGTCGGGCAAGGGCTATTACAGCTACGACCTCGGCGCCTGGCACGTTGTCGCCCTGAACTCGAGCATCGCGATGAACGTGGGCTCGCCTCAGGAGGTGTGGCTCAAGGCCGATCTCGCCAAGAGCGCCAAGCGCTGCACCGTCGCCTACTGGCATCATCCCCTGTTCAGCTCGGGGAACGAGGGCGCCCACGTCGAGACGCAGCCGTTGTGGCAGGACTTGTACGACGCCGGCGCGGAGCTGGTCATCGTCGGACACGACCACGACTACGAGCGCTTCGCCCCGCAGACAGCGGACGGGACGGCGGACCCGGTCCACGGTATCCGCGAATTCGTCGCGGGGACGGGCGGCGGTGGCCTGTTCGTCGTCTACCCTCCGGTTCCGAACTCGGAAGTGCTCAACAACAACACCCTGGGAGTGCTGAAGCTCACGCTGAACAACGCGAGCTACACCTGGAAGTTCATCCCCGTCGCCGGCAAGACGTTCACCGACGCGGGCAGCGGCTCGTGCCATGACGCCCCGGTGTCGGTAAACGCCGGCCCCGATCTCCTGACGCACGCGGGCGACGCGCTCGGGCTTTCCGTGACGTTCAGCGATCCCGCGTCCAACGGCGCACCCTGGGCGTACACGATCACCTGGGGCGACGGCAGCTCGAGCACCGGCAGCACCACGACCGCGCCGATCACCGCCAGCCATATGTATGGAGCGGTTGGCACGGACAGCGTGCGTGTCACAGTCACCGACAACGCCGGCCGGTTCGGGTCCGACTCGCTCGCCGTGCAAGTCATCGCGGCTAACGCCGCCGTCCTGGCTGGCGCGGGCGATATCGCCGACTGCAAGAGGGGCGCTACCCTGACAGCGAGCCTGCTGGACAACATCGGGGGGACGGTTGTGACGGTGGGCGACGACGCCTACCCGGATGGCTCTAGCACCGCCTTCACGAATTGTTACGACCCGACGTGGGGTCGCCACAAGCTCCGCACCCACCCCATCCCCGGCAACCACGACTACGAAACGTCCGGCGCCACAGGCTACTTCAACTACTTCGGAGCGGCGGCGGGCCCGTCCGGCAAGGGCTACTACAGCTACGACGTGGGAACCTGGCACATCATCGCGCTCAACAGCGAGCTTGACGTGTCGGCGGGCTCCACGGAAGTGCAGTGGCTGCGCGCCGACCTCGCCGCCCATCCGGCGCGCTGCACCCTCGCGTATTGGCACGAGCCGCGATTCGTCTCCGGGATGGAGATCACCAGCGACCCGAAGTATCAGACGCTGTGGGACACCCTCTACAAGTACGGTGTGGACGTCGTGATGAACGGTCACCGGCACAGCTACGAGCGCTTCGCCCCGCAGTCGCCGGCCGAAGTCCTCGACCCGACGTACGGGATACGCGAGTTCGTGGTGGGCACCGGCGGCGCATCCCTGGACGGCGACAGCCCGAGCGCGATCGCGAACAGCGAGGTGCGGGACGGGAACACGTGGGGTGTGCTGAAGCTCACGCTGAATGATGGCTCGTATGACTGGCAGTTCGTGCCCGTGGAAGACCAGACCTTCACCGACGCGGGCAGCGGCTCGTGTCATGACGCCCCACCGTCCACCGTGAATCACGCTCCCACCGCGGTGCCGGGCGGCCCGTACTCCGGCACGGAGGGTGTGGCCGTCACCTTCGACGGGAGCGGCTCCTCCGATCCGGACGGGGACCCAGTGGGCTACGCCTGGAGCTTCGGCGACGACAGCACCGCCATCGGAGTCGCGCCGAGTCACACGTACGTCAGCGCGGGCAGCTACACTGTCAGGCTCACCGTCACCGACACGCGCGGAGCGTCCAGCTCGGCGACCACGACGGCGACGATTGCGAACGTATCGCCGGTGGTGAACGCCGGCCGCGATCAGACGGTCGCCGTGGGCAGCCCCGTCACGCTCGACGCCACCTTCACGGACGGCGCGACCGATGGGCCCTGGTCGTACGGCGTCGATTGGGGGGACGGCTCGCCCGTGACCACTGGGACCACGAGTAGCCAGTCGAGCCCCATCGCCCCCACGCACAGCTACAGCGCCGCAGGCGCGCACACCGTACGCGTGACGGTCACGGACAAGTATGGGGCGGCAGGGTCCGGGACCCTCACCGTGACCGTTGCCAACCAGCTGGTCACCATGGTGGGAGCCGGCAACATCTCACGCTGCACCCGCACCGGCGACGATGCCACGGCCGCGATCCTCGACACCATCGCGGGCACGGTGTTCACCGCTGGCAGCGGCGAATTCGAGGGGACGCTCTCAGCCTATCAGAACTGCTACAACCCAACGTGGGGCCGACACAAGGCGCGCACCTACCCCGTCCTGGGGAAGCACGACTACGACTCGAGTGCGACGGCTGCCGGCTACTTCGGCTACTACGGAGCCGTAGCCGGCGACCCGAGCCAGGGCTATTACAGCTTCGACCTGGGCGCCTGGCACATCGTCATGCTGAACAGCAACAACGCGTTCGTCTCGACGGCGGCGGGCTCGCCCCAGGAGACCTGGCTCAGGAACGATCTCGCGGCCACGACGCATCAATGCGTGCTCGCGGTCTGGCATCACCCGCGGTTCTACTCGACCGCATCGAGCTCGTTCTCGCCCAACTCGTCGGTGAAGCCGTTCTGGGACGACCTGTACGCAGCGCACGCCGAGCTGATCGTCAACGGCCAGATGCGCGACTACGAGCGGTTCGCACCACAGACGCCAACCGGAGTGGCCGACTCTGCCAACGGGATCCGCGAGATCATCGTCGGCACCGGTGGCGAGGGCCTCGACGCCGCCAACACGCTGATCATCCCCAACAGCGAGGTGAACCTCACCGGCGCCTTCGGAGTCCTCAAGCT
>DASZCG010000132.1:0-13290 GCA_035943355.1 Gemmatimonadales bacterium
CGCCCCGAAGTCGACCGTGTTATCGGAAAACTGGCGGATCCCGCCCCCGGAGCCAATCGATTGATAGTTCAGCTTTACGTCGCTGTGCTGCTGGTTGTAGGCCAGAATCCAGTCTTGGTAGATGATGTTCGGAAACGTCGCCCCGGCACCGTTGAGTTGCACCTGCGCGGCCGCGGGAAGCGCGGCCGCGAGGAGCGGGGCGAGAGCGAGTAGAAGCCGCTTGGTCATACGTGGTCCCTCGTGATCGTCAGAAGTTGATTTGGGTCTGGAAGTAGAACTGTGACCGCACAGCCTCTTGGGCCGGGGTGGGTGTGCCTGCGAAGCTCAGGTTGTCGACATCGGCAACCAGCCGCCAATTCGGCGTCAGCTGATACGAGGCGCCACCGATGATACGGGTTTGCTTGTCGTCGACGCCGGCTTGCGGGTCGTAGAGGTCGACCCGGGCAAGCAGTGCGGCTTTGCTGTGGGTGAGCTTGTACACGCCATAGGCGCTGTAGACGTGACCGTTCAGGTTGGCCGCGCCGACGGGCCAGTCCTGCGTGGCCGCCGCCTCGGCGGCGAGCGTGATCTGCTTGGTCCGATAGGACACCATGCCTAGGAAGCGGTTGCGCTGGCCGCCGCCGGTCGACTTGCCGTATTGCGCGTAGCCGGTCAGGCGCAGCCCGCCGACCCGGCTCGAGTCGTCAGTGTTTTTCAGGCGATATGACAGTCTAGCCGACGCGTCCTTCCCCTTGTCGCCGGGGCTCGTGTTGTAGTTCTCGCCGTTTACCACCACGACCTGCATGTTCGCTTTGTCGGGTCCCCATTTCCCGTCCACGCCGACGCCAAAGTCGGACGAGGACACGTACCCTGACTGCGCGCCCGCGGCAGTCATGAAGCCCCGCTCCAGCGGCATGCTGCCCTGCACGCGGTAATCCCACAGTGCCTCTTCCCAATCGAGCCACGGCGTGTGGATCTGGCCGACCTTGTAGGTGAGGGAGCTGTGAGCGGGTGTGTACGCTGCGTACGCGTACTTGAGGCGGTAGCTGAGCGAGCCGTTGGACGACGCCGCGGTGTTCCGGTAGATGTCCGCCGTAACGCGCGCGTACAGCCCACCCGAGAACCTGCCGATCACGTTCACGTATGCACGCGTGATGTCGAAGTTGTTCAGGTGATTCAGCGAGTCCTTCAGCTGGTACACGAACTGCGTGTACACCAATCCGCCGACGGAGACCTGGGGAGGCGACGGGGCCTGGGCTTGCGCGGCAGCAGTGGACGCGCCCAGCGCGCTGAGTGCGACGACAGGGAGCCAGCGAGACAGTCTTGCGTGCACGGTTACTCCTCAAGACGCGGGTGAATAGTTGGACATCTGTGACGCGGGAAATTTGCGGCCCGCATATCACCGCCCTCATTCGTATGTGTCACGATTCGGTAACGGTACTAGGGTCACCCCTAGAAGCAGATAGCGGAGCCGTGTTGGCCTCCGCTACCTGGCATCCGGACGTCAGCCGTGCAACCGGCGCCGGATGTCGCCGGACAGGAGTGGTGTAGATCACCAACTTGTCGCGTCTGCTACCGTCCACGATTGAACCAAAGAGCTACACCAGCGCGCTCGCGGCCGCGACGCCGGCTGCCCCGAGCGCCACGCCGGCGACCACGTCGCTGAGATGATGCACGCGCAATGCAACTCGGGAATACGCGATCACGGCCGCCAGCGGTACCAGCACCGGTGCCGCGAGCGGATGAGCCAGTGAGACCACGCCCGCCACCGCCGTTGCCGCCGCCGCATGTCCGGAAGGGAACGAGAACGGGTCGGGCAGATCCACCAGCGCCAGTGGCCGGCCGTTCGCATCACACGGACGCGGGCGGGCGACGGCGCGCTTCAGGATCTGCACCGCGATATGCGACAGCGTCAACGCAACGAGCGTCGCCAGACCGAGCTGGCGCGCGCCAACGGCGATCAGTCCGAGGCCCGCGCCGATCGTGACCCGCGCCCCGCCGAGATGGGTCAGCCAGCGCATCAAACCACCGACTCCACGGGCTGAGCCGCCCGCGTGAATGCCTGAGTCAAGGCGCGACCCTCGTACGTCACCGGCACGTCGAGTCCGAACCACCAGAGCACCGTGGGCGGAATGTCGAGCAGGGAGATGTGCCGCGTGAGCTGGTGACGCCGTGTCACGTCGGGTCCGGCAAGTATGAGTGGAATGTGATCGTTGGTGGGGTGCGGCTCGGCATGATCGTGGGTGCTCACCCCTCCACCGCCGTGATCCGCCATGACGATCAGCAGCGCATGCTCGGTGAGGTCCGCCAGAACCCCGATTGCGGCATCGACCTCCACGGCCGCCGCGCGGTACTGCGGCGACATCCAGCCATGCGCGTGACCCGCCTGATCGCAGTCGTTGAGATAGACAAACACGAGGCCGTCTTCCTGTCCCAGCGCGACGGTGAGGGCCGAGCGCGCGACATCGCGAGCCCGCAATCCGGCGGAGCGGTACCGGCTCAGCCCGGCGGCTTTGGTCAGCGCCCATAGGACCGCGCGTTCCCCACGCAGTAATTCACTCGTGACCACCTGGCTGGGAATGCCACCGCGGGTCAGCTCACGCGCCAGTGGTCGCAGCGAAGGCAGCCGTTTCAGGAATCCGAGTCCGGGCTCGATCAGCCCGTGTGTCGCGGGCGCGACACCCGTGGCCAGCGAGGCGAGCGCGGCGACGGTACGGCTCGGCCTGACCGTGCTTGCTCGCAGGGCCGTCGTGTACGTGCGGGCCAGCGAATCGAGCGACGGCATGTCCGTCGGGGTGATCGCGTCAGGACGCAGACCATCCGTGAGGACGAGGACTACGCGGCGCATGGAGCGGCTCCCTCGATCGAGAGTCCCCTAGCGGCAGCCGCGTACTGCTGCAGCAGATCGAGGTTTTCGGGACCGACGTCTCGCGCCATCGCCACGACGCGCGCCGCGGCGCCGAGCTCGGCACGCCGCTGCGGTGCAATTACCAGAGAAAGGATTGCCGCAGCGAATCCTGTCGCATCGTCCGGAGCGATCAGCAGCCCATTGCGGCCGTGGTCGATGCTTTCACGGAAGCCGCCGGCGTCGGCCGCGATGACCGCCAGGCCCGACGCCATCGCCTCGAGCGCGACGAGCCCGCAGGTCTCTGTCCGGGACGGCAGCATGCAGATGTCGGCGCTCGCGTACACGTCGGCGAGCCTGCCGCGGTCCAGGAAGCCGAGCTGGCGTACCCAGGGCAGATGGGCGAGCAAGCGACGGGTCTCGGGGCCTTCGCCCGCGATGACGAACGTCGCGCGCTGTCCCGCACGCTCGTGGGCGGCGCGCCAGGACGTCACAAGCGCCTCCATGTTCTTCTCCGGAGCGAGGCGACCGACGTGCAGGACGATGGCGGTGTCGTCGCCTCCCGCGAGCCAGCGCCGCCAGCCGATGCTGCGCCGGCCAGGATGGAAATGCTTCGTATCCACGCCGCGTCCCCACACCACCGGCCGCCCAATACCGCGGCGCTGCAGCTCATCGCGCACCGCTTCGCCGGGCGTCTGAGTGACGACGGCCGGCCGATGGAACCACCGCAGCCACTTCCACACGAGGGGCTCGGCAATCCCGGCGCCGTAATGGCGCGCGTACTGCGGAAAGTTCGTGTGATACGACGTCACGAGTGGGACGTGGTGCTTGACGGCGTAGCGCCGTCCCGTCAGGCCGAGCGGGCCCTCGGTGGCGACGTGGACGACCTGCGGCTCAAAGGCGTCGAGAAAGCTCGCCACGGTTCCGAACCGCGGCAGGGAGAGGCGAATCGCCGGATACGGTGGAAACGGCGCCGACGGAACGCGCAGCTCGCCAGTGGGAGAATCGGTGGCTGTGCCGTTTGCGGGATACCGGGGCGCGACAACCACGACGTCATGGCCGAAGGCACGGAGCGCGTGGACGATGCGGGCGACCACCGTGGTGACGCCGTTCACTTGCGGCGTGTATGTGTCTGAAACAAGCGCTATGCGCACGAGCCAACGATGCCCCGGCACCGTCAATGGCCCGTGACGCCAGCGTTACGACTGTGTAACGGCGGGAAAGGTCAGCAGAATGCTGGTGCCGCGGCCCAATTCGCTCTCGGCCGAGACACTTCCTCCGTGAGCTTCGACCAGGTGCTTCACGATGGCGAGGCCCAGTCCCGTTCCGCCTTCCTGACGCGAGCGGCCGGGATCAACGCGATAAAATCGCTCGAAAATGCGCGGCAGGTGCTCGGCGGAAATGCCGGTGCCGGTGTCGCTCACGCGCAGGAAGACGTTGCCGTCGGCCTGCGCGGCGAGCACGCGCACGCGACCACCCCGTGATGTGTGGCGCAGCGCGTTATCGAACAGGTTGGTGAAGATCTGGCGCAGTGCTTCCGCGTCGACGTTGATCGTGCCGGCGGAGTCGGTCACCGTCGTCTCGAATTCCACGCCGCGCTCGGCGGCCCGCTCCACGAACGGACCCCACGCGTCCCGCGCCGCGGGCTCGACCGCAACGGGCTCGGTCTCGGGCTGCCAGCCGCCCGATTCGATACGCGAGAGATCCAGCAGGTCGTCGACCAATCGCTGCATGCGGCGGGCGTGATCGACGATGATCTCGGCGAAGCGTCCGGCCTCGGAATTCTGCGTCGCTTCCGAGGCCAGCGTTTCCGCATATCCGGCGATTGCGGTGAGCGGCGTCTTGAGCTCGTGCGAGACATTGGCGACGAAGTCGCGGCGAATCGTTTCGAGCCGGCGCACATCCGTCACGTCGCTCAGCACGAGCAGCGTGCCGCCGCCTTCGAGCGGTCGCGCGGAAATCACGACGGTGCTGCCGCCGAGATCCAGCTCGCGCCGCTCGACGACCGCCCCGGCCAGCACCTCTTTCATCAACGCGCGATGCGGTCGGTCGTGAAACAGCTCGGCCAGGGGCGGGAGCGGCTCGGTCGGCCCGTACCCGAGCAGGTGCCGCGCCGCGGAGTTCGTCGATACGACGACGCCGCGTTGATCCGCGGCCAGAACCCCATCCGAGAGCGACTCGAGCAGCGTCTGCGATTCCTCGCGCTCGCGCCGCAGATCCTCGAAGCGACGCTCCAGCTCGTGGTGCATGGCCCGCAGCGCATCGACCTGATACGCCAGCTCCGGAACGTGGACGTCGGGGAATTCGGCGGCGCGGCCGGCGGCGATGTCTCGCGCGGCGGCGGCAACTCGCAGCAGCGGCCGGGCCAGCAGTCGGGCGAGCAGCCAGGCCACCAGCGCCGCGGCGACGAGGAGCAGGAGTCCGGCGAGCGCGATCGCCCGCTGAACCGAGTGGACGAGCGCGTCCACGGTGACGAGCGTGGCGGACACGCGCACGACCGCGAGCCCAGGCGGGCCGTCGCGCACCGCGACATACAGCTGCGGTTCGTTGGTCGAGGCGCTGAGCCGCTGGTTCACGCCCACGGTGGCGCCCGAATCGAGGACCGCGCGGACCTCAGGCCGGCCGCGGTGGTTTTCGAGGCGCGCCAGCGACACGCGATCGAACTCGGTGTCGCCGCGCACGTGCCCCTCGGCGTCGATCAACGTGACGCGACGCCCCAGCCTGGCACCAGCCAGGGCAGCGAATTCCGGCCATTGCGAGGAGTCGCGCGGCGTCACGGCCGCCACGAGCCGGGCTTCGCGCTCCAGCTCGCGCGCGACCTCGGCGTCGAGATGACGGCGCAACAGCACGTCTGCGGCGACGATTGATGCGACAACGGCGGCAGCCACGAGCAACGCGATGCTCGCGAACAACCGCGTCGCGAGCTTCATGTGCGGCGGCGGCGGAGGGAGGCGTTCGACGTGCCGGTTGCAGTACGCGGCGTCGCTGGTTCGCGAAACCGATACCCCACCGCGCGCACGGTCTCGATCCAGTCGCCGGCCGGCCCGAGCTTGGCGCGCAGGCGCTGCACGTGCATATCGACGGTCCGCGTCTGAATGTCGGGCTGCGCTTGCCACACGGATTCGAGCAGCTGCGTGCGGCTCTGGACCCGGTCGCGCCGCTCGATGAGGCGCTCCAGCAGCTTGAACTCCGTCGCGGTGAGCTCGACGTCCTGATCCAGAACCTTGACGCGATGCGCCGCCCGGTCGAGCGCGATCGGGCCAGCGGTGAGACGATTGCCGCCGGCCACGGCGGGCGCCGCAAGCCGGCGCAGGATCGCGCCCACGCGCAGGACCAGCTCCTTGGGAGAGAACGGCTTGGACAGATAGTCGTCGGCGCCGAGGCTGAGTCCCTTGATGCGGTCGGGTTCTTCCTTGCGGGCGGTGAGCAGCAGCACGCCGATTTCGCGCGTCTCTTCACGCCGGCGCAGCTCGGTGAGGACTTCGTATCCGGAGTGGCCCGGGAGCATCAGATCGAGCACGACGAGATCGGGACGCTCCTCGCGCGCCGCGCGCAGGGCGTCGGCGCCGGTGCCCGCGGTCGTTACGCGATAGCCTTCTTTTGCGAGATGGTACGCGACGAGCGCGGTGATGTCGGCCTCGTCATCGACAACGAGAATGCGGGGCGGCTCTCCCGCGCCGCCCCTTCCCTCAGGTCGCATCCATGAGCGCCGGACGCGCGCGGGTGTCGAGGCGTGCGCGCGAACGCTGCCGGGCCGCCGCGCGGTCGCGCTGCGCCGCCGGATCGCTGCGGACCGCATCGAGCGCCGCGCGCAGCAGCCGTTCATGATGCGCCGCCAGCGGCACGAGCGTGTACAGCACGTGCGGCACCACCGTGAACGCGCGCACGATCCGCAGACCCTGCAGCGCGTCGATCGCATCGCTCACGGCCGTCTCGGGCAACGTGAGAATTGCAGCGAGGTCTGGAACGGAGAGGGGAACCCGCGAAACGCTGTTCAAGATGCGCAGGCGTGTCGGTTCGTTCAGTGTCGCCAGCAAGTCGGCGACTGGGCTCTGCCTCACACGGTCTCCTTTGGCTGCAGCGTCGCCACGACGCGCCAAGGGACGCGTATGGTGGCGCTGAAAGTACCGTTTCTGGCGAGGCATCGGTAAGCGTCTCGGTTACGGGAATGTAACGGGTTTGTGACAAAGAAACGTGCTCACGAGGGTGGCGGAGTAGCGGTAAATTTCGCCCCTATGCCTGCGTCCCCAGTCCGGCTTGCCGCAATCGATATCGGGACAAACTCCATACGCCTCATCGTGGCCGAGGTCGAGCCCGATGGCCGTTATCGCGTGCTCGATGAAGAGCGCGAGATGACGCGACTGGGCCACGGCCTGTTTACACGCGGCCGGCTGGCCAGCGAGCCGATGGAGCGCTCGCTCGCGGCGCTCGTCAAGATGAAAGTCATCGCCGACGGGTTCCTGGTCGCCGAGCTGCGCGCGGTCGCGACGAGCGCGGTGCGCGAAGCGTCCAACGGCCGCGGGTTCTGCCAGGAAGTGCGGCGGCGCTGCGGGCTGCGGGTGGAGATCATCTCGGGCGAGGAAGAGGCGCAGTTCGCCCTGCGCAGCGCCGTGCGCCATTTCGATCTCGCGGGACGGTCGGCAGCGATCGTGGATATCGGCGGTGGCAGCATGGAAGTCACCCTCACCGCGGGCGCCGTCGTCGATGAAGTGCTGACTCTGCCGCTCGGCGCCGTCCGGTTGACCGAGCGCTACGACACCGCAGGGACGCTGTCGCCCAAGCGGTGGCGGCAGCTGCGTCGCGGCATCGATCGCGTGCTCGACGAGAAGCTGCGCAAGCCGCCCTTCCACCCCGAGGTCATGATCGGGAGCGGGGGTACGTTCACCAATCTGGCGGAGATCGCGCAGCTGGAGCGGGAACCGGCGGCGCGTCCGGTTCAGGGATACGCGATGTCACGCGCCGAAGTCGTGCACTTGCTGCACCGGCTCCGCGCCACGCCGCTCGCGGAACGCCGCGAGATTCCGGGACTCAACCCGCGCCGCGCGGATATCATTGTCGCCGGCACCGCCGCCGTGGCGCGGCTCGCCAAGCGCCTGGGGACGCAGCAGATCCTCGTCAACACCGGCGGCCTGCGCGATGGCCTCCTGCTGGCGATGATCGCCGACCGCTTCCCCAAGGACGCGGGCGAGTCCGCCCGCCCGCTCAACCGGCTCGATTCGGCCCGCGCATTCGCCCGCCAGTGTCGCTCGAACGAGCGGCATTGCGAGCAGGTCGCCCGCCTGGCGACACAGATGTACGACGGCCTGGCGCAGCGCTTCGATCTTCCCGCCGATGCGCGGGAGCTGCTGGAGGCCGCCGCGCTGCTGCACGACATCGGGTATGTGATCAATGACGCCAAACACCACAAGCACGCGTATCATCTGATTCTCAACGGCGACCTGCAGGGCTACACGCCGCGCGAGCTCGAGATCGTCGCGTGTGTCGCACGCTATCATCGCAAAGCGTTCCCCTCCAAGCGGCACTCGGCCTACGCGCGCCTCGAGCGCGCCGACCGGCGACTGGTGCGTGCGCTCGCGGGAATCCTGCGCGTCGCCGATGGGCTCGATCGCACACATACGCAGCGCATCACCGCCGTAACGTGTGCGTCGCATCGCGGGTTTGTGGAATTGACCTTGCAAGCCAAGACCGACCCGCGCGTGGAAATCTGGGACGCGGAGCGGAAATCGGGCCTCTTCCTGCGCGCGTTCGGTCTGGAGCCGCGCTTCGCCTGGGTGCGCGGCGCCGCGCGGCGGCAGCCGCGCCTCCGCCTCGCCGCAGCGAGCTGATCATGCCAGCCCATTACCAGCCGGCGTTTCCACCCGATCATTATCTCAACCGCGAGCTGAGCTGGCTCGAGTTCAACGCGCGCGTGCTCGAGGAGGCTGCGGACGCCACGAATCCGTTGCTCGAGCGCCTCAAGTTCGCCTCGATCTTCAGCGGGAATCTCGATGAGTTCTTCGAGGTCCGCGTCGCCGGTCTGCAGCAGCAGCTGTACGCCGGCATCGAGCCTCAGGACTACGGGGCCGACGGCCTCGATCCCGCGCAGCAGCTGGCGCAGATCGCCACCCGCGTGCACGCCCTGGTCGCCGAGCAGCATCGACTGCTGGACACCGAAATCATGCCGGGCCTCGCGGCGGCCGGGATCGAGCGCGTGGCGCTCGATCAGCTGGATGCGGCGGAGCGTGAGTACCTCGACAAGCTGTTCGCGCGCGAGATCTACCCCGTGCTGACGCCGCTGGCGATCGATCCCGGCCATCCGTTCCCGCACGTGCACAACAAGAGCCTCAACATCGTGCTGCTGGTGGAGAACGCGGAGTCGGGCCAGCAGCTGTTCGCCGTCGTGCAGGTGCCCGCGTTGCTGGATCGGGTCGTGGCTCTCCCGAGCGGTGCGGAGGCGGGGGCGAAGGGGGGCGGGGGCTCCACCGAGCGGCTGCGGTTCGTGCTGCTCGAAGAAATCATCGCGGCGCATCTGGGCGATCTGTTCGGCGGCTTCCGGGTGCTGGCGCACACCGTCTTTCGCGTCACGCGCAACACCGACCTCGCGATCAACGAGGACGAAGCTGAGGATCTGTTGCAAACGATCGAAGAGACGCTGCGGCAACGGATTCTCGGCGACGCGGTGCGCCTCGAGATTCTCGCTTCGGGGGATGCACGCTTCGCGCAGATGCTGATGGGGGCGCTCGATGTGCGCGAGAACGACGTCTATCGCGTGAACGGACCGGTGGATCTGACGGCGCTGATGGCGCTCCATCGTGGTGAAGGGTTCAAGGGGCTGCGCGACGAAGCGTTGATTCCGCGCCCCTCGCCGGCGTTTGCGAGCGGCGACAATCCGTTCGACGTGATCCGCGCGCAGGACGTGCTCGTTCACCATCCGTACGAATCGTTCGGCGCGGTGGTCGATTTCATCGACCGCGCCGCCGATGACCCGCAGGTCCTCGCCATCAAGCAGACGTTGTACCGGACCAGCGGCGCGAGCCCCATCATCTCCGCGCTGGCCCGCGCCGCGCAAAACGGCAAGCAGGTGACCGCCCTGGTAGAGCTGAAGGCTCGCTACGACGAGGAAAACAACATCGTCTGGGCGCGCGAGCTCGAACAGGCGGGCGTCCACGTCGTGTACGGCATCGTCGGCTTGAAAACCCACTGTAAAGCGGCGCTCGTGGTGCGGCGGGAGCGGGGCGGGCTGCAACGCTACGTGCATCTCGCGACCGGCAACTACAACCCGACGACGGCCCGCGTCTACACCGATGTGGGGCTGTTCACCGCCGATCCCGCGTTCGGGGAGGACGTCAGCGAGATGTTCAACCTGCTGACCGGCTACTCCCAGTCGCGGCGCTGGCGCAAGCTCGTGGTTGCCCCGGTCGAGCTGCGCGAGCGCGTCATCGCGCTCATCGACCGGGAACGCCGCCACGTCGAGGCCGGGCGCCCGGCGCACATCATCGTGAAGATGAACGCGCTGGTCGAAGTCGCCGTCATCGACGCGCTGTATCGCGCGTCGCAGGCGGGCGTGGAAATCGATCTCATCATTCGCGGCATCTGCTGCCTGCGGGCCGGACTCCCGGGCGTCTCCGACCGCATCCGCGTGATCAGCATCGTCGACCGGTTCTTGGAGCACAGCCGCGTGTTCTACTTCAGCAATGGCGGCAGTCCCGAGGTCTTCCTGGCGAGCGCCGATTGGATGCCGCGCAACTTCGTGCGGCGCATCGAGGTCATGTTCCCCGTCGAGCACGCGCAGCTCAAGGCGCGGATCGTCGAGCGCATCCTGCCGACGATTCTCGGCGACAACGTCAAGGCGCGGCTCCAGAACCCCGATGGCTCGTATCGCCGGGCCACTGCGGCGGAAGGACGGGCGACGATTCGATCACAGACCGTGCTCCACAGTCTGGCGCGTGGGTCCGCCCACGTGGTCGATCATGGCGGTCATCGTTTGTTCGTCCCGGTGCTGCGTCGCAACGGGAAGACAGGGAAAGGGGAAGCGCGCCGGACGACCGCCGCGCCGCGGGGGCGGCGCGGCGCCAAGGGCGCATCGGGGGGGGGGCGCAAAGTGCCTGACGAGGGCTCGAGTTAGGCCGGAGCGCGCGACGCGCGTCTGGCGGGCCGATGCGGTTGCGGCTGCCGCGCGACCGGGCTGATCTGGCGAGCCGCTGCAGTCACCTCCTGCTCGATTTCCGCTCCAGCCGTCGACCAATCCGCTTGCACTGATGTCAATAAGCCGGACACTTCCGCTTCGAGCAGCTGCATCGCTGCCGCCACGCCCGCCTGGTGATCCGTCTGTGACGCTCGCTGCAGCTCGCCCTGCAGCTCGTGTGCGTCAGTGAGGGCTCCAATGAGGTCCTGGAGCTGCTTTAGGCGCTCGAGTAGCCGCGTGCCATGCGCGAGGTTCTTTTCCACAGGCTCGAGCAGGTACCGCAGCCGCTTCGCCGCGATACGCGTCGCGTGCAGATCCGGCGCGCTGGTTAGCCGCGCGCCCTCGAGTCGTTTCCGCAGATCCATCGCGTATGTGACCAGTGTCGCCGCCGCGATCGCCCGAAATCGGAGAGCCGGCGCGCGCTGGTCGGCCGGCAGGTCGGCGAGGACGTGCCTGATCTTGCGCTCGAGCTTGGCAAAGCGACGCTGCAATTTCACATGCGTGTGGGTCCGCGCCCGGCGGCGGCGCGCGCGCAGGCGTGAGCGCAGTGGGCCGAGCGCGGCGCGCTGCGACGGCGTGAACTGCGCGGAGCGGTCCAGGAACCACACGACCTGCGCCTCGGCGTCGCGCGCCGCATTCGTGTCGCGTACCAGTTTGCGCAGCCGGCGCCGGTACTTCTTCGCCACGCCCTCACGCAAGGCGGGATATGCGCGCAGCGTCACGCGCAGGCGCCGCACCGCCACGCGAAAGTCGTGCAGGGCCTCGGCGTCGCCGCGAGCGGTGAGCCGGGATGCCGCAGCCGCGGCATCCGCGAGATGGTGCCGCGCCAGCAGTCCCGTGGCTTCGCCCGCTTGGCGATCGAGCAGATCAGCAGGGAGGTCGGTCATCCCAGGGCCCGCAGCTGACTCGGCCGCACTACCCACTCCATCATGGCCTCTCCCGCGTCGATCCGCTCGCCCAGGGTCAGCAGGCAAGCGCCGCCCTTGCCGAGCTCGACGAATGACTGCTCGATGCCGGCCGTGAGCCAGCTGATGACGGTGCCGAGCGATGGCTCGTGACCGACGACCGCGACCACCTTCCGCGTGGCCTGCGTGCGCAGCCACGCGGCGAACGCCGGGGGATGCTGACCGGGTGCCAGCGAGTCGACAGCCAGGGGCGCGGGTTTATCGTACACTTTCGCGAGGATCGCCGCGGTCTGCATCGCGCGGGTCAGCGGGCTGCTGGCCAGGACGTCGAGCCTGGGGACGAGCGATTGCAGTCCCTTCGCGGCCTCTTTCATCTTCTTCTTGCCGTCGTCGGTGAGCGGACGCAGGTCATCGTCGCGCGCCGCCCACGTCTCACGCGCTTCCGCGATGGCGTGCCGCACCACGAGCAGCTCCATACGGCGGAAAGTGGCGCGGGATGCGGCGGTTTGGCAACTTTGTGCCCACTATGATTCTGCTCTCCGCGATCCTGCTCGCGTTCCAAAATCCAACCCCGGCCCCGCAGCCCGACACGGCGCACATCGTCATCGTCGCGACGACCGACATTCACGGCCGGGTGATGGGCTGGGACTACGTCCAAGACGCGGCCGCGCCGGGCGGGCTGTCGCGCGCTGCCACCGCGCTCGAAACGCTGCGCGCCCGCTATCCCAACAACCTGGTGCTGGTGGATGCCGGCGATCTCCTGCAAGGCAATCCATTCGCCGCCTACTTCGGTCGCTACGACAAACGCCAGCCACAGCCGATCGTCGATGCGCTGAACGCGCTGCAGTACGATGTCGTCACACCAGGAAATCACGATTTCGATTTTGGGGTCGACTTCCTGCGCAGCGCGGCCAAACAGGCCACGTATCGCTACGTCTCGGCGAACATCGAGGACTCGAGCGGCGCGCCGTTCTTTCCGCAAATGGTGGTCGTCGCGCGCGGGCCCGTGAAGGTCGGCATCACCGGGTTCACCACGCCCGGCGTGATGTTATGGGACAAGGCGCAGCTGGCCGGGCGCGCGCGGGTGCGCCGCATCGCCGGAGCCGCCCCGATGGCCCTCGCCCGGCTCGATGGGGAAGGCGCCGATCTCAAGATCGTCCTGATCCACAGCGGCTTCGGTCAATCGACGTACGATACCACGGGCGTCGGACCCGAAAACGACGCAACGGCGCTTGCCACGGTGAACCCCAAACCGGACATCGTGATCGTCGGCCACACGCACCGCGAGATTCGCGACACCGTGATCAACGGCGTGCACTTCGTGCAGCCGAAGAACTGGGTGCAGAGCCTGTCGGTCGTGCACGTCTCGCTGAGCAAGGACCAGGCTGCGGGGGGGG